>NZ_VJZC01000041.1 GCF_009377185.1 Streptomyces spongiae
GGGTGGCGCCGGGCTCGGTCATGTTCACCCCGGCCGCGGTGAGTTTGTCGATGAGCGGGGCGAGTTCGGCGAGTTCGGCGACGATGGAGGGGGCCTTCTCGGTGCCGATGCCCTAGACCTGCTGCATCCCTTCGGCGTCGGCGGCGCGGATGGTGTCCATGGTGGCGAAGTACCGGGCGATACGGCGGGACATCGAGCGGCCGGTGCCGCGGATCCCGAGCGCGCACAGCACCCGTGACAGCGGCTGCTCCTTGGCGGCGCTGATCGCGGCGAGGAGGTTGTCGGTGCTGGTCTCGCCCATCCGCTCCAGGCTCAGGAGCTGGTCGCGGGTGAGGGTGAACAGGTCGGCGAGATCCGCGACGAGGCCGGCTTCGACGAGCTGGACGACGCGGGTGTGACCCAGGCCTTCGATGTCGAGCTGGCCGCGGCCGGCGGCGTAGGAGAGAGAAGCGACGAGGTGGCTGTTGCGGCCGTTCTCGCAGCGCCAGCGCTGCTCGCTGGTGTCGATGCCGGTACCACAGCGGGGGCACACCTCGGGAAAGGCGATGGGCTGTTCGTCGCCGGTGCGCAGGTGGGCGACGGGGGCTTCGATGCGGGGGATGACGTCTCCGGCCCGGTGGACCATGACGTGATCACCCAGACGCAGGTCGCGGCGGGTGATGTCGCCCGGGTTGTGGAGGGTGGCGTAGGTGATGGTGGCGCCGTCGATCTCGACCGGCTCCAGCACACCGCGGGGGGCGATGATGCCGGTGCGGCCGACGTTCCACTCGACCTCCAGCAGTCGGGTGATCTTCTCGACGGCCGGCATTCTTTGTCGAGTGACTGTTGTTGTTCAGCTTCGTTGAAGAGGGTGTGACAGAGGAACTGGACATCCCGAGGCACTGGCAACTCACCGGCTCGATCTGAAACGCGATCTTGGAGAGCTGGAGCCGTTCCTTGTCGGGGGTGTTGAGGATCTTGCACAACGGGCACGGCTACGCGGGGCTCGTCACAGGCAGGGGTTCGTGCTGGGCCCGGACGGACGGCCTGATCCGCGAGTCAATGCCTGCCTGACCTCGGCGAAGTGGCGCAATCTGGGTAGGGAGACGGAGAAGGATTACTCATACTCTCTGGTGGTGTGGCTCAACTTCCTGCACATCCTCGGCGCGCAGTGGTGGGAGGCCACCGAGGATCACGCGGAAGAGTTCCTTCTGGCGTGTCACGGACCCGGCGAACGGCGAGCGCATTCAGACGAACTCCTTCTCCCGGGACCTCGCCGGCTTGAAGAAGTTCTACAGGTGGGTCGGCCGAAAGTACGGGATCGCCAACCCGTTCGAGGACTTCGATGCGCCCCCGATCGCACGGAGGTCGAACGTCAAGTGGTTCGACCCTGCAGGCTTCGCCCGCTGGCTTGCCCTTGGCATTCGCGGCATGGACCTGGACGGGCGTCCCGACCAGTGGTGGCGGGGCCGCAACGAGCAGCGCGACACCGCGTTCTGTCAGGGCCTCTTTGGCAACGGGCTCCGAGTCGCCGAGTGGGCAAGTGTCGTGATTCCGGAGCTTCCGCACTACGACCGACGGCGGCACTACTACGCGGGCCACCTTGCCGATGCCTGCGCGAAAAAAGGCTACGGACACCCGTACTGGACACCGCAGAGCGCGATGAGGGGGGGCTTGTCCTACATGGAGGGGCCGCGGGCGGCCGCAGTCCGCAGGGCTCAACAGGCGGGACGCTACGAGCGTGTCCAGGACCGGCGCACGGTGCTTGCCACCCACGGGACCGACGCGGTCACCTTGGAGCGCCCGGAGGGTGGCACTGAGAAGTGGCTGTGGAACGACGTTGGGAAGTTGACCCGGCTGCGGCTGTTTCGCCGGACCGAGCAGGGGCTGGAGCCGGTCGCCTTGTGGTTGAACGAGGACGGACTGCCGCGGGTCTGGACCGGCTGGGAGCACACGTTCAAGGCCGCGAACGAGCGGATCGAGGCGCTGGGGTTGGAAGGCTTCGTCTGCAGTACCCACATGCTTCGTCACTCATGCGCCTTGAAGTGGTATTCGATCGGCAAGCTCGTGCGCACGGCCGGGCTCGAAACACCACGTGCTGACCGACGCCTGCGGCACCCCGTTGCGCGTGTCCCTGACCGGCGGTCACCGCAACGACATCACCCAGCTCCTGCCCCTGGTCGACGGCCTGCCGCCGGTACGTGGCAAACGAGGCAGGCCTCGGCGCAAGCCCCGCACGTTATACGCCGACCGCGGCTACGACCACGACATCTACCGCCGCCGGCTGCGCGAACGCGGCATCACACCGAAGATCGCCCGGCGCGGCGAGCCGCACGGCTCGGGCCTGGGGTAAATCCGATGGGTTGCCGAGTCCGCCATCGCCTGGCTCCACGGCCCCCGCCGACTGCGGATCCGCTGGGAAGCACGCGACGACATGCACGACGCCTTCCTCCAGCTCGCCCACTGCGTGACCCTCGCCCGAAAGAATCCAGCATTCTGAAAGGACCCCTTAAAGCCCAACCGGCCGATGACCTCCAGCTCGCCGTGCAGAGGCCCTGAACTCCTGGGCACGGCCACCGCGGTCGTCGCAGCAGCGTGTAGCCCGAGCCCGGGACCTGCTGGAGCCGAGCGACCTGTCGGTGGACCAGATCGCCGACCGGGTTCGGCTTCCCCAGGAGCACCTCCCTGCGCCAGCACCTGCACGCGGCGATCGGCATCTCACCCCAGGCGTACCGGCGTACGTTTCAGGCGGCCCGCTAGTGTCCTGCGCCAGTAGTTGATCGTTAGTAGTTGCGTGACTTCTGCTGCTGGTGCGTCGGTTCCTCGTCGGGGCCCGAAGCTGGAACCGCTGCTGCTGTCTGATGACGAGCGGGCGGTGTTGGAGCGGTGGACGCGGCGGGCGTCGTCGGCGCAGGCACTGGCCCTGCGCGCGCGGATCGTGCTGGCGTGTGCAGGGCGGCTCGACGGCCTGGTCGACGAGCCCCGGCCGGGCCGGCCGCCCACCATCAGCGTTGAGCAGGTGGAAGCGGTCGTGGTCACAACGCTGGAGGAGATCCCGAAGAACGCCACCCACTGGTCGCGCAAGACGATGGCGGAACACAGCGGCCTGTCGAAGTCCACCGTCGGCCGGATCTGGCGGAAGTTCCAGCTCAAACCGCATCTGACAGACACCTTCAAGCTGTCGACGGACCCGTTGTTCGTGGAGAAGGTTTACGACGTTGTCGGCCTGTACTTCAACCCGCCCGAGGGGGCGGTCGTGCTCTCGGTGGACGAGAAGTCGCAGATCGTGTGCCACGAACGCTGAAGGAGGCGCTGAGGTAGCTGCCTCTGGAAGCGGTGCTGTGCGAGAGATGGAGGTAGGTCCTCCGGGGTCGCCCTGCAGGGGGAGATCCCAAACCACCGCAGGCTGCGCCGGTTAAGTGTCAGAAAGGCGAGCGTGAGCGAACCGCTGATGACGTGTCGTAAATTTTCTCAGTGGCGTCGAAACCGGGGCATGATCTGGGCTCCGGGACAAGTCCGGGGGGAGCCTGCTGACTGCCCGGACGGCGTCCGGCATGGAGGCGGCGCGAGTCTGGCCCGGGCTCTTGCATGGAACGTGGGAACCTGTCGCCCCGATACTGCCGCCGGCCCGTTGGGCCGGAGGCGAGAGGGAGAACCCCAAGCGGACAAAACCGCGAGGAGTCGAGTACCGATGCGGGGCACGGGGGCGGACCGTCTCGTAGTAGCGATGAGGCCCGGTAATGCGGGTGGAGCGAAGGGGACGGATCGTTCGGATCTGCTTGGTGGCCAACCGGAGTGCCCGGCGACGAGGCCGCCAAGCTGATCCGGGCGCGGTCGTGCCGGGAACCGCATCCGGCAGGCTGGTACCGAAGCCCTCCAGGGCGCGAGGCGCGATGCTCTTGACCACGGAAGAGCCGCGCGCGACCGTCGACCCGTCCGCGCCGTCCGTATACGTGGTCTGCACGAAGGACCGGACGGTCCGGGTCGGGGCTCAGCGCGAATGCGCGGCACACGCCACCGAGAGCATCGAGATCGACTGCGACCACTCCCCCTTTTTCTCCGCCCCGGACCGGCTGGCGGCGCTTCTGGCCGAGCAGGCCGGCCGGCCGTGGTCGGCCAGGCGTCGCAAGGTTCCGGTAGGCGGTGGCCCGGGAACCAGTGGCCTGTCGTACGGCACGGTTCTCAACCGGCTGCACGAGGCCGGGACCGAGATGCGCACGTCATGGCAGACCCGTCGGATGCGCCAGGACCCTCAGGCACGTCAACGCCTCGCAGCGCATCTCCGCAGATTCCCGCCACGTGGCACGCCCCGGGCGGGCGCGTCCTTGACCCGGCCAGCGGCCGCCCTGACACCGAATGGCGCGTGGCCACCGACGGCCGGGCCCGCTAAAACCACGGGTGGTGCCCGGAACCGACCTCCATCGGCGCCAGAAAGGTCCCCAGGATTGCCGTCCTGGAGGCCCTCGTCATACCGGCCCCGAGCGGAGGCAGGCGTCCCCATCGCAGCTCGACCGAGGTCGAAACAGAGCCCCGCCAGAGTGGTCCACTCTTGATCCACGCCGGTCAACTCAGGTCCCCCAGAGGCCTGTTGCAGAGGCCGCTGCCTCTGACTGCCTCCGAGCGACCCGGGTCGAACCGGGGTCGAATCAGAGCGGTTTCCTCTGACTGCCTCCGATCGCCTCTGCAACCCGTCCTAGCAGGTCACAGCCTCATCGCCTCGCATAAGCGCAGGTCAGAAAGGTTCGCTAGCTTTACCACTGGTTTCTGGCAAAAGCGGTGATGTGCGGCATGGCAGTTCCCGTCCCTGTTGGCGGGGCTCCGTCGCCCCGCGTGCCGTGGTTGGAATCAGGGTCGTGAGGCTTGCACCGGCCGGCAAGACGGCTTCTGTCAGACGGAAGAACTTCTGTAAAGGGGCTGGTCAGAGCCCTGTTCCGTCAACGCCTAGTCGCCAGAGCGGAGGGTCGCGTGGTGCGACCATGTGGTTCGCGCTCGGGGGAGCCTGCGGCGGCGACGGCGAGTGCGACTACTCGCTACGCTGCGTTAATCGCCCACAAATGTCCACCTAGTTCCAATTGTGAAACTCCCCTGTCGGTGGATGCTCGGTACAGCGGCAAGAATCAGCATCACTGCAGGTCAACTACTGTTCGTTTTGGATTCTGGGACCCTCGGGTCGAATCCGGGTCGAATCCGCACCCTTTTAGTACTCCAGCCGTAGATCGCAATCTCGCTGGTCAGGGGCGGTGTGAAGGCAGGTACGGCCTGCGCCGGGCCCCTCCCACCGGCTAAGAACTCAGGTCGACGCAACCGACGACATCAGCTCCTCCAGCTTGTTGAGGCTCTGAGTCCAGCCTTCCTCGTGAAGAGCTTGGCGCCGCTCAGTGGCGAAGTCGCCCTGGCTGAAGACCAGCTCGGCCGAGGTACCGCCGATATCGCGAAGGGACAGCGTCACCACCGTCTCCCGATCCTCGGGATCGGGATCCTCCCACCGGAAGGTGTAGGACAGGCGTTCCGGAGGGTTGACCACAAGGAATTCCCCCACCAGGTAGAACCGATCGCCTTCCGGAGGCTGCATCGCGATCCGGTAACCACCTCCTGGCCGAAGGTCGCTTTCCACATCCGGGGTGGTGAACCCGTCGGGGCCCCACCACTTGGCCAATTCCTGCGGTTCGGTCAACGCTCGGAATACGACCGGACGCGGTGCGCGGAGGACACGTTGCATGTGCAGCCTCAGCCCGCCATCGTGCGTCATCACGAACCTCCTCCGGCCGAAGGCGTCGGGATTGACCACCGCACTTATCCTATGTATCCCCGCCGCAGGCTGCGATCTCACAGGTCAGGGGCGGTGTGGGGGCAGGTGCGGCCACCGGTGATCATCGCGTGTTGTGTGGACAAACGAAGATCAAGCGGTGGCCGCAGGCCATAGCGTAGACCCCGCTCGCTGGCGGGACCTGTTCGATGTCCTGATGGGCCGGATCGCGGGTCGCTTCGCGCGGGTCGAACCGCGACGTCGCGCACGGTCCCTAGTCCTGGGACTGTTGTCGGACCTGCCACGGAAGAATTGCTGGACGATCGCCGAGCATGCCGGACACGCCACACCGGACGGCCTGCAGCACCTGCTGGCCCGGGCTAAGTGGGACGTCGAGGCAGTCCGCGACGACCTGCGCGGATACATCGTTGAGCACCTCGGCGGCCAGGACGCCGTATTGGTCGTCGACGAGACCGGCGATCTGAAGAAGGGTACCCATACGGTCGGCGTGCAGCGCCAGTACACCGGCACCGCGGGCCGCATCGAAAACTCCCAGGTTGCCGTCTACCTCGTCTACTCAACTCCGGCCGGACACGCCGCGATCGACCGGGAGCTGTACGTCCCGCGCTCGTGGACCGATGACCCGGACCGCTGCCAGGCAGCCGGGATCCCCGCCGAGATCGGCTTCTCCACCAAGCCGGCTCTGGCCACTACGCTGATCACGCGCACCCTGGACGCCGGCATCCACGCCGCCTGGGTCACTGGTGACGAGGTCTACGGTGCCAACCCGCACCTGCGCACCGCACTCGAAGCCCGGCAGACCGGCTACGTCCTCGCCGTCGCCTGTGACCACCAGATCCCCACCCACGCCGGGAAGCTCCGGGCCGACGCCCTGGCCAGGAAGCTGCCCAAACGGGCCTGGCAGCAACGCTCCGCAGGCACCGGAGCCAAGGGACTGCGCTTCTACGACTGGGCTGTGGCCGACATCACCGACGTCCGCCCCGGCCACCACCAACTGCTGATCCGGCGCAACCGCCGCACTGGCGAACTCGCCTTCTACCGATGCTACTCACCCGCTGCCGTTCCCCTGGCCACCCTCGTGCGCGTCGCCGGACGCCGATGGGCGATCGAGGAAACCTTCCAGTCCGGAAAGGGGCTGGCCGCACTCAACACCAGGTCAGACGGTGGACGTCCTGGCGCCGGTGGGTCACCCTCGCGATGCTTGCGCACGCCTTCCTCGTCGTGACCGCCGCACAGGAACAGGCCCGCCACCCGTCCCCGGACGGGCTGATCCCCTTGACCCGCAACGAGATCCAGCATTTGTTCACCACGCTGATGGCCCAGCCCGCCCACGGCCCGGCTCACCGGCTTCGATGGTCCGACTGGCGACGACGACACCAAGCCCGCGCCCGCAACGGCCACTACCTGCGACAAACAGCCCAGACCCCATGAAGATCAAGATCTACGGCTGGAGTACTAGGCTGTTGAGCGTGTCACCGCTGGTCAGGATGCAGTGAAACCGCGCACTGGATCGCCTCGCGGATGAGGGCGGCGCGGCTAGCAGTCAGACCGGCGAGCCGCTGAACAGGGGCTGAGTGTCTGTGGTCGCCTGCTAGGGGCAGGTAAACTGGTCTGTTACAAGGCGGGCGAGCCCTTCGAGGCTGATCTACCGGCCCTGTTCCGATGCCCGGCCCGACGGGCGTACGAGCTTCTCCTGGAATGACTACCGCGACCTCATCCAGACCGCCCACCAGCAACTCGGCGGACCGGTCGTGCTGGTCCCCTCAGCACTCACTTACAGTCCCGTGCTGGGAGGATGATCAGACTCCTCGTCGGATCGCTGGGCTTCATATCGGTTACGGTGTTGCTGTTATGGCTGCTTGAGGAGGTGGGACGTTCCGTGGCAGAACCTGTTCCTGCGCGGGCGGGCGCGGCGTCGGCTCGGCGTTCTCCTGGGCGGCCGCCGGTGCCGTTGGAGCGCATCGTCGCTACAGCACTGCGGATCGTGGACGAGGACGGCTCCGACGCTCTGTCGATGCGGACGCTGGCTCAGCGTCTGGGGTCGGGCACGGCGACGCTGTATCGGCACTTCGACAACCGGGCGGCCCTGGTCGCTCATGTAGTGGACCGCATGTTCGGCGTCGTGGAGCTGAACGGCGACGAGCTCCTCGCGATGGGCTGGGAGCGGGCGCTGCGGACGGTCGCGCACACCATGTTCGACGCCTTGGCCCGGCACCGGAACGCGGCGCGCTTGATGGTCGAGCAGATTCCGCTGGGGCCGAACGCCATGGCGCTGCGGGAGAGCTGTGTCGCGGTGTTGCTCGACTGTGGTTTCCCGCCGCGAGTTGCCGCGTACGCGTACGCGACTCTGGCCCGCTACGTCCTCGGGTTCGCCGTACAGGTCAACGGGCATGGCGGCGCAGGACGACCCGACGACATGCAGGCGGAGGCCGCCTTTCAGAGCGTGGATCCTGACCTGTTCCCGGCCACCGTCGCCGTTGCCGGGGTGATGCCGGTTCCGATCGAGGACGAGTTCTCATTCGGCCTCGACCTGCTTCTCAGCGGGCTTGCCCGCCTGCGCAACGAGGTCTGACCGAGCGACGTGATCACTAGGACGAGTTCTGGAAACGGACCGCTCCTTCGGGCAGATCGCGCTCCGCGGTCAGTGGCAGCTCCACGGAGGTGAGCATGTCCCGGTAACGTTCCGCCAGTTGGGAAGGGAGCTTTCTGCTGAAAACCCCAGCTCCCGGAAGTAGCCGGACCCGATCCGCCGTGCATGGCGCGACCAGCGCAGCGGTACCGTCACCCCGATCCCCTCGACCGCGAACAGAAGTGCGGCCTACACCTGGCCCGTGCGCGCCACGGCACGCGGAGTGAACCCGAAGTGGCCCGCCAGGCGGTCCACCACTTCGCTCATGCCCTGTTCCGGCTCGTAGACTCGGTACACGAGGTGGTCGAGGGCCGCGAAGGCGACGTCCCTGTCCTGACCGTGCGGTCCCTCGCCTCGGGCATCCTGCCGCCGTCCGCGGCACGCTGGCACTCGACATTGCTGCGGCTGCACGACTACTCACACCGCCGGGACCTGGAGGAGGCCATGCGCGGCGGGCAGGGCGACATCGCGGTCGGTCCACGACCGCACCTCTGGGAAGGGCCGGTCCATTCCCTAGCTGGGCGCCCCGGGCCTGGACGGCGAGAAGATCGAGCTCTCCCTGGGCGACGACGGTGTACTGCGCAGCCTGACGGCACGACGTGAGATCGCGCGGTGTCGACGGTTGCGAATGCCACACCATGAGCCTGAGGGGCCGCCGGGCTGGGTCGAAGCCCTGTATCTGTTGCTCAGCACCAGCCCGTCGACGTCTTCATCGGCGAGCGATTCAACCCGCTCGGCCGTCCGCTGTCTTGGAAGTGGTGCCGAAGAGGGGATTGCCGTGTTGGGTCAGGCATGGGCGGTGAGCCCGGCTTCGACGCCGTCGAGAATCGACTGCAGTCCGAAGGACACATACGGGCGAGGGGTGGCCGCGAGTGCGGAGCCGATCGCGAACGCGATGATGCTCTGGGCGGCTTGCTCGGCGTCCTGCCTGGTGAGTCCGGCCGTTTGGCAGACCGCGAGGAGGTGTTGGTCATGGCGATGCCTGGCGGGGCCGTCGAGCGGTTGGATCGTCATGGCGGTCAGGAGCCAGGGGTGCCGGACACACATCGAACGCAGGTTGTCGGCCATGGCCAGGACGGCCGCACGCCATGGGAGGCCGTCGAGACAGAGTGGAGCCTGCCCCCACACGCTGTCGACGGCCAGCAGGAGCAGTTCGTGTCTGCTCTTGATGTGCCAGTACAGTGCCGCCCCGGTGATGCCGAGACGACTGCCGACCCTTCGCATGGTCAGGTTCTCGATGCCGCCCTCGTCCAGAAGGACGACGGCGGCCTGGACGATCTGCTCCTGACGCAGAGGGTCGTGGGTCGTGCCTGTCGTCGCCGTCATGGTCCTGTTCACGTCGCCTTCTGCTGTGTGTAGGGGGCGCGGATCCGAGGGCTGGGGACGGCGGCCGTCGTGCCGGCGAGGAAGGAGTGCCGTGTCCGCCGGCACGCGGTTCCTGCTTCGAGCCTGTTGGGGGTGTCAGGCCTGAGGGCCTGCGGGCCCGATGCTGCGCAGCAGCCGCTCTCCGGACTCGCGGAGCTGGTCTTTGACGTCGGCGAGTTGGGACGTGAGCGGGGCGTGATCGCGTTTGCGCCAGGTGCCGGCGACCATCACCGCTTCGATGTTGGCGATGTCGGCGTGCAGGACCGTGGCGACCGGGTCGTGTGCCGGCCACAGGTTGAAAGCCCGGGCGTCGACGGCGACCAGATCGGCTTGCATGCCCACCTCGATCCGGCCCACCCGGTCGGCCAGGCCCAGCGCCTTTGCCCCTTCGACCGTGGCCCAGGCCAGTGCCTGTTTGGCGGTGACCGAAGCGGTGTTGGCGTGCATGCCGGTCTCCTGTCGGTGTTGGGCGTGGTCCAGGCCGCGCTGGTGGGCCAGGGCGATGCGGGCTGCGGTGAGGAGCTTGCCGGGTACGGCGGTGTCGATGTCGGTGCCCAGGGAGGGCGCCGCGTGCAGGCGCAGCAGGGACCCGGTGATGGGCGTGCCGTGTCCTTGGCCCAGTTCGTTCTCCGGGGTGGTGGTGAAGGTGACGCCCGCTTCGAGGAGCATCTTGAGCCAGTCGTCGGGCAGGTCGACCCCGTGCACGATGTTGGTCAGAGGGCTGAACAGTCCGGCGGCGCGCACCGCTTCCCAGCCGGGTGCGGGTTCTCCGCCGCTCTGGTGCATGGAAACGACGAGGCCGCGTTCCGAGCCGGCTCGGAAATCGGCGACCGCCGTCTCGGGCGAGGAGTACTGCGGCCCCTGCAGGGCCATGCCCAGGGTGAGGAGGGCGTGGTCGCGGACAGGGCCCTCGAGCAGCCGGTCGATCTCGGTGAGGGGGTGGGGGGTGTCCGGCGCGCGGTAGGGCGTGCCGTGCAGGAAGACGGCACGGATGCCTGCCTGGGCCAGGCCTTCGACGGCGGCGTCGGCGTGCTCGGGCGACAGGGCGTTGTGACACCAGTCGCCGAGGGTGGTCGTGCCGCAGTTGAGCTGGTTCAGGGCGCCGGCGAGATTGCTGATGTGCATGTCGGCCGGGGTGTAGTGCCCCACGCACTCGCCGTGGAGGTGGGTGAGGTACTCCATCAGCGTCCAGTCGGCGCCCGCGGAGCGCAGAGCGGTCTGCCAGGTGTGCAGGTGGGCGTTGACCAGGCCGGGGATGACGATGCGGCCGGAGAAGTCGACGATTTCGGTGTCGGGCGCCTCGATGTTCTCGCCGACGGCGGCGATGCGGTCACCGTCGACGAGGACATCGGCGTGCTCGGCGTCCGGACGGCCCGGCACCATCGTGATGACCTGCGCCCCGCGCAGCAGTACGCGACTCATGCGGTGGGCCTCCAGCCGGGGGAGGTGTGGCTCTGCTGGGACATGGTGCGGCTCCTTGCTTATGGCGTCATTGCCCGCGCGGCGGATCGTGTGGTGGTGAGGAAGTCCCGGGTGGCGATGTGCCCGATGTAGCCGTCGGGACGGATCAGCACCAGCGTGTCGCCGTCCAGGCCGTAAGCGTCCTTCAGCGTGTTCTCAGGGTCGGAAAGGGTGAGGTTGTCGGCGGCACGCGCCCCGACCGTCAGCCGCTTCAGCTGAGCGCCGGCTGTTGGCCAGGGGAGCACTGCGAGGTCGCGGGCGGCACCCGCGCCGTAGGCGATGGCAGTGAAGTGCGGCCCGCGGCAGACGTCGAACAGCCGGGTCCCGGTCCCGTCGGCACGAAGCAGCTCGGCGTCCGGGGCGCGGTCACCCACGCGCAGCGTCGAGGTACGCATGCCGTCGGCGGGAGCGAGCGGACCGCCGTAGTAGGTCAGGGCGAGTTGCTGCTCGTCCTTGCCCCGCTTCATGCTCGACGGGTCGAGCTTGGCGATGCCTCCCCACTTCGCCGTGGACAGGCCCAGCACCCCGGCCGCGATCGGCTGCCTTTCCGCCTCGTAGGTGTCCAGCAGTGCCGCGCTCGCCCCGGCGAGGGTCTGACTGATTTTCCAG
Organism: Streptomyces spongiae; assembly: GCF_009377185.1. Lineage (GTDB taxonomy): Bacteria > Actinomycetota > Actinomycetes > Streptomycetales > Streptomycetaceae > Streptomyces > Streptomyces spongiae. The sequence goes on from NZ_VJZC01000041.1 coordinate 11,811, forward strand.
CCGAGGTTGTAGCCGTCCTGCATGCCCGTGTTCAGGCCCTGGGCACCGGCCGGGGTGTGGACGTGCGCGGCGTCACCGACGAGGAAGACACGTCCTCGGCCATAGTTCTCCGCCAGGCGGATGTTCGGTCGGAACACCGACGTCCAGTGGATGTCGTGCAACTGAATGCGCCGGTCGCGGGTGTGGGAGTGGATCCGCTGGAGGATGTCGTCCTTGTCCGAGGGCGGTTCCTCGTCGGGCCCGAAGCTGATCATCCACTGGAACATGTCGCTGCCGGGGAGCGGGCAGGCGCCGATCCGCTTGCCGCCGCGGCCGGGCCACATGTGCCACCGGTTGCGGGCCAGCCCGGTCACGGTGGCATCGACGATGAGCATCCGGTCGCTCTCGTGCGTCGTCCCGACGAAACCGATGCCGAGTTGCTTGCGGACCGCGCTGGAACCGCCGTCAGCGCCTACGACGTACCGGGCGACGATCTCCCCGGTGCCGTCCGCGCCCGCCACCTTGGCGACCACCGTGTCCTCGTCCTGCGTCAGCTCGGTCAGCTCCCTGCCGAACCCGATCTCACGGCCGAGTTCGCTGAGCCGGGCGTGCAGTGCGCGGTCCGTGCGGAACTGAGGGATCAGCCAGGTGTTCGGGTAGGGGACGTCCGGGGTCGCGTCCCTGTGGGTGAACATCTTCCAGGGCACGGCGAGGGGGCCCGCATGGATCCCGAGCCTGGGATAGGTGCTGCCGCCGGCCAGCACCTCGTCGAGGGCGCCGAGGTCTTCGAGGACTTCGAGGCTGCGGGGCTGGACGCCCTTGGCGCGGGACCCCTCGAAGGCATGGGGAGACCTGTCGATGATCCGTACATCGAGTCCCCGCCGTACGAGGTCGATCGCCACAGCGGAGCCCGAAGGGCCCGCACCGATGACCAGGACGTCGACGACCTGCGGGTTGTTCATGAGTCGAGCCTTTCGGCGCGTGCGGCCACGAACGGGACGATCTGATCGGCGACGTGGCGCGGGCGTTCAAATGGGGCCATGTGCCCGCACTCGGGAATGACATGACGATGCTGGGGCTTCAGCAGGGCGCGAGCCGTGTCGAGGTGGGCCAAGGGCGTGACGTCGTCCTCGTCGCCCCACAGGAGCAGCGTGGGAATGCCCAGTGCGCCCGTCTGCCGGAAGAGGTCGTCACGGCCGGAGACCGGCAGGTGTTGCAGCGTGTCGAAGACCGCGTACAGCGAACCCTCGAAGCGAAAGGCGTCGAGGACCATGTCCGTCAGTTTCGAGCCGAGCTCGGGGTCGCGGACGTTGTGCCCGAGGTGCTCCTGGAGTATCCGGCGGCCGCGCCGCCGGGCGACGATACCGGCCAGCAGATCGTTGCGCAGTATCCGGTGAGGGGAGGTCGGCCGCGGTTTCGCGAGACCGGCGGGGCCGACGATGGTCAGGGTGGACACCAACGAGCGATGCCGGGCGGCGTAGTTCATGGCGACCAGCGCCCCCATGGAGGTGCCCACGAGATGCAGCGGGCGCGTGATCAGGCCGAGCTGTTCGGTCAACTCGGTCAGCTGTCGCGCGAAGAGGGTTTCGTCGTATCGCGCCCGCACCCGGTCCGAGTAGCCGCGGCCGTACGCGCTGCAGGTCAGAGTGCGCAGCCCGCGGGCGTTCAGCTTGGTGACGAGGCCGTCCCAGTAGAAGAGCGGGACGGTCAGGCCGCCCGCCATCACGACCGTCTCGCCGTCCTCGGGGCCCTTCAGTTCGTAGTGCGTGACGCCGTCGGAGAGTTCGACGAAACTGCCGCGCAGGGCTTGCCGCGATTCGGCGGTGAGCCGTCGGTCCTCGCCCTGTGCGACGAAGTACTTCATGGAACGGGCCTCCTTGGCCTCAGTGCGTGGGGGTGTCGGTGGAGGAGCGCAGGAACTTCGCGATCGCGTCCGAGACCCACTGGGGCTCCTCTTCGGGCAGCAGGTGACCGCCGCGGGGGTGCACCAGCTCTGCGGCGCCGGGGATGTCACGGGTGAAGTGCTGGCCGTCGATGTCCGCGCTGCGCAGTACCAGCGTGGGTGTCGTGATGTGGGGGATCTGCGCGCTGCGGTCGGGCTGGTCCGTGTTGCAGAAGTCGACGAAGGCCGAGCGGTTCCCGGGCCGGTTCATGAGCTGGTGGGCGCGGTCCACCATGGCGTCGTCCACGATCGTCGAGTGCGAGCCGACGTTCGAGCGCAGGTTGCGTTCGATGGCGCCGCGCGGCATCACCCGCCGCAGCAGGGGGCGCAGTAGTGGGTTGCGTGTCAGGCGCATGCCGGCCGGTATCTCTTTCTCCGGGTATCCGGTGGCGTTTACCAGCACCAGGCCGGTCAGCCGCTCCGGGTGGTTCAGCGCGAGGTTCCAGGCGATGTTGCCGCCCAGTGAATTGCCCGCCACCGCGTAGCGCGGCACGCCCAGCGTCTCCAGGAAGTCCGCCACCGTCGCGGCATAGGCCGGGATGCGGTAGTCGCGGTCCACGCGAGGGCCTGTCAGGCCGAACCCCGGCAGGTCGGGGCGGATGACGTCGAACGACTCCGACAGCAGGTCCGCCGCACGGTCGAAGTGCTGAAGCGACGACGCGCTGCCGTGCAGCAGGACGAGTGCCGGGCCGCCGCCGGCGCGTTTGTAGTGGATCCGCAATCCACCCACCACGACGAACCGGGAATCGGGCTGCGGCTCAGACCAGGTACTCATAATGGATACACTGTTACCGATAAGGTGATCGTGTCAAGTGCAAGTCCTGGGCAGTCGCGGCATCGCGGTCTGCGACGTCGAGCGCACGCTTCGGGGGCGCCTCGCCGGGGTGGCGTCCGGAGCCGTGTGCGACGCTCATCCCGGCATGGCCTCGGACCGTGTCGGTCGGCGGTCGACCAGCATGTTCGGCGGCTTGAGGTCGCCGCCGGGCGGCGGCTGTTCGCCCGCGGTGGACCTGACGATCGTTATCGGCGTATGCGCCCGCAGTCTGCTGGGAGGCGTCTGGTGCCCGACAGGGGCGAAGGGCGTGGATACGTTGGCCATGCAGGACAGGCCATGCCGCTGCCGTGGCTGCCGCTGCTGGCCCGACGCCCTCGATGCTGCTTTGGGTGTCTGCGCCCGATCAGTGAGGGCCTGGCCCGCAGTATCTCGATCGTCGCCGCTGACACCAGGGTCAGCGAGGTGCAGGTGCGTGCCTGTGCCTCGCTGACCTCACTGCTGGGGTCAGTCGGCTGTTGGCGGTGCCTTCGGTGCGCTCAGTAGGGCGCCGACCGCTGCGGCGACAACGAGGACACTCACGTCGCTCACGGAAGCGGACAGGCCTTCCATGAAAGCGCTCTTGACGCCGTCGATGAGGGTCGCACCCTGGGAGCCGAGTTGATTGGTACGTGGAGGCTGGCGGCTGCCGAGTGGCGTACGGACTCGGCTGTGTCGGTGGGGAGTTGGGTGTCGGCGTACACATGGACGTCAACTCGTATGCCGACATTGGGCGACGGAGTCGGGCAGGGGGGATCGGTGGTGGTTTCTGTAGATCGAACCCATGAGGGCCATTCCGGCCGAAGATCAGCCTTGCGGGTGGTGTCGTTCATGGCGGTGCTGCATCCGGCCGAGGGAGCCGGTGCCAGTTGGGCGACACGGAGCGCGCCGCGCCCTCAGGCCGGCGCCAGGGCACTGGCAGACGTCCCTCAGCCTTCACCGACCCGGCAACGGGCCAAGAGACGTCGTCGCGGGCCCGGTTGAGCCTCCAGTAACGAGCCCCTGACCAGCCAGGGAACGCACGCTGCCAAGAAGATCGTCGGCAGGAAGCGCGGCATCCTCGCCGACACGGATCGGCCTCATCCTCGCCGTGACCGTCACCGCCGCCTGCCTCTCGGAGAACGCCCCGGGAATACGCCTCCTCGACCAGGCGAAGGAGAAGTACCCGAGTGTCCATTCACGGGGTGGTCAGGCGGTTGTGGGTGGGAGCCATGGGGTGCCGGCGAGTGCGTCGTGGATGGCGCGCATGGCGGTGAGCCCGTGGGTGCGGGCGGTGGTCAGGTAGGAGCGGATGCGTAGGTAGCGGTGCGCGCCGGTCAGTCCGCGCCAGCAGCCACTGACTTTCATCTTGACCTTGATGTCCCGCAGGGCCTGTTCGGATGCGTTGTTGGTCCAGGTGAGTCCGGGTGTGAAGTCCTGGGTGAAGCGTAGGACCTGAGGGGCCTTGTCAAGGAGGCGCTCGGCGAGTTGGCGGGCCTTGGGCTTCTTCCCGCCGCTGTGCGGGTTGACGCTGATCCCGCACCGGGCGGCGTTCAGGAACTCCTTCTCGATCCGGGCGTGTTCGTCCTTCGGCAGCGTGGCGTGTCCGGCGGCGTGGGCCTGCCCGGCTTCGCGCAGGATCCGCTGGGCGGCCCTCGCCCAGGCAGCACGCTCCGGGTCGGGTGCGTTGTCGATGACGCCTTGCAGGTCGCGCAGCAGGTGCGCGCAGCACAGCTGCACTCCGGCCAGGTGGGTGTCGTACTTGTGGTGGCCGACGTAGTCCCGGATGAGCACGCCACCGTAGCCAGGCAGGATGCCGAAGCCGTCCAGCGCGGCGTGGCCGCGGTTGTCCGCGGCTCCGTACCAGGTCAGGCCGGTGGCCCGGACGGTGTAGGCGTAGCCGCGCTCACCTGCCAGGCTGATCGGGGACTCGGCCGTGCCCAGCACGTCCGAGGCGCGCAGGGCCTGCTTCAGCTCCGCCTCGAACCGGTCCTGCGGCGCGTCCAGCCGCGCCAGGCAGCGGTCGACGAACCCGGTGGAGACCTCCACATCCAGCAGTCCGGCAATGAGCCTGGCGGTGCGCTCGGTGCTGATCTGCCCCTCCGCGGCCTGAGCGTCGCGAAGGCTCGGAGGCTCGGCCCGTAGCAGGTCGGACCACTGATCCCTGGTGGCGCGTCCGCGCAGGTAACCGCCCCGCACCGGCAGCGGCGCCGGACCAGGCGCACCTCGACCACTTCCCGCTCGATCAGCGGGATGTCAAAGACCTGGACCGCGCGGAAGCCCTCCTCCACCGCACCGGACAACGGACAGTTGCAGCCGGAGCACTCGGCCGGCTCGACCCGCTCCACACGGTCTCCCGTGAATGGACACGATTCACACTCACAGGAATCACTCAGGAATTACTCACTCCACCTCGAATCTTGCGGCTGCGCAGGGATTGACCCTTTCGAACTACCGGCTATACGGTCACTACCAGTCCCAAATATAGGGATGGTGTTCTGATATTCAGGATCATATCGTTCATGACGAGGAGGGTGTCCATGTGGGACCCCAGCAACATGTTTCTCAACGGGCCTTACGCACCCTGGCGAGAAGAGGGTGAGGCATTCGATCTGGAGATCGATGGCCGGCTCCCGGACGAGCTGAACGGTGCGCTGTTCCGGGTGGGCGCGAACCCTATGTACCGGCCTAAGGATCCGAGCCGCTACCACTGGTTCGAGGGTGACGGCATGGTCCACGCCCTCTTCCTGCGCGACGGCAGGGCGAGCTACCGCAACCGCTACGTGGAGACCGTCGGCCTGCAGCGGGAGAGGCAGGAGGGCCGGTCCCTCTACGGCGGTTTCATGAACCCCAGTGAGTTCCCCCTGCCGCCTGGTACCTTTCCGAAAAACCTCGCCAACACGCACGTGACCCTCTTCGACAACCGCCTGCTGGTCTTCTGCGAGGCTGACGTTCCGCACGAGCTTCGGCCGGACACGTTGGAGACGGTCAGTCAGCGCTACGACTTCCACGGTGGATTCAGCGGACCCCCCCTGACGGCCCACCACAAGATCGATCCGGCCAACGGCGACATCCTCACCTTCGGCAACAGGGGGGGCACGGTCACCTGGTTCCGGGCCGACCGCCACGGGCAGGTCCTCGACCTTCACACGGTCGACCTGGGCGTCCCCACCTTCACCCATGACTACGCCGTCACCACCGACTACGCGATCTTCCTGGTGAATCCGGCGATGGTCCGCTTCGAGCACTATCTCAAGGGTGTCCCGTCCACGGTTTGGGAGCCGGAAACACTGGACACGTGCCGCTGGGCTGTCCTGCATCGCAGGACAGGTGAGGTAACGTGGGTCGAGGCGCCCGACTCCTTCACGGAGACCCACTTCCTCAACGCTTACCAGGACGGCTCCAAGATCATCGTCGACGGGCACCGCACCCCCCGTTTCGGCCCCACCTGGAAGGAGCTCGAGTCACCGCCGCCGGGCGGCGACTGGAACTGGTGGTTCAAGAACATTGTCGCCACCCCCTGGCGCTGGGAACTCGACCTCGCCACCGGGAAGACGACGGACAGCCAGGTCAACGACATCCTCGGTGAGTTCCCCCGGATCAACGATCAGCGGACCGGCCAGCGCCACCGATACGGCTACTACGCGACGACACGGGGAACCGGCGACTGGTTCATCGACGGCCTGGCCAAGCACGACTACCTCACGGGCGAGACGTCGATGCAGACAGCCGACGGTGTGCTGACCTCCCCCAGCGAACCTGAGTTCGTGCCCCGCCCCGGAGCCACGGCCGAGGACGACGGCTGGCTGCTGTCGACTTGGTGGGACCCCACCACTGACCGCAGCGAGGTCATCGTTCAGGAGGCCCAGGACTTCACAGCCGCGCCCATCGCCCGGATCAAGCTCAACCACCGAGTTCCCCTGACAACCCACGGCAGTTGGTCGGACGCCGCTGATCTCGACGCCGCCATACGCGGCTCCTGAGTCCCCGGCATCCACTGGCCCGCGGGGCGACGAAGCTTCCCGTCGGCCAGTGGATGCCCCACCCACGGCCGCCCCGGTCGCCTGGCATCTACGACCCCACAGGGCCGCTGCTGTTCGCGTTCTTCGCGGCGATGGCGGAGACCGAGCGAGAACATCCGGGAGGCGACGCTGGAGGGGCTCGACACCGCGGCCTGCAAGGGCAAGCACGGCGGCCGGCCGCCGGTCATCACCGACGACGTGCTGCACACCGTGCTGCGCCGCCGTGCGAACGGCGAGTCCGTCGAGCAGATCCAGCCCGACCTGATCATCCCCACCGGCAGGCGCAAGGGCCAGAACCCCTCGGTCGCCAGCGTCTACCGGGCGCTCGCCGAGCACGCCAAGCGCGAGACGTACCCCGAGGCCATCAAGGCAGCGCACGCCGACTTCGCCGCCCTCCAGGCCGGTGAAGTCCCCGGCGTACGAAGACCGCCCCGCTCGGTGACATCGAACCATGTCAGTGGCTACCGCTGTTTTCCGTTCGGATACTCCCCGAGGGCCGAGAGGCCGCGCCCGTCCTCGAGTGCGGCGTTGAGATCTGCGACAGTGTCGATGGTGGCGCGGGCCGTCTCGACGTCGAGAAGGTCGTGGATGCCGTCTCGGCTGCGTGCGGCATAGCCGGCCGCAACGGAAGTCCGCGGATGGCCGTACTGAATCGCGAGCGAGACCAGGCCCCCCGGACGGCGGGCGATGTGCCACGCGAGGCTTCTGCGGAATCGCTCGGTGCCGAGTCTCCCGTGCGGATCCGGCGGGATGACCTCATCAGCGAGGCCGCGGGAGGCTCCCTGCCCAGGCGATGAAGCCCTCCACCCGGGGTGCCCAGCGTGTGCACCGTGAGGGAACCGCTGGCGGCCCGGGTTCCGCGCAGGTCATGAGCATGACGGTCGAACCACAGCTGCCTTGGGGGAACCATGCGTTCCAGGACGCGGATGGCGTTGACCACGGGGGCGATGGCCACCCAGGGAGCCTCTCGGACTTCGCCCTTGGAGCGGTGGTTGCCGTCTTCGTCGCGGGCAGTCTTGAACACCGTGCTGGTGAGTCGGGGCGCCCGGCAGCGTGGCGGGGTGGCTGATCTGCTGTGGGATGACGTGAAGTGCGTCTTCGATCGGGACCTGGTGGGGCCGCTGCCGGACGTGCGTGTCCCAGATGCCTCGGTGGAGGACTGGCAGGCTGTCCTCGATCTTGTCGCGAAAAGGGGCTGGCAGTGCGAGTACTCCGAAGGCGAGACGGTGCTTTCGGCGTCTCGGGCGGAGGTCGTGCTGTCGCGTCCGGCTGACGCTGAGTGCCCGAATCTGCGGGTGGGGCCGGCTGCCGATATCCTGGCGATCTTCCGTATCCATGCCGACGATGAAGTCGATTTCGATGTCGACGTGCGGGAGTTGCAGGGTCGAGCAACTTGCTGTGTTCTGCGGCTTCCTTCGGGAGATCGGACGGCGGTTGGGTAAGCCGGTGCTGATGGATCCGGAGGGCGGCTATGGCCATCCGGTACTGGGCTTCGATGTCGACGCGGATCGAGTCGTGCTCCTCGCAGAGCCGCTGGTCCTGCTGTTGGTGGAGTCCATCCGCAACCGACGCTTCAACTCGGCGTTCCCGGCCCGCAGCTCAGCAACCTCGGCCCTCAGCTCATCGATCACACGGGCCTGCACGGCGACCAGCGCGGCCAGCTCCTCGTACGACGGCCCCTGCGACACGACCAGGAACCTACAAGATTGTCAGATCGCCGAGATCACCGGCCCCCGCCGCAGGTCAGCACCACCCGTGAATGGACACGTACCCGACCGTCTCCAAGAGCTGGGTCGACACCGGCTTCAAGAACGCCGTCGTCGAGCACGGTGCCCGCCTCGGAATCGATGTCGAAGTCCTCAACAGAAAGACGGATACCCGTGGGTTCGAGGTCGTGAAAATGCCTGGGTGGTCGAGCGGAGCATTGGTTGGATCGTGATGCACCGCCGTCTCGCCGGCGACCACGAGACCCTCACCGCCAGCTCCGAAGCCATGATCCACATCGCCTCGATTGACAACCCTGCCAGGCGCACAACGGACGAGACCCCCCACCTGGCGAAGAACTTACTAGGGCATCAAGGGCAATCTACCCACTTCAAACGCCCTCTCAGGGAGCCTGGACGAGGTGCTCGGGCACCCATGAGCCATGGGGGCCGCCGCGCAGGCGCAGCGGGAGATGCAGGGTGGCGACCGGGCCTGCGGCCAGGTTGGCGGTGTCGAGGACCAGCCCCACACCCCTCTCAGCGGGGAGGGGCCGCATACCCATGCCCCTTGACAAGAACCTGCTACATATCAGGAATTGCGATCCGATCGCTGAGTAGGGACTCGCCAGCGAGGTCGTCTGTGATGCAGGTAAGCAAGCGACCCGTGGAGAGCGCGTGACAGCGATCTGGGCCGGCATCGATGCCGGCAGGACCCATCACCACTGCGTGGTGATCGACGACACCGGCAAGCGGCTGCTGTCGCGGCGAGTGGCCAACGACGAGACGGAGTTGCTGAAGCTCCTGGCCGACGCGCTCGCCCTGGGCGATGAGGTCACCTGGGGCATCGACCTGGCCGACGGCGGCGCCGCCCTGCTGATCGATCTGCTGCTCAACCACGGACAGCACACGCTCTACATCCCCGGCCGAGCCGTCAGCCGCGCCTCCGAGGGCTACAGGGGCGAAGGCAAGACCGACGCCAAGGATGCCGCGATCATCGCCGACCAGGCCCGGATCCGCCGGGATCTGCAGCCCTTGCGGCCCGGTGACGAACTGGTCGCCGAGATCAAGGTCCACACCGGTCATCGCCGCAACCTCGCCGACGACCGCACCCGCGTGATCAACCGGCTCCACAATCACCTCACCAGCATCTTTCCCGCTCTGGACCGGGCTCTGGACCTCACGAATACCGGTCCGCTGATCCTGCTGACCGGCTACCAGACCCCAGCCGTCATCCGCAGGACCGGGGCTCGGAGGCTGGAGACCTGGCTGCGCAACCGCAAGGTCCGCGGTGCTGCCCAACTCGCCGAGAAGGCCCTGGCGGCCGCCGAGAGCCAGCACACCAGCGTGACCGGGGAGAAGCCGACGGCCCAGCTCGTGCACACGCTCGCCAAGGAGGTGATGCGCCTCAACGAGCAGATCGCCGAGACCGACAAGCTCATCGAGGCGCGGTTTCGCGAGCACAAACACGCCGAGGTGATCGCGAGCATGCCCGGCATCAGGTCCCTGCTCGGCGCCGAGTTCCTCGCCACCACCGGCGGCGACATGACGGCCTTCGACAGCCCGGAACCGCCTCGCCGGCTTCGCCGGTGTTGCCCCGGCTCCGCGCGACTCGGGCAAGATCAGCGGCAATCTGCACCGGCCCAGACGTTACAGTCGGCGACTCCAGCGCGTCTTCTATACCTCCGCGCTGATCAGCATCCGCTGCTGCGACGAATCTCGCCGCTTCTACGACCGTAAACGCGCCGAAGACAAGCGGCACACCCAGGCCGTCCTCGCCCTCGCCCGACGCCGGGTCAACGTCCTGTGGGCCCTATTGCGCGACGGACGGTGCTACGAACCCATACCCCCCGTCACGAACGCCGCTTGACAAAGAGATGAGGAATCGTAGGCGATCAAAGAGCTGGTTATCTGTGCGCCGATGGTGCGCCTGTGCCGGATCGCGCAGGTCATTGCCGGGATCCGCGGGCCACCCGGAGTGATCCGGCGTCCGCTCGGCCGGACCGGACTCGGCGAAGGCCCGCAGCTCGCCGACCGGTCTTCACCTCGGATGTCCCGGCGGCACGGCCTCGACGAAGGGGCACTCGTGCCTGGGGATCGAGGCTCGGGGAGAGAGGTGATCGTCCGCAGCACGGTGTGGATCACGGCACGCCGCGGGCGGCCCGATCTCACGTGATGTTGGGCGTGCAACTCTCCTTCACACCGATTGTCCAGTGCGTCACCGTGGCCGGGACGTGCCGTTCCCCGGAAGCCGAGCGCCCGGCGACGGATCTGCCCGGCCGCTTTCGAGAGTCTCAGCCAGTGCCGCCGCGCGAGGCCGAGACGGCACGGTCCAGGGTTGCGTGATCGGCCCAGTTGCCATGGAAGCCGAAGGGAACGCGGCTCGGGAGCTTGACCCTTGCCAGAGGACTACGGCGCAGGTCGGCGGCGTCATGGACGAGCAACTCGGACAACCCGGTGAGGCGGTTCCACCACAGGGTCAGCAGATAACCATCGTCCTCCGAGGTGGCGTTCTGGCGGGCCACAAAGACGGGTTCACCAGGGCTGGTCAGCGCCTCGGGACCCTCGATCACGGTCGTGGCGTCGCTCAGGAAGTCGTGCTTGGCCAGGCCGTCGCTCATGGTGTCCTCGGCCAACGCGCGCGTGGTGACGAAGTAGCCGTAGCGGTGCTCCCGGCCGGCGTACGCGTCGTTGATCCGCGGGAACTCACCGGCGACACCGCTGGTCATCTCCTCCGTTGCCGAGCCGGTGGCCAGGTCGACGCGCCAGCGGTGGGGCAGGGACGGCGGGAACCAGGAGTGGGAGGTGACGGGGGTGTCGAGCCGGTCGGCAGGAGTGCCCAGGCGGGTGATGCGGTGCCCGTCGACGATGACCTGCCCATTGCACTCGTAGGCGTTGTAGAAGTGGGTGTTGGCCCAGTGGCCGCCCACCTCGTGCCAGGTGACGACGTGGGTGCGGCGGTCCATGAGCACGATCTGTACCCCGTGCGGGAGCGACGCCTCGTCCCAGACGACTCCCGGCTTTCCCTGCATGATGTGGTCCAGCCGGAACTGGGCCGGGGTGACGAAGAAGATCGCGTAATGGTTGCTGACGGCGAAGTCGTGCGTCAGCACGGGCACTTTGATGTCGAGGCTGTGGCTTTCCACGACGTGCCCGGTCTTCACGTCTGCTCGGTACCAGGTGATGACCGGCCCGGTCGCGGCGAAGAAGAGCATGTCGCCGCTGTCGGGGTCGATCTTGTAGTGGGCGGTGCACAGCACGTCGATGCCGCCGTGGAAATCGTGGCTGCCGTACGTCTCCAGGGTCTCGGGGTGCATCGCGTACGGCAGACCGCCCTCGTAATAGACGAGCAGGTGGTCACCGAAGACACCGACGTTGGTGTTCGCCACGTTCTTCGCGGGTGGAGCGTCCTGGGGGAGCGGACCGGGGGTGCCGCCGTTGGCGAATCCGCTGTAGACGGCCTTGCCCTGCTCGACCTCGAACTTCATGGAATCGGTCATCACCCAGCGGGTGCGGAACGCCGCCCGGCCCTCACGCAGATAGATTCCGCACACCATGCCGTCGCCCTCCCACCAGTGATAGTGGCCGGGATCGCGAGGCTGGAAACGGGGGTTGGACGAGACCCGGAACAGAGCCCCTGCGAGGTCGGCCGGGATCTCCCCGTCCACCTCCAAGTCGTAGGCCTCGGTCTCCTCCGTCCAGGGGGTGAAGGGGCCGTCGAGGAACTTGTTGTGGTGCGCCCAGCCGGCGGCGTCCTGTGCGAGCCGCGGGGCCTGCGGCCGGAGCACGGCACGCGGCGCGATCGTCATCGGGTCGGGTGGGACCAGGCCCGGGCCGGAGGTGACTGAGGTCATCGGAGTGCTCCAGGTGCGGGTGGGAGAGTTGATCTGCGGGAGCGGCCCTTGCCGGGCCGCCTTGTCCGGGAGGCCATGGTCAGAACGGGTAGAAGGGGATCTCCTGGCGGACGGTGACCCACTGCTGCTCGGTGAAGGCCTCGAGGTTGGCGGCGGCGCCTCCGTGGCGGGAGCCGTTGCCGGAGTCGCCGACGCCGCCGAACGGGATGGTCGATTCGTCGTTCACGGTCTGGTCGTTGATGTGTACAAGGCCGGTTGGGATGTGGTCGGCCAGCGCCAAGCCCTTGGCCACATCGCGGGTCAGGATGCCGAGCGAGAGCCCGTACTCGCTGTCGGAGGCCAGCCGGGCGGCCTCGTCGAGATCCTGGAAGGTCACCACGGGCGCGACAGGGCCGAAGATCTCCTCCGCGTAGGCGCGGGCGGTGAGCGGGACGTCAGCCAGGACGGTGGGCCGGTAGAACAGGCCTTCATGGGTACCACCGGCAGCGAGCCGTGCTCCCGCGGTGACACTGTCGGAGACCACGGCATGGACGGCCCGCAGCTGACCCTCGTCGATCATGGGGCCCATGAGGACCGTGCCGGTCATCGGATCACCCACGGGTGTGGCGTCGGCGTGCTCGGCGAGACGGGCTGTGTACTCCTCGGCGATCGACGAGTGCACGAGATGACGGCCGGCGGCCATGCAGACCTGCCCGGCGTTGAAGAAGGAGCCGAAAGCGCCCGCGGACACGGCCTTGTCGAGGTCGGCGTCGTCCAGGACGACCAGCGCCGAGTTGCCGCCCAGCTCCAGGTGGACCCGCTTGAGCCGCTGCGCGGCTGCCGCCGCGATGGCCTTCCCCGCCCGGGTGGACCCGGTGAAGGCGATGACGGGCACGCGCGGGTGCTCCACCAGCGCCGCGCCGACTGCGGCGCCACCGGGCAGGACATGCAGGACGCCCTCGGGAAGCCCTGCCTCCTCGAAGACCCGCGCGATGGTGACACCGCCGCAGATCGCGGTGCGCGGGTCGGGCTTGAGGACGACCGCGTTGCCCAGGGCCAGCGCCGGGGCCACCGCACGCATGGCCAGCAACATCGGCGCGTTGAAGGGGGAGATGACACCGACCACGCCCACCGGGCGCCGCCGCGAGAACGACAGACGGTCCTGGGCTGACCGGAGCACTTCACCATAGGGAGCAGCAGCGAGTGCGGCGGCCTCGTAGCACTCCTCGGCCGCACCATCAGTCGCCTGGGTGTCCGCGAACAGCCGAGGGGCGCCCGACTCGCGCACGATCCACTCCGCTATCTCCGCTTGGTGCTTCTCGAACAGGGCCGCGGCGCGCCGCAGCACCTGCGCACGCTCCAGGTACGGGACCGCCGCCCATGCGCGTTGGGCCTGCTGCGCGTGCGCCACGGCCCGGTCCAGATCGGCGGGAGACGCTGCGCCGACGCGGCCCAGCGTCTTTCCGGTCGCCGGCTCGGTGGAGTCGTACGGCTCACCCGAGCCCTTGACCCATCCGCGCGAGAAGATCCGCTCCTGCCAGTCGGCCGCATCGAGAAGGGTCATGGTGTTCCGTTCTGCGTAGGTTACGTACGGAGGCGCGCTGTCTGCTGCGCCCCTCGGTCCCGGAGGTAGCGCGCCAGGAGGCGCTGGTCACTCGGTCGGAACCCGGCCGCGGCCCGCTCGGGAATACTGGGATGTCCCGTTAGGTAGGACTCACATCTTGATTAACAGGACATTGCTGTTGAATGTCAAGCGGTATGCCGAAAGCTGCGGCGACGGGTCGTCGTGTCGGCATGCCCAGGGTGCTGCGGTGTCGGTTCTGGAGGAGCGCCGGGACGCGGCAAGTTTGCAGCAAGCACAGCATTTGCATGAACTGCCACACCGGCTTGGTCCAGAGGATCGAGGCGTCCGACGGCTTCGCACCGACGCACTTCTTCAACGCCTGCAAGGGGTGACAGGTGCCCGGCGCCATGAGATGGCGGCCTGCGACTGCGGCCTGGACGGGGACTCTCCGACGGCGTGGGGTCCCGCACATGGCGGATACCGGGGCCGCCAGCAGCGGTCCCGGTATCCGGCGGTCGTCTCCGGGCCGAGGTGTCGACCGTGGCCGACCCCCGTCGGTTTCTTCGCTCGAGCCCGGACCGCCACAGCGTCCGTACGCCCCGCTCGGCACCGCCCGGGTGTCAGCCCCCGACGGCTGTCAGTCGCTGGCTGATCTCCCGTGCCGTCTCCTGAACCTTCCCGGCCAGCTCCGCCTCCGCCTCGGGGAACACACGAGAGGCCAAGGCCGCGATGCTCACCGCTGCCACCACCTGCTGCTGCTCGTCGCGGACGGGAGCGGCGACACCCATCACGTCGGCGTCGAGTTCGCCACGAGTGACCGAGTAGCCGGCGCGCCGGATGTGGGCCAGTCGCTGCATGAGCGTGTCGACGTCCGTGAGGGTAGCGGGAGTGAAACGGCGCAGGTCTGCTGATTCAAGAAGCCGTCGGGCTTCCTCGTCGGGAATCCAGGCCAGCAGGACGAGTGCCGCAGCACCCGCGTTGAGGGGGAGAGTGCTGCCCCTCTCGTAGGAGATGCGCACGGCGCCCGTCCCCGCTTCGGCCCGATCGACGCACACGACCAGCTCTCCGGTCCGCCTGGTGAGCAGGACCGTCTCGCGCACGTCCTCGGCGAGCGTCGTCATCGCCGGGAGGGCGACTTCGGACAGGCCGTAGCTGCGGCGTGCCAGCCGTGCGATCTCCATGACGCGCAGCCCCAGCCGGAAGCCCCCACCCGGCGCCTCTTCGAGGAAGCGGCTGCTCACGAGGCTCTGGAGGTACCGGTACGCGGTCGAGCGAGCCACGCCGAGTCGCTCGGCCACAGCGGTGCCGGAGACGACGAGGTGGGTGTCGGTGAACATGAGCAGGATGTCCAGGGCCCGGTCGGCCGTGGAGTTACGCTCGCGATAGCTGGTGGACGCCGTTCCTGACATGCGAGACATCGTAACGGGTGTCGGGGCGTCCTGGGCACCAGGCGTCACCATCGGTCCTTGACCACTGTATTGCGCAGTTCGCCGATCCCCTCGACGACCGTGACGAGTTCCTGCCCCGGCCGGAGAAAGACCTTGGGATCGCGGCCGGCACCCACGCCTCCCGGCGTACCCGTGGCGATCAGGTCGCCTGGCAGCAGCGTGATGATGGTGCTGACGTACGCGATGATCGCGGCGACGTCGAAGAGCAGGTCCGCGGTGTTGGACTTCTGCATCGTGGTGCCGTCCACAAGGCAGCTGATCGTCAGCCCGGACGCACCGCGCGGCAGTTCGTCCGGTGTGACGAGCGAGGGTCCCACAGGGGTGGTGGCCTCGAAGGTCTTGCCGGACAGGAACTCACGGGTGCGATGCTGCCAGTCCCGGACGGTGACGTCGTTGAGGACGGTGTAGCCCGCGACATGCGACAGCGCCTGGTCCGGTGACACGTGACGTGCGCGGTGTCCGATCACCACGCCGAGCTCGGCCTCCCAGTCCAGGTCGTCGCTGACCGGCGGAATGTGCACGTCGTCGTAGGGTCCGACGAGAGAGCCGTCGTACTTGGCGAACAGTGTCGGATGGGCTGGGGTCGCGCGGTCCATCTCCTTGATGTGCGTGGCGTAGTTGAGGCCCAGACACACGATCTTGTTCGGGTGAGGGACGACGGGAGCGAGGGACGCGGTCGACAGGGAGATGCGGTCGCCGTCTTCGGCGGCCGCGCGTTCAGGCCAGTCGTCGCCGCTCGACAGCAGTTCGCCGACGTCGGAATAGGGCAACAGAACGAGCTCGTCCCTTTCCTGGCGGGCAGCGGCTGTGCCGCGCTCGTCGTACAGCCGGACGGTGCTGAGCCTCATCGGGGCCCTCCTTGGGTCTTGGAAGCGCTCTTGGTGACGGGGTGCGCGGTCGGTGCGGGCCGCGGTAGGACGGCCTCGTGATCGATCTGCGCCGGGCCGTCCGACACGGGAACGGGGACATCGCGCCCTGGACCGGGCGCGAAGCGACGCAGGCTGTGCGAGACACGCTCTGCTTGGTCGGGTCGGAACACGGCCGCGATCAGCCGGTCAGGGCGCACCAGCACGAAGTATCCCTTGAGCCCGCCGAACAGGGCCTGGAGCCGGCCGTCGGCGTCGGCTACGGCGGTGCGCCCCGGGCGGTCGCGCGGGTAGCGGTCGCCGAGGACGACGGATACCCGCTTGCCTGCGGGCAGACCGGCGTGTATGGCGGTGTTCCAGTCGGCGTCGGTGACGCCCACGCCCAGCAGGCTCCAGCCACGGCCGAGCACATTGTCGAGCCGGGTGACCTGAAGGCGCGGACCGTGCAGGACGCGTGGCTGCGGAAGAGCTGTGCCCACCGGTGACCTGTTTTTGCCGTCGAAGGGGACGACGGCGCCCGAACGAACCCGGGTGTTCGGCCGGTAGCGCATCTCGGTGAGGTACCGGCGCCCCTGCGGGGTGTGCATGGCGCTACGCACCAGCAGATCCCGCAGCCGCGCCCGGCTGCGGCTGGTCGTCATGACGATGCGGCCGAGCCGGACCGAGAGGTCGATGACGGCCTGGGCATGTGGGCGGCGTTCGGTGTCGTAGGTGTCGAGCAGGGTGTCTCCCGCCCGTCCGGCCAGGACGTCGGCGAGCTTCCAGCAGAGGTTGGCCGCGTCTCGCACGCCGGAGTTGAGTCCCTGGCCCGCGAAAGGCGGCATCATGTGGGCGGCGTCGCCCAGAAGAAAGCAGCGTCCGTCGCGCAGGCGGTCGGCCAGCAGGGCGTGGAACGTGTACGACACGGCGCGCTCGACCTGGTCCGGGGTGATCTCGCGGTACGGCCGCAACAGATCGCGGACCAGTTCGAACGGTGGGGGATCGCCGGGCAGGCCCTCCCCGGGGTGCAGCAGGAACTCGTAGCGGCACCGACCGTCGCGGCCCGGCACGACGACCGTGGGGCGGCTGGGGTCGCCCAGGTGCATGCCGTAGCGCTGGTCGTGGGGATCTCCCACGGTGTCGGCGACCAGCCACACGTCGGGAAAGCTGCGCCCCCGCATGGGGATGGACAGCAGTTCACGGACGGTGCTGCGTCCGCCGTCGCATCCGAGGACGTACGAGACGTCGAAGTGCTCGACCGGTCCCGTGCCATCGCTCGGTCCGATTCCGACCCGTACGCGGTCGGAGTGCTGTTCCAGCGAGAACAGCCGTGTGCGGAAACGGGTTTCGACGTCGGGGCGGCCGCGTAGTTCCTCGACCAACACCCGCTCCAGGTCGGGTTGGGCGAAGGGGTTCTTGAACGGGTGCCCGAACCGCTGGTCGCCGAGGCCGCGGGCGTGCACGAGGGGTCGGTTACCGACGCCGAAGTACTTCGTTCCCGTGCCGGGCACGATGATCGGGTAGACCGCTTCGTCGATGCCGGCCGCTTGCAGCGTGCGCAGCGACTCGTCGTCCAGACTGATCGCCTTGGCGTCGTTGCTCGTTGTCGGATTGCGCTCGACGAGCAGGACGCGTATGCCGAACGAGCCGAGCAGATGGGCGGCCGTGAGCCCCGTCGGACCTGCGCCGACCACGAGTACGTCGGCTTGCATCAAGGTGGCCGGAGCGAGTCTTCGTTCCGGTTCCGGATGCGGTGTCTGGGGATTGCTCATGGGCGGGACTCCATCGATCGGCTGCGTGTGAGGGTGCGGTGGGCTACTGGACCGGCTGGTACGCCGGGCCGCCCTCGGTCAGCAGCCGCTCCACGTCGGCCATCACGTCGGCGGGCTCCTGGTCGAGGTTGAGGGTCTTACGGAACGGCTGCCGCACGTCGCGCTCCACCCGCAGATACACCTCGTTGCGGTTGCCCTCGGGGTCGAAGAAGTAGATACCGATCGCGTTGCCGTGTGTGACTTCCTGCTGCACCTCGATGCCCTCGGCGCGGAACCGGTGGTGGAACTCGATGACCGACTCCAGGGAGTCCACCCGCCACGACACCTGATGCGTGAGTTTGGCGCCGTCGTGGGCGGTCCGCCCGCGCTGCAGGACGAACTCGTGGTGCTCCTGCTCAGGGCAGGAGGAGAGGAAGACGATGCCCAACTCCTCGTCCTCGTCGGTCACGGTCAGGCCAAGGACCCGCGTGTAGAAGTCGCGCATCGCGTCGAGGTCGTGAACCCAGAAACCGGTGTGGCCGAGACCAGTGATCGTCATGGCGTGTCTCCTTTTTCAGGATCAGAGTTTTGTTTTATAGGACAATAGGCGGATGCTGAGCTGGACGTCAACTGTTGGCTGTGGGACGTGCTCGGCGTGTGGCGCTGATGCCGTGGAGAGGTGCGGACCAGGAGAGCGCGTGTCCCGGACCTCGCATCTCTCGCGATCGAGATGCCGGAAAATGTCATGTCTAGGACATGAGTGGCTGCCATGCCGGCTCCCCTCGCCCTACGTGGGTGGGGCGATCGTCGAGTCCGGGCGCCGAGTTCGCCCTAGGGGGTGTTTTGAAAGTCCCGCACAGCACCCACGGCGCCCGGCACGCACCCTCGCCGCACCGGCCAAAGACCCAAGTAGCTCCGCTACGAGGGCCTTCGTCCGGCACGCCGAGGGCACGCACCGAACACCGCGGGCACCGCACTGGACTTTCAAAACACCCCCTAGTACTGCCGCCCAGGTGGCGCGGGCCGATGATGGCAGCCGCCATCCTGGCGACGCTGAATCTCGTCCGACAGGCGTTCGGGCGGTGCTGGGTTCTTCGTCACCCAACGGAGGCGGGGGGACTCGCTACTCGGGCGCCGCTTTCGGATCGGGCTCAGGTGCCGAAGGCACACGTCCATCGCAGCTGATCGGACACTTCACGGCCGTGTCCAGGTTGTGCCAGTGGGCGGGCGGGAATTCGACGTCGTTCGGGGCTCCGATGCGGGCTACGTCGGCGTAACAGTCACGGCGACCCCTGCCGGCAAGCGATCGTGACCCACCGGCGCGGACGCCTGGTCGGCGAACATGAGGATCTCGATGAGGCCGAGCAACAGGTGGTCCGCCAGGCCGTGCTGGATCACCGGCCCTGTGGGTCGGGGCCGGCCGGGCAGCTATGGACGCGTAGCGGCGGGGGGCGCGAACACGTCCAGGCTGCCTCGATCGTTTGCAACGAGTCTTCTCATTGTCGTCACAGGTCGAGCAGCAGCCTTGGACAGGCCGCCCGGGACACGCAGATGAACATGGCGTCGTTGGTCGCCTGCTCGGACGGATTCATCAATGAGTCACGATGGTCGACCTCGCCCGCGAGAACACGTGTCTCGCAGGTGCCGCATATCCCTTCCCGGCACGAGGCGAGGACAGGAATCCCCGCCTCTTCGACAACTTCCAGGATGGACTTCTCCGGAGGCACGGTGAGTGTTACGCCGGTTGTGGCCAGCTCCACTTCGAATGTTTCGGTGAGCACGGGCTCGCTGACATCCCTCGGGTTGAACCGCTCCAGGTGCAGTGTCCCCTCGGGCCAGTCCGCACAGTGCTGTTCGACCGCCCTGAGCAGAGGCTCGGGGCCACAGCTGTACACGAGCGTGTCCGGTTGAGGGGTCCCGAGGATCCGATGCAGGTCGATGAGACCGACTTCGTCCTGCGGATACGGTGTCACCCTGTGCCCGCTCGTGTCCTCGAGCGCTTGAAGGAATGCCATGGACCGCCGGCTACGTCCGCCGTAGTGCAGCTCCCAGCCGGCGTCGGCTGCGTCAGCGGCGCGGAGCATCGGCACGATCGGAGTTATCCCGATTCCTCCGGCGATGAACACGTATCGCGGTGACGACACGAGTGGGAAGTGATTGCGCGGCCCGCGGAGGCGAACCTCGACGCCCTCGGTGAGCGCCTCGTGCACATGCCGAGATCCGCCGCGGCCCGTCGGCTCCCGGAGCACGGCGATCCGCCAGGACGACCGGTCTGAGGGGGCACCGCACAGGGAGTACTGACGCGTCATGCCATCGGCCAGTTCAACGTCCACATGTGCACCGGGTGCCCACTCCGGCAGGTCGACGCCGGACGGATCGGCCAATTCGAGGACGATCACGCCCTCTGCGCCGTCCCGGCGGGCGGTCACCCGCAGGTCGAGTTTCACTTCGTCATGAGCACTGGACATATGTTGACTTTCATGAGGCGGGCACTCCGCAGAGGTCTGAGCGTCGGCGAGGGGTGTCGCGGCGCCAGGGTCGCCGCGGTACTTCCGGAAGTACGGCCGGTGGTCGACGTGGCCGTACTGAAGGGCTGTCCCCAGGGGGCACGGTGGGTACTGGTTCTCTGGCCCGCACCGGTAGAGCGTGCCGTTGAGCGACTCGGGCGCGGCGCCTTGGACGGGCTGCAGGTCCTGGACGTCGACCTCAGCAGGTACGGATTCGTTCAGGCCCTGGGGAGGGTGGGATCGCGCGGAAACGTGTCAGTTACGACATGGCTGCCTCCCGCGACGGCAAGTACAACATAGTTCGATGTCGCATCCTTCTGGCCTTCGGTGAGTCCGTGGTCAAATGTGCGCCACGCCACGGAATCGGCGGCGTCGTCCGGGCTCGGCGCCCGGGCGCTGCCTCCCTACTGCAGGTCACCGGGGCAGTCCATGGATGGAACCAGTTACGCGGCCGGCCGCCTTGGCCCCGGAGCTGTCCCTTTGGCATCAGGCGCGGGGGCATAGGTGGGAGCGTCCGTGATCCGATTCGGCACTGCGTGGACACCGGTTGTGGCTTCGCTGGAGCGGCGCACATCCAGGTGTGAGGGCCTTGTGCAAGTCCGCGGCATCGTCCCGCTGGCGGCATGCTGCGACCCACGTCAGACCCGATGCGGCAAGGCGCTGAGGTTCGAGTCCGCTCCGGAGCAGCGACGCCTTGGCCCCGCGGTCGATGGTGAGGGGCGCCATGGCTCGCGTAAGCCCGGACGCGCGATGTAACGTACGAAACGGTTTCGTTTTCATGCTGATTGGCGTATGGTCATGTCCGTGCGGTGATCCGTACGAAACGGTTTCGTTCATAGCGTGTGTGATGGTCGAGGTTGCAACGTCGCGTCGCGGCCGGATCACACCCGAGCGCGAGGCCAAGGCCGAGCTGATCGTCAAGGCGATGCGTCACAACAGGCCGCCAGCGCCAGGGGCGTCGACACCCGATCGCTGCGGGGAGACTTCCTGGCTGCGCTGTCCATCGAGGACGACTCCGCCATGGAACGGAACTCTGTCTGATGCGCGGCCTGATCATGGAGGTACACCACAACTCTGACCTCGAGCGGGGCGTTCCGGGAACTGCTCATCGAACCGGAACGCGCCGCATTCAACCGGGTGTTGCAGCGTGCCGTCGACGAGGCGAGATCCGTGCGGACAACCCTGCGTTGGATTATGTGCCGCACGTAGTCATCGGCGGCTACTTCGCCCGCACTCTGATCGACGATCGCCAGCCGACGCGGGCGTTCTTGGCTGAGTATGCCGACGTCGTGTTCTTCCCCGCCCTCGGCGTCCGGCTCTCCCCTTCTTCCAGTCCCCAGCAGTAAGCCGCTCTCCAGCCGTACAGCCGTACTTGGCGCAATCTCCCCCTGCCTCCAGGGCATGTGAGGGCCCCCATCGTCGTCGGGCCTGCCCGTTGCCCTGAACCATCCACGACTGACCCGGAGCACGTCCCGTGGCTACCTTCTTGTACAAACTCGGCCGATTCGCCTTCCGGCGACGGCACTACATCGCCCTGTTCTGGGCCGCCCTGCTGGCCGCCGCCTGCGTCGCGGCCTTCAAGGCGCCCGCCGCAGGCTCATCGTCCTTCTCGATCCCCGGCATCGAGTCCCAGAAGGCCTACGACCTGCTGGCGCAGCGTTCGCCTGGCTCGAGCGCCGACGGAGGGGACGCCAACGTCGTCTTCAAGGCTCCCGCGGGCGAGAAGATGACAGACGCCGGCAACAAGGCCCTCGTCGAGCAGTCCGTCAAGGACCTCGGCAAGGGGCCCGAGGTCGATTCCGTCACCGACCCGTTCACGCAGCGCAACGCGGTGAGCAAGGACGGGACGATCGCCTACGCGCAGGTGAAGTACACCGCCCCGGCCAAGGAACTGAAGGACTCCACCAAGGACTTCCTGGAGAAGACGGTGGAGGAGTCCCGGCGCTCCGGGGTGACCGTCGAGATCGGCGGTGACGTGCTCGACGAGACGGCCGAGACCGGTATCGGAGAGGTCATCGGTGTCGCCGTCGCCGCGGTCGTCCTCGTCGTCACACTGGGCTCGCTCGTCGCGGCCGGACTGCCGCTGCTGACCGCCCTCATCGGGGTGGGTATCGGAGTCGCGGGCATCACGGCCCTCGCCAACGCGCTCGACCTCGGCGACACCACCTCCATCCTGGCCATGATGATCGGCCTCGCCGTCGGTATCGACTACGCCCTGTTCATCCTCTCCCGCTACCGGGGTGAACTGGCCGAGGGCCGCGAACGCGAGGACGCGGTCGGACGGGCCACGGGTACGGCGGGTTCGGCAGTGGTCTTCGCCGGGCTGACGGTCGTGATCGCACTCGTCGGCCTCTCGGTCGTCGACGTCCCGGTGCTGACCAAAATGGGTATCGCTGCGGCGTGCACGGTCGTGCTTGCGGTGCTGATCGCCCTCACGATGATCCCCGCGATGATCGGCTACGTGGGCCGGAAGATCCAGCCGACAGGCAAGAAGAGCAAGCGGTCCGTTGGTAGGAAGGCGCAGCAGAACACCGAGGGCAAGCCCAACATGGGCACCCGCTGGGGAAGCTTTGTCGTCCGCCGTCCCGCCGCCGTCCTGGTGCTGGGCGTGGTCGCCCTGGGGGTCATGGCCATCCCGGTGACCCAGCTGCAACTCGGGCTGGGCGACGACAGTACGAAGCCGGAGTCCACGACGCAGCGAAAGGCCTACGACCTCCTCTCGGAAGGCTTCGGTCCCGGCTTCAACGGCCCGCTGATGATCGTCGTCGACACGAAGGAAAGCAGTGACCCGAAGGCGGCCGCCAGCACGGTGACCGACGAAATCAAGGGCCTGAAGGACGTCGCGACGGTCACCCCCGCGCTGTTCAACAAGGCCGGCGACACGGCGACGATCACCGTCGTCCCAAACTCCAAGCCATCCTCGACGCAGACCGAGGACCTGGTGCACGCCATCCGTGACAAGGCCGACGGCATCAAGGCCGACACAGACGCCCGGGTGCTGGTCACCGGCACGACCGCGATGAACATCGACTTCTCGCAGAAACTGACCAACGCGCTGATCCCCTACCTGGCGCTGGTGGTCGGCCTCGCCTTCCTGCTCCTGATGGTCGTCTTCCGCTCGATCCTCGTCCCGCTGAAGGCGGCGCTCGGTTTCCTGCTGTCAGTGCTGGCGGCGCTGGGCGCCGTGGTCGCGGTCTTCCAGTGGGGCTGGCTGGCCGGTCTGCTCGGTGTCGAGGAATCCGGCCCGATCATGTCATTGGTGCCGATCTTCATGATCGGCGTGATCTTCGGCCTGGCGATGGACTACGAGGTGTTCCTCGTGACCCGGATGCGTGAGGCCTACGTCCACGGTGAGGAGCCCAAGCAGGCGGTGGTGACCGGTTTCAAACACAGCGCACGCGTGGTCACGGCCGCCGCGATCATCATGATGGCCGTCTTCGCCGGCTTCATCAGCTCCAGCGAGTCCATGATCAAAATGATGGGCCTCGGGCTGGCGTCCGCGGTCTTCTTCGACGCGTTCATCGTCCGCATGGCCATCGTCCCCGCCGTCCTCGCGCTGCTCGGGAGGAGCGCCTGGTGGCTCCCCAAGTGGCTGGACCGCGCCCTGCCCAATGTGGACGTCGAGGGCGAGCGTCTCCGCGCACAGGACCAGCACCAGAGCGGGAACACGCAGGATCCGTCCACCGAGCCGCCCTCGGAGCGGCGGCCGGTGCTGGTGGGCGCCGGTGCCCTGCGGAAGTCGGCGGAGGCCGAGCCACAGGCGGCGTACGCCTCCACCGAGAGCGCGCCTGCCCCGGTTCCCGCGACGAGCGGGCCGTCCATCGAGGGTCAGGTGCGCGACGCGGAGGGCACGGGCGTCGACGGTGCCACGCTAACACTGATCTCCCTGACCGGGCGTCAGCTCGGCCGGACCGTGGCCGGGTCCGACGGCCGGTACTCGATGCCGACGCCGGGCTCCGGCTCGTACGTACTGACCGCGGCGGCCGACGGCCATCAACCGCGGGCCGCCACCTTGGAGGTGGGCGAGGAGCCGCTGGCGTACGACGTGCTGCTTGCCGGGACCAGCGGGCCGGACGACGCGGGCCTGCCGAGGGCGCGTTGATTGTTGTCACCGATGTGCGCGGAGAGGTGCTGGCGACGGTCAGGTCCGTTCCCCAGGTTGTCTGCTCCGTCGGCGAACCGCCGGCAGTGACCCCACCGCACGCCACTTGCTGATCGTCAAAAAGCCATTTCACCCCTGTCTCTTATACACAGCT
>NZ_VJZC01000411.1 GCF_009377185.1 Streptomyces spongiae
TGCCGGTCCTGTGGGGCGGGCGTCGGCTGTCTGCTGTGGTGCGGCTGCGGCTGCCGGGTCCGTCTTGGTGCCGGGCGCGGGCGCGGCTTTTCAGGGGCGCGGGGAACTGCGCGACAAGCCACGATGAACCCGCACCCGAACCACAACCGCACCCGGCAGACGAGACGCACCCGCCCACGAGCCGCAGTACTCAGTCCTTGATCTCGCAGATCGCCGCACCGGAGGTGACGGACGCCCCGACCTCCGCCGCCAGCCCCTTGATCGTGCCGGAGCGGTGCGCGTTGAGGGGCTGTTCCATCTTCATGGCCTCCAGGACGACGACGAGGTCGCCCGCCTTGACCTCCTGCCCCTCCTCCACCGCGATCTTGACGATGGTGCCCTGCATCGGAGAGGCGAGGGTGTCGCCGGAGGCGGCGGGGCCGGACTTCTTCGCCGCGCGGCGCTTCGGCTTGGCCCCGGCGGCGAGGCCGGTGCGGGCCAGGGACATGCCGAGCGAGGTCGGCAGGGAGACCTCCAGACGCTTGCCGCCGACCTCGACCACGACCGTCTCCCGGCCGGGCTCGTCGTCGGCCTCCACGGCCTCGGCGGGGGCGGTGAAGGGGGCGATCTCGTTGACGAACTCGGTCTCGATCCAGCGGGTGTGGACCGTGAACGGGTCGGTGGAGCCGGTCAGCTCGGGTGCGAACGCCGGGTCGGTGACGACGGTCTGGTGGAACGGGATGGCCGTGGCCATGCCCTCGACCTGGAACTCGTTCAGGGCGCGGGAGGCCCGCTGGAGGGCCTGCTGACGCGTGGCGCCGGTGATGATCAGCTTGGCGAGCAGGGAGTCCCAGGCGGGGCCGATGACCGAGCCGGACTCCACGCCCGCGTCCAGGCGGACACCGGGGCCGGTGGGCGGGGTGAAGGTGGTGACGGTGCCGGGGGCCGGGAGGAAGTTGCGGCCGGGGTCCTCGCCGTTGATACGGAACTCGAAGGAGTGACCGCGCAGCGGCGGGTCGTCGTAGCCGAGTTCCTCGCCGTCGGCGATCCGGAACATCTCGCGGACCAAGTCGATGCCGGTGACCTCCTCGGTGACCGGGTGCTCGACCTGGAGGCGGGTGTTGACCTCCAGGAAGGAGATGGTGCCGTCCTGGCCGACGAGGAACTCGCAGGTGCCCGCGCCGACGTAGCCGGCCTCCTTCAGGATGGCCTTCGAGGCGCGGTACAGCTCGGCGTTCTGCTCGGGGGAGAGGAAGGGTGCGGGGGCCTCTTCGACGAGCTTCTGGTGGCGGCGCTGGAGGGAGCAGTCACGGGTGGAGACGACGACCACGTTGCCGTGGGTGTCGGCCAGGCACTGCGTCTCCACGTGGCGCGGGCGGTCCAGGTAGCGCTCGACGAAGCACTCACCGCGGCCGAACGCGGCCACCGCCTCGCGGACGGCGGAGTCGTACAGCTCGGGGACCTCTTCGAGCGTGCGGGCGACCTTCAGGCCACGGCCACCGCCGCCGAACGCCGCCTTGATCGCGATCGGCAGGCCGTGCTCCTCGGCGAAGGCGACGACCTCGTCGGCGCCGGAGACCGGGTCGGGGGTGCCCGCGACGAGCGGGGCGCCGGCGCGCTGGGCGATGTGCCGGGCGGCGACCTTGTCGCCGAGGTCGCGGATCGCGTGCGGTGGCGGGCCGATCCAGATCAGGTTCGCGTCCAGCACCGCCTGGGCGAACTCGGCGTTCTCGGAGAGGAAGCCGTAACCCGGGTGGATGGCGTCCGCACCGGAGTCCTTGGCCGCCTGCAGCACCTTGGCGATGTCCAGGTAGCTGGTGGCGGGGGTGTCACCGCCCAGCGCGAACGCCTCGTCCGCCGCGCGGACGTGCAGGGCGTCCCGGTCCGGGTCGGCGTACACGGCGACGCTCGCGATCCCCGCATCCCGGCACGCCCGGGCGACGCGGACAGCGATTTCGCCACGGTTGGCGATCAACACCTTGCGCACGATGGCTCCCTCTCCTTGAAACAAGCCGAGTTTAGGGACTGCCGACACGGCGTTTCGACCCGTCCTCAATGGTGAGCTTGCCCACACGGAGCGTGAGTGGAGGCTCGCTCGACCTGCGAAATCCCTTGTCGCACCGCACCGCGCAGGACTCCACCGGAAAACCCTAGCCTTCCGATGTGGCCAAGGTCTCTATGAGGCCGCGCTGCGCCCGGATGGGTTTCTTTGTGGAGTCCCTACTAATGGCCCAATGATTCTTTGCCCTCGCAGGAACCCTTGCCCCCGGGTTTACCCGTTAGTAGCGTTCGCGATGCTGAAGAGAATCTGTGGCCCGAAGGGCCCCGTTGAGGGGTGGTGGTCGGGTGACGGGTGGGCCAGTACTGGCGGTAACGGTCGTCGCGCGCTCGGGGTGACGGACGGCAACAGCGAAAGTGGGGTGGGACCGGTGATACGGAGACCGGTGGCGGTGGTCACGGCGCTCGTGCTCTTCGTGGAGGCGGGAGCCATCGCCTGGGTCAACTGGTTCCTCGGCATCGTGGTCGACCGCCAGGACATGTCCCTCGCCGGGCTCGACCCGGCCGCGATGTCCTCCTCGTCGAAGGCCGGCGGCGTGGTCTTCGGCGTCTACTTCGCCCTGTGCGGCCTCGCCGCGCTGCTCGTCGCCCTGCGCGACCGGCCCGCGACCGGCTTCTGGCGCATCCTGCTGATCAGCGTGGCCGTCGTGCACGGGCTGCTCGGCGCCTTCGCCGTGGGCCTGGTGGGCTGGGGCGCGTTCGCGTTCATGATGGTCGTGCTCGGACTGGTCCTGCTCACGCTGATGACGTACGACCGTCAGACGGGCCCGGCCGGCACGGCCCCCGAGGGCGAGGGCGGTCCCCCCAGCGACGGCTCCCCGGGCAACGGCCAACCCGCCCCGGTCACCCCGCCGGCGCCCAGCACTCCCTGACCGTGCGGCTCCCGGGCACCCCGCCCGGTTGCCGCACTCCGGTCACTTCTCCCTGGGCGTCCACAACTCGGTGATGCCCACGTTCAGTTGGGCCAGCAGGCGCCGTACGAGTGGGAGGCTGATCCCGATGACGTTGCCGTGGTCCCCGTCGATTCCGTCGATGAACGGTGCCGAGCGGCCGTCGAGGGTGAACGCCCCGGCCACGTAGAGGGGTTCGCCGGAGGCGACGTACGCGGCGATCTCCTCGTCGGTCGGCTCGCCGAAGTGGACCACGGTGGACGCCGTACCGGACGTGTACCGTCCGCTCGCGGTGTCCCAGACGCAGTGGCCGGTCTGGAGGGTGCCCGACCGGCCGCGCATCGACTTCCAGCGCGCGGTGGCCTCCTCGGCGTCGGCGGGCTTGCCGAGCGCCTCGCCGTCCAGGTCGAGCACCGAGTCGCAGCCGATCACCAGGGCGCCCTTGACCTCGGGTTTGGCCGCCACGACGGAGGCCTTCGCCTCGGCGAGCGCGAGGGCGAGCTCGGCGGGGGTGGGGGCGGTCACGGCGTCCTCGTCGACCCCGCTGACGATCACTTCGGGGTCCAGCCCCGCCTGGCGGAGCAGGCCCAGCCGGGCGGGGGACTGGGAGGCGAGCACGAGTCGGCGGCGCGGCTGATCAGTCATGCGGTCAGGGTATCGGCGCGGCCGGGCTCACGGCCCGGGGCGCCGCCTCACCGCACTCCGAGCACGAGCATCGCGAGCACCATGGCCAGTGCCACGAGGACACCGAGCCGCCGCAACATGTCCTGCGTGTCACGCAGTTCCTTGGGCGGTTCGTTCTCGGGGTCGGACCACAGCATGCCAACAATGCTGCGGTAGCTCACGTTCCGGCGCCTGAGTACGCGTACTCAACTTGCGTGGTCCGAGGTGACCAGCCGGCCCACCCGCCCTCCGACCGGCCCTACCCGGCGCAGCCCTGGCCCGGCCAGTACGTGCGGCCCCACGCCGTCGGGCCCGGCTGGGGCAGGCGGTGGGCGGCGATGCGGGACGGGTCGGACCAGGAGTCGCGGGGGCGGGGCGCGCCGGACGGCTCGGTGGACGCCGCCGCGGCGCGCGCCCGGACCACCGCCAGTGCGGCGGCCAACTCCTCAGCGGTCGGGTTGCCCCGTACGACCTTGATCGTCATGACGGCTCCAAGGGGTCGAGGTCCGGTCTAGAGCGGGATGTTGCCGTGCTTCTTCGGAGGGAGGCTTTCCCGCTTCGTGCGCAGGGAACGCAGACCGCGCACGATGTGGGAGCGGGTGTCCGAGGGGAGGACGACAGCGTCGATGTAGCCGCGCTCGGCCGCCGCGTAGGGGTTGAGGAGCCTGTCCTCGTACTCCTGGATCAGGCGGGCCCGCACGTCCTCGCGCTCCTCGTCGGAGGCGGCGGCGATCGTGCGGCGGTGCAGAATGTTGACCGCGCCCTGGGCGCCCATGACGGCGATCTGGGCGGTCGGCCAGGCGAGGTTGAGGTCGGCGCCGAGGTGCTTGGAGCCCATGACGTCGTACGCGCCGCCGAAGGCCTTGCGGGTGATGACCGTGATGAGGGGGACCGTCGCCTCGGCGTAGGCGTAGATCAGCTTGGCGCCGCGGCGGATGATGCCGGTGTGCTCCTGGTCGACGCCCGGGAGGAAGCCGGGGACGTCGACGAAGGTGATCACGGGGACGTTGAAGGCGTCGCAGGTGCGCACGAAGCGCGCGGCCTTCTCGGAGGCGTCGATGTCGAGGCAGCCGGCGAACTGCATCGGCTGGTTGGCGACGATGCCGACGGGGTGGCCCTCGACTCTGCCGAAGCCGGTGATGATGTTCGGCGCGAACAGCGGCTGGGTCTCGAAGAACTCGCTGTCGTCCAGGACGTGCTCGATCACCGTGTGCATGTCGTACGGCTGGTTCGCGCTGTCCGGGATCAGCGTGTCCAGCTCGCGGTCCTCGTCGGTGAGGGCGAGGTCCGCCTCCTCCGGGAACGCCGGGGGCTCGCTGAGGTTGTTGGACGGCAGGTACGACAGCAGCTGCTTGACGTACTCGATGGCGTCCTTCTCGTCGCCCGCCATGTGATGGGCCACACCCGAGGTGGCGTTGTGGGTGCGGGCGCCGCCCAGTTCCTCGAAGCCGACGTCCTCGCCGGTGACGGTCTTGATGACGTCCGGGCCGGTGATGAACATGTGCGAGGTCTGGTCGACCATGACCGTGAAGTCGGTGATGGCGGGGGAGTAGACCGCACCGCCCGCGCACGGGCCGACGACCAGGCTGATCTGCGGGATGACGCCCGAGGCGTGGGTGTTGCGGCGGAAGATCTCGCCGTACATGCCGAGCGCGCTGACGCCCTCCTGGATACGGGCGCCGCCGGAGTCGTTGATGCCGATGACCGGGCAGCCCGTCTTCAGCGCGAAGTCCATCGCCTTCATGATCTTCTGGCCGAAGACCTCGCCCAGCGCGCCGCCGAAGACGGTGAAGTCCTGGGAGAACACGGCGACCGGACGGCCCTCCACCGTGCCGTACCCGGTGACGACCCCGTCGCCGTACGGGCGGTTCTTCTCCAGACCGAAGTCGGTGGAGCGGTGCTGGGCGAACTCGTCGAACTCCACGAAGGAGCCCTCGTCCATGAGCAGCTCGATGCGCTCACGCGCCGTCAGCTTGCCCTTGGCGTGCTGCTTCTCCACGGCGCGCTCGGAGCCGGCGTGCGTCGCTTCGTGGATGCGGCGCCTGAGATCCGCGAGTTTGCCCGCTGTGGTGTGGATGTCGATCTCTTCGACCGTCTGGCGCTCTTCCGGCTCGGACATCGGGATGCGGCTCCCTGCCTGCTCAATGGGGACGTGAGGGTGACGTGCTCAGGGACGTACTCAGTGACGTGCTCAGTGACGTGCTCAGTGTGTGCTCAGAAGTGTGTATGGCTACTCATCCGTAGCGTAGTGCTGCGTCTATGGTTCGGCAGTGCGGCGTTGACCACACCTAGGGTGGGTTTCATGACCCCGCGAGATGCATCAGACGCGTACGACGACGACGGCGCCCAGGGCGACGGGCCGGGCGGCGGCCGCTGGTCCGATCTCGGCCGCCCTCCCCTCAACGGGACCGCGCTGCGCCGGGCGCTGGTGCGCGAGGGCGGGCTGTGGTCCGACGTGGACGTGGTGCAGCGCACCGGCTCCACCAACTCCGACCTCGTGGCCCTCGCCGAGGCGGGCAAGGCGGCCGAGGGCGCGGTCCTCGTGGCCGAGGAGCAGAGCGCCGCGCGCGGCCGTCTGGACCGCGTCTGGACCGCTCCGGCGCGCTCCGGACTGTTCTTCTCCGTGCTCCTGAAGCCGGCCGAGGTGCCCGTCCACCGCTGGGGCTGGGTACCGCTGCTGACCGGGGTCGCGGTGGCGACGGGGCTGTCCCGCGCGGCCGGTGTGGACACGGCACTCAAATGGCCCAACGACCTCCTGGTGACCGTGGGCGGCGAGGAACGCAAGACCGGCGGCATCCTCGCCGAGCGCGCGGGCACGGACGGCGTGGTCGTCGGCATCGGCCTCAACGTCACGCTCCGCGACGACGAGCTGCCCGTGCCCACCGCGGGCTCCCTCCTCCTGGCGGGCGCCGCGAACACCGACCGTGACCCGCTGCTACGGGCCGTCCTGCGCTCCCTGGAGCAGTGGTACGGCAAGTGGCGGGACGCCGGGGGCGACCCCGCCGTCAGCGGCCTCCAGGAGACGTACGCGGCGGGCTGCGCCACCCTGGGCCGCACGGTCCGCGCGGAGCTCCCCGGCGACCGCTCGATCGTGGGGGAGGCGGTCGCGGTGGACGGCGACGGCCGGTTGGTGCTGGCCACGGCGGAGGGCGTGCAGGAGCCGGTGGGGGCGGGCGACATCGTCCATCTGCGACCCGAGTGACTCGTGGGACGGCTGGGTACCCGGAGCTGCCCAGTGAACGCTGGGGACGATCAAGTCGTACGACTCGGAGTGTTGACCCGGGGATGACCCCCCGGACCCCCAGCCGGGAGGGCGTGCTGGTCCGCTCCTCAGGAGTGAGCCAGCCCACACCTGCTGTGCTGTGTTGACCCGGGGGACAACCCCCGGACCCCCGGCCGGGAGGGCGTGCTCGTTCGCTCCTCAGGAGTGAGCCAGCCCACACCTGCCGTAGAGTTGAGGCCGGTCGATACCTGACCGTGACAGATCGGAAGGGCAGCAGGCGTGACCGTCGACGACACGGGCTCCGGCACGGGTGCACACCCCGCTCCCGACGGCGATCCGGGCCGTACCGCAGGGTCTGCCGGCGACGCGTCGGCCGACCGGGCCGAGCCGCGGCGGCGGGTGGACGCGCTGAGCCGGCCCGACGGGGAGGGCGACGACCCCGTCGAGAACCCCCTGGCCCTGCGCATCGAATCGCTCATCCTCGGTGCCGAGCGCCGCTACACCCCGTTCCAGGCAGCCCGCAGCGCGGGTGTCTCCGTGGAGCTGGCCACCCGTTTCTGGCGCGCCATGGGTTTCGCGGACATCGGCCAGGCCAGGGCGCTCACCGAGGCGGACGTCCTCGCGCTGCGGCGGCTCTCCGGTCTCGTCGAGGCCGGGCTGCTCAGCGAGGCGATGGCCGTGCAGGTGGCCCGCTCGACCGGTCAGACCACGGCCCGGCTGGCCGAGTGGCAGATCGACTCCTTCCTGGAGGGCCTGACCGAGCCGCCGGAACCGGGCATGACACGGACCGAGGTCACGTATCCCCTGGTGGAGCTGCTCCTGCCGGAGCTGGAGGAGTTCCTCGTCTATGTCTGGCGGCGCCAGCTCGCCGCCGCCACCGGCCGCGTCGTGCAGGCCGCCGACGACGAGGAGATGGTCGACCGGCGCCTCGCGGTCGGCTTCGCGGACCTGGTCGGCTTCACACGGCTGACGCGCCGCATGGAGGAAGAGGAGCTGGGCGAGCTCGTCGAGGCATTCGAGACCACGGCGGCCGACCTGGTGGCCGCGCACGGCGGCCGGCTCATCAAGACCCTGGGCGACGAGGTGCTGTACGCGGCGGACGACTCGGGCATCGCCGCCGAGATCGCGCTCCGGCTCATCGAGACCATGGCGAACGACGAGACGATGCCCGAGCTGCGCGTCGGTATCGCGTTCGGCACGGTGACGACGCGCATGGGTGACGTCTTCGGTACGACGGTGAACCTGGCCTCCCGGCTGACGTCCATAGCCCCCAAGGACACCGTGCTGGTGGACTCCGCGTTCGCCGAGGAGGTCATCCACACCGGTGACGCCCCCGCCTCCGAGGCGGAGGCCGCCGAGGCCGCGGCCGCCGCCGAGAAGGAGGGCGAGGAGCCGCCGTCGTACCGCTTCGCGCTCCAGCCGATGTGGCAGCGGCCCGTGCGCGGGCTGGGTGTCGTCGAGCCGTGGCTGCTCACGCGCCGGGCCAACCCGCCCGCGTAGCGCGTTCAGCCGAGCAGGCTCTCTCCGTCTCCACCGTCGCCGTCGTTGTCCGCGTTGACGCACAGTCCGATGACCGGGACGCACCATTCCTTCTGATCGCGCTCATCCCGGTCATCCCGCTCGTCCGGGCGGTCGGGCCGGGGTGCCGTGGCGGTGGTACTCGGTGTGGGCCGGGGAGCGGCCGGTGCCTCGGCGACGGGGGCCGTGGGGATGCCGGTCGAGCCTGCGGACGGGGCGGACGGGGCGTACGGGGCGGAAGAGGCAGCCGCGGCGGTCGTGGCGGCAACCGGTGACCTGACCGGGGAGGACGGGATCGCCGCCGCCGTCGCACCGGGGGCCGCCCCGCTCCCGACCCCCGGCACAGCGGTGGCGCCGGGATCGGCCGAACCCGCCGGAGGCGATGCGGCCTCCATCGTCGCCGCCGCGTTGGCCGCCCCCTCCGGGATCCCGTCGGAGGCGGCCCTCGGCTCCGCCTCCGGAGCCTCCGCGGCCCCCGCGCCACCTCCGCCGTGCGGCTCGGGCCCCAGTCGCACCAGAGTGAGCGCCCCTGCCGCCAGAGCGAGCCCGCCCACCGCGAACAGCGTCCGTCGCGGCCGGGGCTTGCGGTGCCGTCCGCGGGCCGGGTGTGTCATGGCCGTTCCTCCTCGAAGCGCCCTGCGCCGCGCCCCCGTCGCGCTGTGCGTGGGCACGCTATGTGGCCCCGTGGGGCCTGGGGCGGGAG
>NZ_VJZC01000412.1 GCF_009377185.1 Streptomyces spongiae
CCGGGGCGGCGCCCTCTTTTGCGCTCCGCAGGGCTCGCCTTTGTCGGCGCTTTACCGAGGTCAGGGCCGGTTCACACGCCCGCAACATTCATCCGGCTGCCGCTTTTCGGCCAACATCACTTGAGGGTCCTGACATGTACGCGTCCCTGATGCCACTCTTCCACCAACCGCCGCACCAGCACCGCAACTTCACAACCACCCCGGGCAGTTGCCCCACAACTGCCCGGCTCCCCCACAAGGAGCTCGTGTGACTCCCCTCTACGCGCGTCACAAGCGCACCACCCTGGCCATCGCGACCGCCGTCGCCGCCGGGGCCCTCATCACCACCGGTCTGACCACCGGTGCCTCCGCCCAGACGGAACCCTCCGCCACGTCCTCCAAGGCGACCGCCGCCCCGGTCACCCTGACCCCGGCCGCGCGCACCGCCCTGATCAAGAAGGCCGACGCCGCCACGGGCGAGACCGCCGACGAGCTGGGCCTGGGCGCCAAGGAGGAGCTCGTCGTCCGCGACGTCATCAGAGACGCCGACGGCACGACCCACACGCGCTACGAGCGCACCTACGCCGGGCTCCCGGTCCTCGGCGGCGACCTGGTCGTCCACGAGTCGAAGTCCGGCAGGAGCGAGGGCGTCACCAAGGCCACGAAGGCCGCCATCAAGGTCGCCGACCTCACGGCGGACGTCACCAAGGCGACGGCCGAGAAGCAGGCCGTGAAGGCCGCCAAGGCGGAGGGCTCCACCAAGTCCGAGGCGGACAAGGCCCCGCGCAAGGTCGTCTGGGCCGCGAACGGCAAGCCGGCCCTCGCGTACGAGACGGTCGTCGGTGGCTTCCAGCACGACGGCACCCCGCAGGCGCTGCACGTCGTCACCGACGCGCAGACCGGCAAGAAGCTGTACGAGTGGGAGGCCATCCAGACCGGCACGGGCAACAGCCAGTACAGCGGCTCGGTGACCATAGGCACCTCGCTGTCCGGCTCGACGTACCAGCTCAACGACACCTCGCGCGGCAATCACAAGACGTACAACAAGGCGCGCTCCACGTCCTCCTCGGCGGGCACGCTCTTCACGGACGCGGACGACACGTGGGGCACCGGCACCGCGTCGAGCTCCTCGACCTCGCAGACGGCCGCCGTGGACGCCCACTACGGCGCCCAGGTCACCTGGGACTTCTACAAGAACGTCCTGGGCCGCAACGGCATCAAGAACAACGGCGTCGCCGCCTACTCCCGCGTCCACTACGGCAACGCGTACGTCAACGCGTTCTGGGACGACAGCTGCTTCTGCATGACGTACGGCGACGGCGAGGGCAACACCAAGCCGCTGACCTCGATCGACGTGGCGGGCCACGAGATGACCCACGGCGTCACGTCGAACACGGCGGGCCTCAACTACAGCGGTGAGTCCGGCGGCCTCAACGAGGCGACCTCCGACATCTTCGGCACGGCGGTCGAGTTCTACGCGGCCAACTCCAAGGACGTCGGCGACTACCTCATCGGCGAGAAGATCGACATCAACGGCGACGGCACCCCGCTGCGCTACATGGACCAGCCGAGCAAGGACGGTTCGTCGGCGAACTACTGGTCGTCGAGCCTGGGCGGGCTGGACGTGCACTACTCGTCGGGCCCGGCGAACCACTTCTACTACCTCCTCTCGGAGGGCAGCGGCAGCAAGACGATCAACGGGGTCAGCTACAACTCCCCGACGTCCAACGGCGCCACGATCACCGGCATCGGCCGCGACAAGGCGACCAAGATCTGGTACAAGGCGCTGACCGAGTACATGACGTCCACCACCAACTACAAGGGCGCGCGCACGGCGACCCTGAACGCGGCGGCGGCGCTGTACGGCTCCGGCAGCACGGAGTACAACGCGGTGAACGCGACGTGGGCCGCGGTGAACGTCACCGGATGACGCACCGGATGACGCCGGGCCTGATCATCTGAAGGCCGGACGGTACCCGAAGGGAAGGCTACTTCGGGTACCGTCCTAGGCTGTGGCCCCATGCCCCCCATGGACGGCCAGCTACCTCACCACGACTCCGCCGACGGCCCCTTGCCCCACGGTCCCTTCACGTACGAGGACGTGGGCGCGACCCGGTCCGGTCACTGCCCGCCCGGCTTCAGGCCGATGGATGTCAGAACCCGCATAGGCGAGGGCACGGACGTCTTCGACCGGGCCGCCCGCCTCCTGTTCACCTGGGAACTGCACCGCGCGGTCGGGGTGGGCATCACGACCGACGCCCCCGAGGCCGCGCCCGGCGTCGACGTCACGGTCAGCCTCGGCGGGGTCATCAAGGCTCCCTGCCGCGTTGTCTGGACCATCGACGAACCCCGCCACAAGGGATGGGCCTACGGCACCCTCCCGGGCCACCCCGAGCGCGGCGAGGAGGCGTTCGTCCTCTACCGCACGGGCGACGGCACGGTGTGGCTGGCCGTCACGGCGTTCAGCCGCCCGGCGAAGTGGTACGCGCGGGCCGGAGGCGCGGCGACCCGTGGCCTGCAGCAGGCGTACGCGCGTCGCTGCGGGGCGGTGCTGCGGAGGCTGTGCGAGGACCTCGAGGTCTGAAGGCATGAACCGGGCGCCTTGAGGTCTGAACCGGGTGTGCGGCGAGACTGCCGGTGCGCTCACCAGCGCACCGGCAGTCTCCGTACGCCCCTGATCAGCAGCCCCGGCACCCAGGGCAGCCCGGCCTCGTCCGCGTCCGGCGCGAGGTCCGGGCAGCGTTCCAGCAGGGTGCGGATCGCGATCCGGCCCTCCAGCCGCGCCAGCGGCGCGCCCAGACAGTGGTGCAGGCCGTGGCCGAATGCCATGTGGCCGCGTGCGTCCCGGCGGATGTCGAACCGGTCCGGCTCCTTGAAGCGCTCGGGGTCACGGTCGGCGTCCGCCATGCTGATCAGGACGGTGGCGCCCTTGGGGATGGTCACCCCGCCCATCTCCACGTCCTCCAGGGCCAGTCGGTCCGTGCAGTTCTCCACCGGCCCGTCGTACCGCAGCATCTCCTCTATGGCCCCGTCCAGCAGCCCGAAGTCGGCGCGCAGGTCGGCGAGTTGACCGGGATGCGCGAACAGCGCCCGCACACCGTTCCCGATCAGGTTGACCGTCGTCTCGTGACCGGCGATGAGCAGCAGGCTGGACATGCCGACGAGCTCGTTCGGCGCGAGCCGGTCACCCTCCTCGTCGGCGGCGTGGATCAAGGCGCTGAGCAGATCCTCACCGGCGTTCTTCCGCTTGGCCGCGATCAGCTCGGTGAGGTACGCCGTCAACTCCTGGTAGGCGCGCGCCTCCCCCTCGGGGCTGGTCCGCGCGACCATCTCGTTGGACCAGCCGCGGAAGGCGTCCCGGTCCAGCTCGGGCACGCCGAGCAGTTCGCAGATGACGGTCATGGGCAGCGGAAAGGCGAAGGAAGCGATCAGATCGGCCCGCCGCTCCGGTTCCGCCAGCATCGCGTCCAGCAGCTCGTCGGTGATCTGCTGGACGCGCGGGGCAAGCCCCTCGACACGCTTCGGGGTGAACTCCCGGGCCACCAGCCGCCGTAACCGGGTGTGGTCCGGCGGGTCCGCCATCAGCATGTGCATGAGCGCGGGGACAGCCTGCTCGGTGTTGATGATCTGTTTGATGTTCCCGGACCTCACCCAGTCCCGGCTGAGCCGCGGATCGGTGAACGCGGCCCGGCACGCCTCGTGGCCGACGACGAGCCACACCTCCTCACCATCGGTGTCGAGCACCCGGTGCACCGGCCCCTCGGCGCGGAGCCGGGCGTAGACGGGGTAGGGGTCGCGGGTGAATGCGGTGCCGAGTTCCTGCAAGTCAACGGCTGTCTTGGCCGCCATGTGGTTCCCCCTGTTCATGGTCTGGACTGCACGCTAACTCGATCGCCGAACGGACCCACGGCCGTTTTCGGACAGGTGTTCCCGCAGTGAGGGTTGACCTCTACGGACAGCAGCGATAGGCATGCTCACGCCAGGTCTGGACCAATAAGGGAGTGGGTGCTCCGTGTCCGGTACGAAGAACGGCAAGGGACTGCGCAGAAGATCGTTACTCGTAGGCGGCGCCGGAGCCGGGCTCGGCCTCGCCGGCTGGGGACTGTCGGCCACGCCCGCCGCGGCGGCGCCCATCGGCAGCGGCTGGACGGAGGTGTCGGCCGCCCACAACCTGCACCAGCCGCCCGACAGGACCCGCCACACGGTCGGTTCCGACGGCGAGCACCACTTCTGGCTGTACGACAGCGACCCGAGCACCTTCCCCGGGCAGGACTCCGGTCCGCGCAGTGAGCTCCGCTTCCTCGACCAGTACACCTCCGGCTCGGCCCAGTTCGAGGCCGACGTCAAGGTGGGCGCCGGGGCGCACAACGTGTGCGTTATGCAGGTGTTCGGGGGCTCCTCGTGGGCCACGGCCTTCATGACCCTGGCCACGCACGACAGCCTGACCTACTACAACTACACGGACCAGGTCATCCAGGCCCCCATCTACGACACGTACCTCCGCCTCAACGTCGTCCACGACACGGCCGCCGCTGCCGTCCACGTCTTCGTCAACCGCCGATTCAAGGCGAGCTACGCGGACCACGGCAGGGCGACGCACTACTTCAAGTGCGGGCTGTACGGCCGGGCGGGCATGTCGGCCCGCTCCGACGCGTACATCAAGAACATCCACCTGTATCGCAAGTGAGCCCGCCCCGGTCCGCCCCTCACCTCATGAGCACTCCGGCGCCCTCCCCCGCCTCCTCCGACGGCACCGCCACCAGCCCCAGCTCCGCCGGTGACGCCAGCAGTCGGTGGGACGGGAGGATGCGGACCGTGTAGCCGAAGGGGCCGGTGCGGTCCAGGGACAGCGGGCCCTCGTAGACCCAGCGGCCGTCCTCGTCCGGGCCGCCGGTCGGCTTCAGCGGGACGCCCGCCGCGTCCGCGATGCGGTCGTCCGAGTCCACCCGGCCGGAGACCGCCTGGACCTCCACGTCGTCCGGGGCCAGGTCGCCCAGGCCCACGCGCACGCGCAGGGCGAGCGACGTGCCCAGTTCCGCCGTGGCCGCCGAGGCCGAGGTCTCGACGTGGTCCACGGTGACCCGGTGCCAGGCCGCACGTACCCGCGCCTTCCACTCCGCCAGCTCCCGCGCCACGTCGGGGGCCAGCTCCCGGTGGGCGCGGGCCGCTGGGGCGTAGAGGCGCTCCACGTACTCGCGGACCATCCGTCCCGCCAGCACCTTCGGCCCCAGAAGCGTCAGGGTCTGGCGGACCATCTCGATCCAGCGGTCGGGCAGGCCGCCCTGGCCCCGCTCGTAGAAGCGAGGGGCCACCCGCTGCTCCAGCAGGTCGTACAGCGCCGACGCCTCCAGGGCGTCCCGGCGGTCGTCGTCGGTCGCGGTGCCGTCCGCCGTGGGGATGGCCCACCCGAAATCCGGCTGGAACCACTCGTCCCACCAGCCGTCCAGGACGGACAGGTTGAGACAGCCGTTGAGCGCCGCCTTCATCCCGCTCGTCCCGCACGCCTCCAGCGGCCGCAGCGGGTTGTTCAGCCAGATGTCGCAGCCGGGGTACAGCTTCTGGGCCATCGCCATGCCGTAGTCCGGGAGGAACACGATCCGATGACGCACCCGGGGGTCATCGGCGAACCGGACCAGCTCCTGCACCAGCCGCTTGCCGCCGTCGTCCGCCGGGTGAGCCTTGCCCGCCACCACGATCTGGACCGGCCGTTCCTCGTGCAGCAACAGGTCCATCAGCCGGTCGCGGTCCCGCAGCATCAGGGTCAGACGCTTGTACGACGGGACGCGGCGCGCGAAGCCGATGGTCAGCACGTCGGGGTCCAGCACGTCGTCGATCCAGCCCAGCTCGGCCGTGCCCGCCCCGCGCTGCCGCCAGGACGCGTACAGCCGATGCCGTACCTCTGTGACGAGCTGTTCGCGCAGGTCCCGACGGAGGTCCCAGATGTCCTGGTCGGGGATGTCGCCCACCGCGTCCCAGCGGTCCGAGCCGCCGACGGTCATGGCGTCCTCGGTGCGCTGCGCGCCGATCTGGCGGGCGCCCAGCCGGAAGACCTCGGGGGCCACCCAGGTCGGGGCGTGCACGCCGTTGGTCACCGACGTGATCGGGACCTCGTCCGGGTCGAAGCCCGGCCAGAGCCCGGAGAACATCTCCCGGCTGACGTGGCCGTGCAGCAGTGAGACGCCGTTCGCCCGCTGGCCCAGGCGCAGCCCCATGACGGCCATGTTGAAGAGGTTGGGCTCGCCTCCGGGATAGGTCTCCATGCCGAGGCGCAGGACGCGTTCCACGTCGATGCGCGGGAGTTCCGCGTCAGGCCCGAAGTGGCGGGCCACCAGCTCGCGGTCGAAGCGGTCGATGCCGGCCGGTACCGGGGTGTGGGTGGTGAAGACCGTCCCGGCGCGCACCGCCTCCAGGCCCGCGTCGAAGTCCAGCCCCTGGTCGCCGAGTTCGGCGATGCGCTCCAGACCCAGGAAGCCCGCGTGCCCCTCGTTCGTGTGGAAGACCTCGGGCTGCGCGTGGCCGGTCAGCCGGCAGTACGTCCGAACGGCACGCACCCCTCCTATCCCCAGCAGCATCTCCTGGAGCAGACGGTGCTCACTGCCGCCGCCGTACAGCCGGTCGGTCACGCCGCGCTCGCCGTGGTCGTTCTCGTCCACGTCCGAGTCGAGCATCAGGAGGGGGACGCGTCCGACCTGGGCCTGCCAGATGCGGGCCTGGAGCCGACGCCCGCCGGGGAGGGCGAGGGAGACCTGGGCGACGGAGCCGTCGGCTTCCCGCAGCGGCACCAGTGGCAGCTCATGCGGGTCGAGCACCGGATAGTGCTCCTGCTGCCAGCCGTCGCGCGACAGCGTCTGGCGGAAGTAGCCGTGCCGGTAGAGCAGTCCGACGCCGATGAGCGGTACGCCGAGGTCACTGGCCGCCTTCAGATGGTCGCCGGCGAGGATGCCGAGGCCACCGGAGTACTGCGGCAGGGCGGCGGTGACGCCGAACTCGGGTGAGAAGTACGCGACGGCGGCCGGGAGTCCGGCCGGCTGGGTCTGGTACCAGCGCTCGCCGCTCACGTAGTCGCGCAGATCGTCGGTCGCGGCGGCCAGGCGCCGCAGGAAGCGCCGGTCCTCGGCCAGTTCCGCGAGGCGTTCGGCCGAGACGCTGCCGAGGAGGCGTACGGGGTCACCACCGGAGGAGGCCCAGTGCTCCGGGTCGACCGACTGGAAGAGATCACGGGTCTCGGCGTGCCAGGACCAGCGCAGATTGCGCGCCAGCTCGCTGAGCGGGTGAAGGGCATCGGGGAGGACGGGTCGAACGGTGAACCTGCGGATCGCCTTCACTGAGTTCCACCTTCGCGACAGGACGTGCGCGGCCGAGGGACCCACAGCGCTGTGGGCCCCTTCGTCACCGACGACCGTAGCGGCGAGAGTCCAGCGGCAACATGCCGCCTCACGGATGCGCCCCCACTGTGCCACCGGTCGCAACCATCAATTGAGGAACCACGACGGCGAACAACCAGGTCCGCGAGAGCGGCGCCGGTTTAGGCGCAAAATGGGCCCTTGTGGTGCTTCACACCTCACGAGAGGCTGCGCAGTGACGTTCCGGTCGGCCTCCGTCAAACCG
Source organism: Streptomyces spongiae (assembly GCF_009377185.1). Classification (GTDB taxonomy): domain Bacteria; phylum Actinomycetota; class Actinomycetes; order Streptomycetales; family Streptomycetaceae; genus Streptomyces; species Streptomyces spongiae. Next base: position 7,588 of record NZ_VJZC01000412.1, read on the forward strand.
GGCGAACTCCGGCCGGAATACGTCGAGTTGAGGAGGGGAACTCACCCATGGCACAGACGGTGAACAGGCGTCTGCGCTGGGCGGGAGGCCTGACCGCGGCGGCCACGGCCGCGGTGCTTTCGGCCATCACCCTGCCCGCGCACGCCCTCCCACAGGGGCGGATACTCGGCGCCGGCGCGGCCGGCTCCGTGAGCGGCAGTTACATCGTGACACTCAAAGGGGGAACGAAGGCCCCCTCGGCCGCCGGAAAGGGCATCGCCGAGAAGTACGGGGCGAGAATCGGCCACACCTACAGCTCAGTCCTGAACGGCTATTCCGTGACGACGGACGAACGACGGGCCAGGGCGCTCGCGGCGGACTCCCGCGTGGCCTCGGTCGTCCAGGACACCCGGGTGACGTACGACCACACACAGGCGAACCCGACGTCCTGGGGGCTCGACCGCCTCGACCAGACCGGCCTGCCGCTCGACAAGAGCTACACATGGCCGGAGTCGGCGGGCAAGGGCGTCACGGTGTACGTCATCGACACCGGCATCAGGATCACCCACAAGGACTTCGGCGGCCGGGCGTCCTACGGCTGGGACTTCGTCGGCGACGACAAGGGGGCGGGGGACGGCAACGGACACGGCACCCATGTCGCGGGCACCGCCGTGGGCACGAAGTACGGCGTCGCCAAGAAAGCGAAGGTCGTCGCCGTCCGCGTCCTCGACAACGCGGGGGCGGGCACCACCGCCCAGGTCATCGCGGGCATCGACTGGGTGACCGAGAACGCGAGGAAGCCCGCCGTGGCCAACATGAGCCTGGGCGGCCCCGGCAACGCGCAGCTCGACGCGGCCGTCCGCAACTCGATCGCGTCCGGCGTGACGTACGCGGTGGCGGCCGGCAACGACGGACTGTCGGCCGGGCTCTACTCCCCCGCCCGCGTCAAACAGGCGGTCACCGTCGGCGCCACCGACAAGAAGGACCGGCGAGCGAGCTTCTCCAACCGGGGTTCGAGCCTGGACCTGTTCGCGCCGGGCGTGGCGATCACCTCCGCCTCGCACCGGAGCGACACCGGGAAGATGACCTTCGACGGCACGTCGATGGCGGCCCCGCACGTCACGGGTGCGGCCGCCCTCTACCTGGCCGACCACCGCGCGGCCACCCCCGCGCAGGTGAGCAGCGCACTTGTCAACCGCGCTGTTTCGGGCAAGGTGACGGGCCGGGGCATCGGTTCACCGAACGAACTCCTCCAGGTCAACAACCCCTAGCACCAGGGTAAACGCCCGACCATAGCGTAAAAGCACGGACCGGCCTCTCCCTCACCGGACGAGGCCGGTCTTGTGTGTAGACATACGCGTGAGTAGTTAACAAAGTGCCGGAATGCCCACCCGCGTAGGGTGGGAAGGCTCCTTCGGTACGCCCCGCAGGCCCCACCTC
>NZ_VJZC01000413.1 GCF_009377185.1 Streptomyces spongiae
GGGCGGGAGGGCGGCCCGGTGCCGCGCGTAGGCCTGGACGAGCAGGAGCACCGAGCGGGTGTCGACCGCCCAGTGCGCGTCGAGCATCGCGGAGTCGATGGTGTCGAGGGTGCCGTCGGAGCCGGAGAGGGCGTGGTTGGCGACGAGGATGTCGAGGCGTCCGCCGAGCGCGTCCGCGGCCCGCGCGATCAGTTCGGCGGGCACGGCCGGTTCGGACAGGTCGCCCGGCCCGTCGGCCACCCGCGCGTCCGGGTCGCCGAGCGCCTCGCGCACGCCCGCGGCCACCTCCTCGGGACGGTCGGCGCCCCAGGGCATGGCGGTGTCGTGCGGTACGTGGTGGTGCAGGTACACGCTCGCCCCGTACGCGGCGAGGCGGCGGGCCACGGCGTAGCCGATGCCGCCGCGTCTGCTCGCTCCGGTGACGAGGGCCGTGCGACCGCGCAGGGGCAGGGGGTCGCGACGTAGTTCCTGTGGTGTGGGGTGAGGCAGTTGAGGCATCGACGTCCATGGTGCGGGACGGGCGCGCGCGGCGCAGGCGAATTTTGTACGGCCCTCGCCGCGCCTCTCCTCGCGCGCCCGCGCGCCGCCCTGGTCAGGCCGTGAGCCGTCGCAGCCGGACGAGCCCCAGCCAGGTCTCCGGGCCGGCCGACACGTACGCGGCACACACCCCGTAGCGCCCCGGCTCCAGCTCCACGCGCAGGTGGTCCGTGCGCTGTGAACCGTCTCCCGGCCAGGCGGCGTCGAACACGACCAGGGGACCCGGCACCCGCCACTCCACCTCCGGCTCCCACAGGGCGGTGTCGAGTGCAGTGGGAACCCCCGCGAGGAGTTCGTCCTCGGAGTTCGCCGCGTACCACCGGACGAAGGTGCCGTGGTCGGGGAGGAAGGCGGTCGAGGCGGGTTCGTCGCCCAGGACGAGCGCCCTGGTGTCACCGACGGGAAGCAATCCGATGGAGCCGTTGATGTCGCAGGCCCGGTCGTAGTCCGACGACAGGTCGTCGCCGTCCGCTCCCGTCCAGAACGGCAGCACCACTTCCGGTACCGCGACGAGCGGTCCCCCGCCCGACTCCACCCACTCCGTCACACCTGGTTCCGCGTATCGAGCCATGCGAAGAAAAGCTACACGGCGCGTACTTGACGGAGGTCAGTGTCCTCTACATCTTCAATGGATCTTCAGCAGCCGCAGTCCGCCGCGTCCACCGGTGCCGTCAGCGGGTCGGGGGCGCGGCGCTCGCCGCCCTCCCCTGTCTCGTACGCGAAGCCCTCCCGCACCCAGTACTCGAAGCCGCCGAGCATCTCCTTGACCTGGAAGCCGAGTTCGGCGAGGGCGAGGGCGGCACGGGTGGCGCCGTCACAGCCCGGCCCCCAGCAATAGGTGACGACGGGGACCGCCCTGTCGAGGAGTCGCTCCGCCTGTTCCGCGATGCGGGCGGTGGGCAGATGGACCGCGCCGGGGATGTGGCCCTGGTCCCAGGCCTGAGTGGAGCGGGAGTCGAGGACGACGAAACCGGGGTTGCCGTCGGCGGCCAGGGCGGCGGCCACGTCGGACACGTCGGCGTGAAAGGTGAGGCTCGCGCGGAAGTACGCGGCGGCGGCAGCGGGCGGCGCCGGGGCGACACTCAGGACGGGATTCGCAGAAGTCGTCGTGGTCACGTTCGTCGTCGTGGTCACTTTGGTCGTCGTGGTCATGGCCAGAAATCTACGGCCGGTGATCCACGCCCTTGAAGGGGCGATCCACGGCACGGATCTTGATCAGTCGGGGATTCCCCTGTTGTGTGGGGCCATGACCGCGTATTCCCCGGACGCCACCGACTGGCGCATCCTCGACGTCCTCCAGCGGGAGGGGCGGGCCAGCTTCGCCGAGCTGGCGCGTGCCGTCTCGATGTCCGCGAGCGCCGTCACGGAACGCGTGCGGCGGCTGGAGGAGGCCGGCGTCATCCAGGGCTACGCGGCCGTCGTGGACCCGGAGCGGCTGGGCCTGCCGATCCTGGCGTTCGTTCGACTGCGCTACCCGAACGGCAACTACAAGCCGTTCCACGACCTCGTCGCCGCGACACCGGAGATCCTGGAGGCGCACCACGTCACGGGCGACGACTGCTTCGTCATCAAGGTCACGGCCCGTTCCATGCGTCATCTGGAGGAGGTGTCGGGGAAGATCGGCGCGCTGGGGTCGGTGACCACGAGCGTCGTCTACTCGTCGCCGTTGCCGCGCCGCCCGCTGGGCAGGTGAGCCAGGGGACCCGCCGTCATCCGGAGCCCCGCTGCCGTACGACCGACCCCGACCGGCCCTTCACGATCTCCAGCTGGGCGTGGATGCGCCGCCGGAGGTCCGCGACATGACTGACGATGCCCACGCTGCGGTCGCGCTCGCGGAGGGAGTCGAGGACGTCGAGGACCTCGTCGAGGGTCTGGTCGTCGAGGCTGCCGAACCCCTCGTCGATGAAGAGCGTGTCGAGACGCACGCCGCCCGCCTCGTCGGTGACGACGTCCGCGAGGCCGAGGGCCAGCGCGAGCGAGGCGAAGAACGTCTCGCCGCCGGAGAGCGTGGCCGTGTCCCGTTCGCGCCCGGTCCAGGCGTCGACGACGTGCAGTCCGAGCCCGCTGCGGCCTCGTCCGGCGCGGTCGTCGGAGTGGACGAGGGTGTAGCGCCCGGCCGACATACGGCGCAGCCGCACGGTCGCCGCCGCGGCCACCTGTTCCAGGCGGGCGGCGAGGACGTATGCCTCCAGGCGCATCTTGCGCTCGTTGTCCGCCGAGGTGCCTGCCGCGAGGCCGGCCATACGGGCCACGCGGTCGTACTCCTCGCGCAGCGGCGCGAGCCGCCGGACGGAGTCGGTGGCCCTGGCGGACAGCCGGTCGAGTTCGGTGCGGCGGCGCTCGGCAGCGTCCCAGGCGGAGACGGCGTCCTGGAGCCGCTGTCCGGCGGCCTCGGCGGCCCGCTCGGCGGCGGGCAGGTCGGCGGCCGGCTGCCGCCCGGCCGCCGCGGTATCGGACTCCGCGAGTACGGCGCGTACGGCCGCGTCCTCCGACTGCCAGGCGTCGAGCCGCCGTTGGAGGTCGCGGTGGGCCGTGTCGTCGAGGAGCGCGGCGGCCGCCGCGCGCGGGGTGTCGAACCCGGCGCGGAAGGCCGCGTCGGCGAGGCGGGCGTCGGCGTCCTTGAGCCGCTGGGCGGAGTCCTCGGCGGCGCGGGCCGCATCGGCGGCGTCGGTGAGCCACGCGGCCAGGCGCTCCAGGTGGGCGGCTCGCGCGGCCACGGAGTCGGCGGTGCCGCGGGCCTGGGCCAGTTCCTCCTCCAGTGAGGTCCTCTCGCGGTCCAGGGTGTCCCGGCGGGTGGTCCGGGACGCGGCCCTGACCGCCGCCTCCTGCCCGGCGGCGAGCCGGAGTTCCCTCTCGTGCTCGGCCCTGCGCAGCTCTTCCTGCGCGACGTGCAGCCCGGAGGCTCCTCGGCGGGCCTCCGCGCAGGACTCCTCCAACTCGGCGAGCTGACGGTCGAGTTGGTCCGTGGGTGTGTCACCGGCCTCGGCGGTGGCGGCGGCCAGCGCCTCGCGGACGACACCGAGGCGCCGCTCGGCCCCCGCACGTTCCTCGTCGGCACTCTGGTAGGCGGTGAGTGCCCGCTCCTCCGCGTCCCGGTCGACATGACCGTCGATCTTCCGTGCGAGCTCGGGGTGTTCGGTGGCTCCGCAGACCGCGCAGGGCTGACCGTCGGTCAGGTTCGCCGCGAGTTCGGCGGCGATGCCCTGGAGGCGCTGCTCCTTGAGGTCGAGCCAGTGGGCGCGCGACGCCAACGCGCGCTCCCCCAGGGCCAGTACGCGCGCCTGGGCCTCGTCCGTGTCGCCTGCGAGCTGGTCGCGCAGCCGGGCGGCGTCGAGCCGCTTCCGTGCGGGGTCGCGCCGCTCGGCGAGCTGTTCGGCCCGGGTCGCGGCCTCCTGTGCGGACTCGATACGGGACTGGAGGCCGGCGCGGACCGTGTCCCACCCGGCGAGCCAGCTCTCGGCCTCCTGGAGCACGTCGTCGTCGGCCCGCTCCTGGCGGTCCAGGTCGGCGCGCTCGGCGACGACGGAGGCCAGCCGCTGCTCGGCGCGCCGGGCCGACTCCAGTCCGCCGAGTTCCTCGGCGGCCCTGCGCGCGGCGGCGGCGAGTCCGCCCGCTCCGGCATCGGCGTACTCCTGTGGGAGCAGGGCACGCGCGCGGGTCTCGGCTTCGGCGGCGCGACGGTGCTCGGTCTCGGTCTCGTCCCGGAGGTCCAGTGCGGGGGCCACGGCTTCGGCCTTGCGGGCACGCTCCATGCGCGCCTGTGCCTCCCGGTGGTCCTCGGCGCGCTCCTCCAGGTGCGCGGCCCGCTCCCGCGCCTCCGCCAACCGCCGCTGCAGGCGGGCCAGTTCGCGTACGTCGTCGAGGACGTGCCCCGCTGCGGCCCGCGCGGACTCGGCGGCCGCCCGCGCGCAGTGCGCGATGGTGAGCCGCTCGCGGGCCGTGCTGCGGGCCACGGCCGCCCAGGCCAGGACGTCCTCGGCGAGCCCCGGGTCGCCCGGTGCGAGCTCGGGCAGGGCCGTCCCGTCACCGGTCGTCCCGTCCCCGGCTGTCGCGTCCCCGGCGGCCTGGTGCATCCTGTGCGCGTCCGCGAGCAACTCGGCGTCTCCGGCGCGCACTTCGGCCTCGGTCGTACGCCTCCGCTCGGCGAGGCGCTTCTCGACCTCTGCGAAGCGGTGGGTGTCGAAGAGCCGCCCGAGCAGCCGTCCCCGGGCCTCGGCGTCGGCCCGCAGGAACCGTGCGAAGTCGCCCTGGGGCAGCAGCACGACCTGGCAGAACTGCTCGCGGCTCATGCCGAGGAGCTGGGTGATCTCCTCGCCGATCTCCTGGTGGGAGCGGCTGAGGTCCTTCCACGAGCCCGCCACCGGGTCGTACTCGCGCAGCCAGCTCTGCGCCTTGTCGAGCGTCGTACCGGTACCGCGCTTCTTGGGGCGCTCCCAGGGCGGCTGCCGGGTGACCTCCAACCGGCGTCCGGCGACGGTGAGTTCGAGCCGGATCTCGGTACGGGTCGAGGGCGCCGCGTGGTCGCTGCGCAGGGTCAGCCCCTGGCCGCTCTGCCGGGTGCCCGGCACCGTGCCGTACAGCGCGTAGCAGACGGCGTCGAGGACGGAGGTCTTGCCCGCGCCGGTAGGGCCGTGCAGCAGGAAGATCCCGGCGGCGGACAGGTCGTCGAAGTCGACCTTCTGAGAGCCGCCGAAGGGCCCGAAGGCCGTGATGTCCAGCTGGTGCAGCCTCACCGGGCGACCTCCCGCACGGCGTCGTCGGCACGCACCGCGTCGAACGCGTCCTGGAGCACGGCCTGTTCGCGCTCGTCGGGCCCGGAGCCGCGCACATGGGCCACGAAGTCCTCCGCGATCTGCCGGTCGTTGCGCCCGGCGAGACGCCTGGCGTAGGAGACGTCGGGGTCCTCGGGGGACCGCTCGGGGGCGAAGACGAGGCTGAGTGTGTGCGGGAACCTCTCACTGAGCCGCGCCATGGGGTCGGAGGGGCGGAGGGAGTCGGTGAGGGTCGCCTCGATCCACGCGTCCTCGTGGCGGGCGAGCTCCGGGTCGGCGAGCAGATCCTCCAGCTCTCCGCGGATCCGGGCGAGCGGGCGCGGCACCGGGCAGTCGACCCGCTCGGTCTCCACGGAGCCGTCGGCGCCCAGGTCGACCAGCCACATGCTCTTGCGGTGGCCGGTCTCGGAGAACGAGTACGCCAGCGGGGAGCCCGAGTACCGTACGCGCTCGGTGATGACCTGGCTGCCGTGCAGGTGGCCCAGTGCCACGTAGTCCACGCCGTCGAAGATCCCGGCGGGCACCGAGGCGACCCCGCCCACGGAGATGTCCCGCTCGCTGTCGCTGGCCTCGCCGCCGGTGACGAAGGCGTGGGCGAGCACCACCGAACGCGTGCCCCGGTCGCGCGTGGCGAGGTCGGCACGCACCCGCTCCATGGCGGCGGCGAGCACGGCCTCGTGGCCGGCCTTCTCGACCGCGAACTCGTCCTTCACCAGGGCGGGTTCCAGATACGGCAGCCCGTAGAACGCCACGTCGCCGTGGGCGTCGGCGAGCATCACGGGCGTGCCGCACGCCGAGGCGTCGGTGCGCAGGTGGATGCCCGCGCGCCCGATGAGCCCGGCGCCGACGCCGAGCCGGCGGGCCGAGTCGTGGTTCCCGGAGATCATCACCGTGGGCACGCCCAGCTCCGCCAGCCGGTGCAGGGCGTCGTCGAACAGCTCGACCGCGGCAAGCGGGGGCACCGCCCGGTCGTACACGTCCCCCGACACGACCACCGCGTCCACCTCGCGCTCGCGCACGGTCGTGACGAGGTGGCCGATGAACTCGGCCTGGGCACCGAGCATGTTCACCCGGTGGAACGCGCGGCCGAGATGCCAGTCGGACGTGTGCAGCAGTCTCAAGAATTCACTCCGGCCCGCACTCTCCCCTACAGAACTCACCGCAACCAGCACGAACCAGGACAGGCTCGCGGCCGACGGTCACCACGCTAGTACCTGTCGCCACCTCGTCCGCCACGGACCTCGCCTTCTCAGTCGCCGCGTCACGTCGACTGGTGGCCGGGCTCGCCGTGCTGGCCCGCTTGCGCGTACATCGACATGAGCAGGGCCTCGGCGGCCGCCAGCCGATCCTGAAGCACCCTCAGCTCCGAGTCCTTGGCCCGGTGCTCCTCCTCCACCCGACGACGCCGGGCCTCCTCATCCCGTGCCCAGCTGAAGTACAGCTCACAACGGCGCAGATTGAGCCCGTTCAGTTTCTCCAGGAGGACGACGCGTTCCTCTCGCAGGGCGCGCAGTTCGTCCTGGAGCCGCTCGATGCCGCGTGTGTGCTCCTGGCACTCCGCCTCCAGAGCGGCCACCCGTCGGCGGAGTTCCTCATTGCGGCCGCGTTCCCGGCCCAGTTGCTCACGCAGGGCCCCGATACGGTCGCTGAGGTCGGCCCGGGCTTCCAGCACGGCGAAGAGTTCGCGCCGTGTCTCGCTCTCTCGTTGCCGGCGTTCGGCGACCTGCTCGTGCAGGTCCTCCTCGGCGGCGTCGAGGTCCGAGATGGTCAGGACCGCGGCTGCCTTCGGTACGGCCTCCTCCTCGGGCCAGTCCGTGCGAACGGGGGCCGCCAAGGGCATCGCCCCGGCTGACACGGGGCGCCACAGCACGCGGAACGCCTCGGGGTCGCCGCCGAGCGCCTCCACCACCAGTTCCAGCTCTGACCAGGTGGGAGGACGGGAGCAGCGCAGCACCCCTGTGGCCGTCTCGTGGCTGATGAGTCCGTCGGTACGCGAGGCGATGACGCGCGCGCTCGGCCGTCCCGATTGGCGATGCAGGCGCTCCAGTCGGTCTCTGAGCCTCTCCAGAGGGGACCGGGGAGGCTCTTCCACCTCTGGCGCCATGATGTCCCCCTTCGCACAAGACGAGCCGATGCCCGATCGTCCCATCTCCGACCGGGTGACGGGACGGTTTCCCTCCGACGGTGGCGGGCTCTCGGCGTCCTCAGGTCGCCGTTCCCTCCGGGACCATCTGAGCGTCCTCCGGAAGCGTGAGGACGATCGGTGCGCGGGGCTTCATCGAGGCCTCGCCGCGGACCACCACGGTGTCCCGGAAGACCGCTTCGAGCAGAGCCGCCGCCTCCGGCTGCACCGCGCCCCGGCCAGTGATGACTCCGCGCAGGAACCAGCGCGGACCGTCGGCGCCGACGAACCGCACGACGTGGTGGCCCTCCGAGTCGTCCGGCGATCGCGCCGGTACCTGGGCGCGCAGTTCCCGGCCCAGCGGCCCCTCGGTCTCGTCAACGAGGCCGCCCTGCCGGGTGATGCCCTCGGCGATCTCGCGGCGGACCTCCGCCCAGATGCCCCCGCCCGAGGGTGCGGCGAACGCCTGAAACTGGATCGCGCTGTCGCTCAGCACGACGGTCGCCGCGACGATCGCGTCACCGGCGACCTCCACCCGCAGCTCCATGCCTTCGACGCCCGGCACGAACAGGCCTCCCAGGTCCACCCGGCCTTCGGCCGGGTCGGACACCTCGCTGACGTCCCAGGGGCCGTCGGGCCGCGTGGTGGAGGAGGGCGCCGGGCCGCCCGGGCCGCCTGAGTCGGCTACCCCGTCCTCACGGTGCGGCGCCCACGTGTCGAGGGGTGGGGGGAGGGTACGTGCGTCCACGCCGAGTGCGCGCAGGTAGGCGTTGACGTGCGTGTGTGTGGTGTCCTGGCCGTCTTCCAGAGCGTGCAGGGCGGCCACCGGCAGCCGGCAGGCGGCGGCGAGCAGAGCCGGCGTCAGTCCGGCCTCCACACGTGCCTGTGCCAGGGCGAGCCCGAGCGGCAACGGGGCGGTGACCGTGCCTGGGCGCTCCTCGACGGTCCAGTCCACTCCATCGCTGCGGGAGACCAGATGGTCCGGGACGACTGTCCCGGCGTCGATGCGCGCCCTGGCCAGTGCTCTGCCGGTCAGTCCCCGCACGCCGGTGAGGTCGGCGCCGCGCAGGTCGGCCTGCGCCAGATCCGCGGCGGTCAGGTCCGCGGCCCGCAGGTCGGCTTCGCGAAGGTCGGCCCGACGCAGCGAGGACAGCGTCAGTGTCGCGTTCGTCAGGGTGGCCCCCAGCATCTCCGCCGCGTCCAGGGAGAGATTCGACAGGTCGGCGTCGGACAGGTCCAGGACCGTCCCGACCGGCCACGGAAGGCGCACGACGGTCTCCACGGCCGCGTGAACACCGTTTTCCCTCGTGAAGCCGAGTCCCGCCGGTGCGGCCCGGCGAATGTAGGCGCACAGTCCGTCGGCGATCTCCAGGGCGGCGCGGGGGTGGTCACGTGCCATGCGGTCCAGTCGTGTCACAGCCAGGTGGCGTTCCGTCCCGTCGGGCGCGTGAAGACGTTCGAGTTCCGCCGCCACCGCACCGGTCCGGGCGGGTGCGGGGCGGCGCCGCGGTGCCACGGCGGTGCGAGGGTCCGGCAAGGGAGTTCGCGGCGGGGACACGGGGGTCGGGAG
>NZ_VJZC01000414.1 GCF_009377185.1 Streptomyces spongiae
GTCGGGTACGGGGTGCTGATGCGGCGGGTGCCGGAGGAGGAGCCTTCGGCTCAGCGGTCGGAGTCGCCGGTGTCGGCCCCGACACGCGAGCAGGCCGTCTGACCTTCCCGGTCCGTGACTCGTGAGGATGTGACACTTCCGCGCGGACTGTCACATCCTCACGAGTCACCGCTCAGGCGTCGGTATTCCTTTCACAGTTGTAAGACCCCCTATACCGCTCCGTGAGCCGCCGCGATCCCATCAATACGTCGAGCCAAATCAAAGTCGGCCTCGGTCAGCTTGTGGTCGGCATCATGCGTAGTGATCCCGAACCGCACACTCTCCCAGCGCAGGTCGATGTCCGCGTGGTGGCCGATGAGCCGCTCGACATCCGCCACGTGCACGATCAGCGCGACGCCGCCGTGGTAGCGGATGCTGAACGTCCTTGTGATCTCATCTCCTGCCCGCGACCACCCCGGCATGCCCCTCAACCGCTCATCAATCTCCGGATCAGTCAACGGCGACAGGTCTTCTGCCACGTCATCCCCTCTCCGCTACCGGAGCAAGTCCGTCCGCGAATGTCCTGCCGATCTGTGCATCGGCCCACGGCCGCATGGCTCGCTCCAGAGTTCCCAACTCCTTCTTCATACGCGCAGACCCCGTTTCCACTGCGATCTGCACGGCCTGAATGCCGATCTCCACGGCCTGCTCAGGTTCATGTGCCGTAGCAGCTGCCGCGGCGTATCGCGCGAGGTAGACGCCCCGGTCACGCCGAGCGGCACTCGGTACGCCATCCAGTACCTGTCTCCACAGCCCACTCGCTTCAGCCCCCAACTCCAACCGCCCGTAGCAAGTAGCCCGCTGCACTTCCAAGTAGCCGGGGGTACGGCGGCAGGCGTTGCCCCACGGCAATTCGTCATCGACACGATCGAGGAGTCCGGTTGCCTCATCAATGAGTCGGTCCACAGTCCGACGATCACCGAGAAGGCTGGCACCGTGGGCTCGCTGCTGCAACGCCATGACGCGGACCTTGGGCGCCAAACGCTGCTCCTCCTGCAAAGCAGCGTCGCAGAGCTCCACGACCCCGAGGCCGTCACAGAGGTCGGTACGGACCTGTGCGTGGTTGACCAGTGAGTAACCGATGAGCTGAGGATCACGGGATCGCATGGAGATCTCCTGCGTTACCCCACGCCAGAAGGCCGCTGCGCCCAAGTCGCCCGCATCCTGGTAGAGCCAGCCCACAAGCGCGGCGTAGGCGGCACCTACTCTCAACAGTCCTCGACGGGTCTCACCATGCGCCACACGCACGAGTCGGTCGATCAACTCGTACTGCGCCGAAACCGTACCGATGAGATCGTGGGGACCAAGCAGCATGTCGGCGCGGTAGTGCCCCTCCAGTTGCTCCTGGAAATAGGTGATCAGTGCCGGATCCACGTGCCGAGATGGAGTCGGCCCCGCGACCAAGGCGGCTGCGGTCACCGACACGAAAGCCCTACGGTCCACGCTGCCGCCCTCACCTTCGCGATCCGCTCGAACCCAATATTCCGGGGCTTCGAACCCAAGCTCCTCCGGCCAAGCCCCGAAGGCGGCGTGAAGGGCAATCGCGTAGTCCTCACGAGGCCATCCCGGCTTCGAAGACTCCCAGCGCCGCCAGGTCCGCGGCGACACCTCGAAGTACGGATCATCCAGGGCTTCCCGCCCCGTAGCCGAGACTCCCCGGGCTGCAGCCTCGCCTGATCGCCACCCTCGCTTGAGGCGGGCTGCCCTCAGCACGTCGTTGCCATTCATACGCGGATTCTGGGACGCCAAGCCCCCTCCTCACGGATGTGGCCATGAAGTGGCCACCGAGTGGCCGCACTTCGGCCTAGCTGGCGATATGCCTGCATAGCCATCATCGCCGTGGGGCGTGAGAAGTGTCCTGGAAACGGACAACTGGGAACAAGCGCTCCACAGAACAGACCCCCGCGACCGCGCTGCATGCGGTCCGGGGGCATGGCCAACCTGACGAAAGCAGGTAGACATGGCGCACTGTATCGCCCTCCTCTGCACGCTACTGCTGAGACTGCTGCTGCCCCCGCGTGGCCGCCACCGGGCAGCCCGACCCGGCATCACAGCCCCACCCCTACCGACCAGCACCACCGCACACTCCATGGCGCACCCCCACCGCCGGCTTCCCCACACGCACCGCCTCCGAGGCGAGGACTCTCCCCTCGTACGCCCCTACGTCCTCACCCCCGCCGAACGACGCACCCAGAAGCACCACCGCCACAGCCACCAGCAACACATGCGCCGTCGCGCCCTCTGGCTTGCCGTGCACGGCATCGACGTCGGCCCGCGCCGGATCCACGGAGTGATGGTGGCCGCGTAATGGACAAGCCCACGAACACCAGGTCCACCACCCGGCTACTCCCCTGGTCCGGCGTCGGCGGGAAGCCCTGTCACCTCCTCACCGATGACAACGGCGGCTACCTCACCCGGCTCGCCGACAGCATCGAGTCGGTCCAGCTCGGCATGGGCAGCGAACTGCTCGACCACGCCCAGGAGTTGGTCAACGACCCGAAGACCGGGCCCGCAGAGCTCCGGTACCTCTCCGCCCGACTGACCGAGTCCCTGCGCGACGTCCTCCGGGTCGCCGAAAGCCGCGGCGCCAGGCTGCCGATGCCCGACGATGACGATGCCGATGACAACAGCGACGGCAGCAGTGCGGCGCTGAACGACGGCGAGAGATCGCCCTGATCCCCGAGCGCAACGGGCTTCACCGGGCGCGGCGTCGGATCTTCTCCGAGGCCGCGCCCTCCGCCGTCCACGAGGGCGACCCCGCCTACCCGACAAGCGGGCGCAGAGCCTGGCGGAAGCCGCCCGCCATCTCGGCACGAGCACGAAGAAGGACACGGTGAACGCGGCGCTGCGTGAGATCGCCGACCGCCGTCGTAGGGCCGCGGCAGTGGAACGGATGCGCCAGATGGTCGCTGACGGAGGGATCGACTTTTCGGTCATCGAGAAGCCCGCGCAACAGGACCTCGCGGACCGGGGCCTGCATCAGTGCGCGAGTCCGGTCGACCTCCTCGTGGCCGTCACCGCCCAGCATCACAAGTTGACCGTCCTCCACCAGGACTCCGACTTCGAGACCATCGCCCGGGCGACGGGCCAGCCCGTACGCCGCATCGTCGACTGATCCGACAACAGGGCGACGGCAGACGCTCTCGGCTACCGCGACAAGACCATCAGCCGCCTCATCAGAGAGGCGGCGGGTCATGGAGCCGATAGGCCGCTATGCGGGCGAGGGCGAGCCCAAGTTGGATGTCAGGACATGGTCGAGCGCCGCCCGGCCCGCCGGTCCCCATGTCGGCTTGCCGCCGGGAAGGCCCCGCTCCCCGTTCTGGCCCATGAGGATGAGGAAGAGGCTCTTCATGGCAGCCAGCCCTCGGGCGCGCCGGATCGTCGCCTCGTCCGCATGCGCGTACACGTCGAAGAACCGTGAGCCCGCGCCCGCGGGAAGCAGCACCCACGCGGCCGCGAGGTCCCACGCCGGATCGCCGGCGAACATGGAATCGAAATCGATCACGCCCGAGAGCGTCCCGTCCGAGACGACGACGTTCGCGGGATGGAGGTCACCGTGCAGCCATACCGGCGGGCCCTCCCACTCGGGGGCCGCAACGGCGTCGTCCCAGACGGAACGGACCGCCCGGACGTCGGCCGCAAAGCCGCCGGGGGCAATCGCTTGCAAGAAGTGCTCGAAGCCGCCCGTGCACTCCTTGGGGTGCCCCCCGCGGTCCGAACTGGCCGGCGCCTCAGCGGGCGCCTCCACATGGAGCGCCCGGAGGAAGCCCGCCAGGGTGTCGGCCGCGTGGTCGCCGCGACTGATCGAGGTGTAGTCCAGTGGCTCGCCGTGAACCCACTTCATGATGCTCCAGGGCTTCGGAAAGCGCGCGGACGGTTCGCCGATCCGCACAGGTGTCGGAACCGGGAGCGGAAGACGCGGGGCCAGGACAGGCAGCCACCGGCACTCCTTGCGCAGGAGCTCCGGGGCACCCTCCATGCGCGGCATGCGCACGGCCAACTCATCCCCCAGGCGCCACATCTGGTTGCCCCAGCCGCCCACCACCTCACTGATGGGCAGCCCTGCAAGGTCCGGATGCTGGTCCTTGAGAAGATCGTGCACCAGCTCAGCGGTGATCTCGATCTCGGAGTCGGTCATGCGCAGCCACAGTACGGGAGACAGGCGGAACGGACTCCCACCAGCCGGCAGAAGCAGGCAATCAGTAGAAGCGGGCGATCAGCAGCCGCGGGCGATCAGTAGAAGCGGCGCACGAACACGTCCGACTTGCCGTTGGTGTCGCCGGGGACGATGTCGTCGGCCGTGGACTGGAAGACCACGTCGCGCCCACCAGCGCTGACCGCGTCGGTCCCGGCCGAGGCGGGCTGGTTCGAGACGATGTCGTCGGTGCCCGTCTCCAGGTCGCGCAGCGTCAGCGACGGTCCGGTCGTGTCGTGCGGGGCGTACAGCAGATAGCGGCCGGTGGGATCGATGGCCACGCCCCGCACGTTCGGCACCAGTTGGTCGGTGCCCGAGCTCATGTCGTGGACGTAGGTGTCGGAGCCCGAGAGGTAGACGACCTTGCTGCCGTCCTCGCTGAGCTGGACGAGAGCCGCCGCCTTGGACGGGCCCTCGATCGGGCCGGATGTGGTGCCGTCGGTCCGGTCCCACACGAAGACGTCCTCCGCCTTGCCGTCCTGGTAGGCGACGAAGCGGCCGTCGCCGCTGATGGACGGCCGGGCCGGGAGGGTGTGGCCGAAGTTGGCGATGGCCTTCTTGGTGTTGTAGTCGTCATAGTCCAGAATCTCGATGGTCTGGCTGGACGACTGTGGCTTGAAGTTGCGTTCGACGAGGGCGATGTAGCGGCCGTCCGCGCTCAGCGACGGCTGGTTGCAGTTGTACCAGCAGTTGGCGGAGATCTCGGATGTCGTCCTCACCTGAACCTGGCGAATCCGATTGTTGCGCATCCACACGTGCGGATAGGCGAGATATTCCCCGTCCCCGCTGATCACCGGGGGCTGGAGTGGGCTCTGGGCCCCCATCTGCTTGGTCTGGCTCGTCCGCTGGTCGCGGAGGAACACCCTGTCGCCTACCGTCGTGTCTTCGGGTATCAGGTTCTTTGCCGACGACATGAAGACGATACGGCGGCCGTCGGTCGTGATCGAGGCGCCGGCGGAGTCGCCGTCGCCCTGGGTACCGTCGGTCGCGACGCTGATCCGCTCGACCCCGGCTCCGCTGTCGCTCGCGACGCCCGCCGCGGCCGCCACGGCCGTGCTCTGGGCCGAGGCAGCTCCGGGCAGCCCCGCTGTGACCGCGCAAACCACGACCGTGGCGCTTAAGGCGGTCCGTACACGTCTGATGGCACTCCGGTTCGCGTTTCCCATCATTTCCCCCTAGGCCAAGACACGGCATCTCCTCCAGCTCCCCACCGGAGGACCACAAGCATGCAACCGCGATGGCACTGTGGGGTCAAGACGTCACACGACGTATCGAGAGCCGCAGTCGTCGTGGTGGGATCACGGATGCATCCGTGCCCCCTTCAGCACCTTGTCCACCGCGTTGCGCGGCCCGTACACCGCCAGTCCCACCAGGTCCAGGTCGCCCGTGCTCACGGCCCGTACCGCCGCGCGGTTGTCGCGGTCGTTGCCCGTGGTGAAGAGGTCGGAGGTGAAGAGGGCGCGGGGCAGGGCCCGGGACAGGGTGCGGGTGTGGGCCGTCCGCAGGGTTTCCTTGGAGCCCTCGAAGATCAGTACCGGCTGGCGGAACATCGGCAGGTACGAGGTGCCGTCCGCGTCCTCGTACGGCTCGCCGACCACCTCCGGAAGCTCCGAGCCCAGGCCGCTCACCAGGAACGCGGTCACGTTCAGGCGCTGCCAGGGCTCCAGGTCGTCCCTCAGCAGTACGGCGATCTTGGTGTCGAAGCGGATGGGCGCCAGGTCGTTCTCAGTGGTCATACGACGACAGTGCCGATCCCCGTACGGCGGCGTCTTGTACGTTCTTTGCATGTCCCCGAGGGCTGAAGGACGGCAGATCCGCGACGTCACCGCCTGGCACCCCCGCGTCCCGGGCGTCGTGGAGGTCTTCCACGCCCACTACACCGAGTACGCGTACCCCATGCACGTCCACGACGCCTGGACGCTGCTGGTCGTCGACGACGGCGCCGTACGGTACGACCTCGACCGGCACGAGCACGGCACCCCGAACGGCACGGTGACGCTGCTGCCGCCGCACGTGCCGCACAACGGGGAGCCGGTGACGGAGGCCGGTTTCCGCAAGCGGGTGCTGTATCTGGAGGCGGGCGCGCTCGACGCGGGTCTCATCGGGGCCGCGGTCGACGGTCCCGATCTGCGTGATCCGCTGTTGCGGCGGCGCGTGGGCCAGTTGCACGCCGTACTCGCGCACCCCGGGGACGAACTGGAGGCGGAGAGCAGGCTCGTGCTGGTGAGGGAGCGGTTGCGGCGGCATCTGCGTCCCCGCCCGGTGAACGGGCCGAGCGGGCCGAGCGGGCCGTCGCGTCCCGACGGCCTCCCCCTCGCCCGCCGCCTGCGCGAACTGCTCGACGAGCGGACCGCGCAGGGCGTGACCCTCGGCGAGGCCGCGGCGCTGGTGCACGCCCATCCCGCCCATCTCGTACGGGCGTTCAGCTCGGCCTTCGGGATCGCGCCGCACCAGTACCTGATGTCGCGACGGGTCGAGCGGGCCCGGAGGCTACTCCTCGGCGGGCAGCCGCCGAGCGAGGTGGCAGCCCTCACCGGCTTCTACGACCAGGCCCATCTCACGCGCCACTTCAAGCGGTTGGTGGGTGTTCCGCCCGGCCGTTACGCCCGCGTCAGCCGTCAGCCCGCTGGGTCAGGTGCGTGAACGCGTCCAGGTTGCGCGTCGACTCACCGCGGGACACCCGCCAGGCGTACTCCTTGCGGATCGCGGAGGCGAAACCGAGTTCCAGGAGCGTGTTGAAGGAGCCGTCGGCGGCCTCCAGGACCGAACCGAGCAGCCGGTCGACCTCGTCGGGCGTGACGGCGGCGAGCGGCAGCTTGCCCGCCACGTACACGTCCCCCAGCGGGTCGATCGCGTAACTGACGCCGTAGAGCTTGAGGTTGCGCTCCAGAAGCCAGCGGTGGACGCCCTCCTCGTTCTCGTCCGGGTGCCGGATCACGAAGGCGTTCAGGGAGAGCGAGTGCCTGCCGACGATCAGCGAGACGGTCGTCGACAGTTTGCGGGTGCCGGGCAGCTTCACGACGTACGTGCCGGGCTCGGGGCTCTCCCACTCCAGCTCGGCCTCGGTGAGGACCTGCTCGATGATCGCCGCTGCGTCAGCCATGGGGCGAGCGTACGGGATCAGCAAATATCAGCTGGGATGCCCCTCAGCCGTGATGCGTGCGGAGCCCGCGCCGGTGGGCGTGCATCGCCGCCGTGTAGACGTCCGCCGTGGCGGAGGCCGCCGTGTCCCAGCCGAAGGACTCGGCGTGCCGGGCGGCGGCCGCGCCCATACGGTCGGGCAGTTCGGGACGGTCGGCGAACTCGCCCAGCACACGCGCGTACTCGACGGGGTCGTGCCCCTGGACGAGGAACCCGGTGTGCCCGTCGCGCACCGCGACCGGAAGCCCGCCGACCGAGGCCGCGAGCACCGGCGTACCGGCCGCCTGCGCCTCGATGGCGACCAGCCCGAAGGACTCGCTGTACGACGGCATGACCAGCACGGACGCGGCCCGGAACCAGTCCGCGAGCTGCTCCTGCCCGACGGGCGGCCGGAACCGTACGACATCGGCGATACCTAGCCGCGCGGCCAGCTTCTGCAGCCCCTCGGGCTTGGCGAGTCCACTGCCGCTCGGACCGCCCACCACCGGGACGACGATCCTCGACCGCAGCTCGGGCCGCTCCTCCAGGAGGACGGCGACCGCGCGCAGCAGCACGTCCGGGGCCTTCAGGGGCTGGATGCGGCCCGCGAAGAGCGGGACGAGCGCGTCCTGCGGGAGCCCGAGACGGGCCCGGGCCGCGGCACGCCCGTCGGCCGGCGTGAAGCGGTCGAGGTTCACACCCGGGTGGACGACGGCGACCTTGGCGGGCTCGGCCTCGTAGTGCCGTACGAGCTCGTCGGCCTCTTCCGCCGTGTTGGCGATCAGCCGGTCGGCGGCGCGCACGATCTGGGTCTCGCCGATGACGCGGGCGGTGGGCTCGGGGGTGTCGCCCTCGGCGAGCGCCGCGTTCTTGACCTTGGCCATGGTGTGCATGGCGTGCACGAGGGGCGCGCCCCAGCGCTCGGCGGCGAGCCAGCCGACGTGGCCGGAGAGCCAGTAGTGCGAGTGCACGAGGTCGTAGTAGCCGGGGCGGTGACCGGCCCAGGCCTGCATGACACCGTGCGTGAACGCGCACAGCTGGGCCGGCAGGTCCTCCTTGGCGAGCCCCTCGTACGGCCCGGCGTCGACGTGCCGTACGAGCACACCCGGCGCGAGCTCCACGGCCGGCGGGAGCGCGCCCGTGGTCGCCCGCGTGAAGATCTCGACCTCGATGTTGATCGCGGCGAGGCGTTGCGCGAGCTCCACGATGTACACGTTCATGCCGCCGGCGTCGCCCGTCCCGGGCTGGTGCAGCGGAGAGGTGTGCACGGAGAGCATCGCGACCCGACGGGGTTTGCGGTGGGGCAGCCTCAGCCGCGGGGATGCCGCCGGTGAGCGACGCCCGAGTCTGCCGGCGTACTGGCTCACGAGGCGTTCCTCCTTGCTGCGGGCGCCGTCCTGCGGACATGTCGTCCAGAGGGCACACGTCACCCTCCGAGAAGGGGGAACACCGCGCCTGCCCGCCACATTTCCGCTTTACCGAATTATTACTAGAGCTCGCTCAACCGTTCGGAGATGAGGCGCGCCCCGATAGGGGCGCGGGGCTGTGTCAATATGCGGCTCCGCCGCGTGGGCGCGATCAGCCACAAACGACCCGCGTCAGACAGACGACATCAGGAGGCAGCCGCATGAACGGGGGCCT
>NZ_VJZC01000415.1 GCF_009377185.1 Streptomyces spongiae
CCACACGCCCCCGCGAACCCACCCGGAAGTGTCATGACCACCCCCAGCACCACCGAGGCCGGCACCCCCGAGCCGGCCCAGGACCCGGCCGCCGCTCCTCCCCGCCGCACCTTCGGCCTCGCCGCCGCCACCGCCCTCGTGATGGGCAACATCATCGGCGGCGGCATCTTCGCCCTCCCCGCGACCGTCGCCCCGTACGGCACGGTCAGCCTGCTCGCCTTCGTCGTCCTGTCCGTCGCCGCGGTGCTGCTCGCACTGCTCTTCGGCCGGCTGGCCCGGCGCAGCCCCGTCACGGGCGGGCTGTACGTGTACCCGCGCGACGCGTTCGGCGAGTTCGCCGGATTCCTGTCGGCGTGGTCGTACTGGACGATGTGCTGGGTCAGCATCGCCGCGCTCGCCGTCGCGGTCGTCGGCTACGTCGACGTGCTGATACCCCTCGGCGGCAACCACGCCCTCGAGGCGCTCGTCGCCCTGGCCGCCCTCTGGCTGCCCGCCGCCGCGAACTTCGCCGGCACCCGCTGGGTCGGCGGGGTGCAGATCGTCTCCACCGTCCTGAAGTTCGTCCCGCTGCTCCTGGTCGCCACCATCGGCCTCTTCTTCGTGGACGCCGACAACTTCGGCCCGTTCAACGCCTCCGGCGGGAGCGTGACCGGCGCGCTCGCCGCCTCCGCCGCCCTCCTCCTCTACAGCTTCCTCGGCGTCGAGTCGGCCGCGGTCAGCGCGGGCGAGGTCCGCGACCCCGAGCGCAACGTGGGCCGCGCGAGCGTCCTCGGCACCCTCGCCTCCGCCCTCGTGTACATCCTCGGCACGGTCGCCGTCTTCGGCCTCGTCCCGCACGACGAACTCGTCGACTCCGGCGCGCCCTTCGCCGACGCCGTCAACTCGATCACCGGCGGCACCTGGGGCGGCACCGCCATCGCCCTGGTAGCCGTCGCCTCGATCACGGGCTGCCTCAACGGCTGGATCCTGCTCGCCGCGCAGATGCCGTACGCCGCCGCGCGCGACGGGCTCTTCCCGGCGCCCTTCGCCAAGCTCGGCAAGGGCGGAGTGCCCGGGTTCGGCGTGTGGGCCGTCGCCGTCCTCGGCACGCTGCTCATCGCCCTCAACTACACGGCGGGCCCGGACACCACCTTCCGCGTCCTCGTCCTCATCACCACGTTCACCGGCTGCGTGCCCTACCTCCTGTCGGCCGCCGCCCAGCTGTACTGGCTGGCCCAGGGCACCCGGGAGCGCGTACGCCCGGCCGGCCTCGTGCGCGACCTGATCGTCGCCGCGCTGTCCTTCGCCTTCTCCTTCTGGCTGATCGCGGGCGCGGGGTACGCGGCGGTGTACCAGGGGGTGCTGTTCCTGTTCGCGGGCATCCCGGTGTACGTGTGGCTGCGGGGGCGGAAGGGGAGCGAAGGGCCGGTCAGTCCAGCAACGCCCTCGTGAACGTCTCGCGCCGGTCCGCCAGCCAGTCCCGTATGCGGTCCCAGCGCTCCCAGCCACCGCGCTCGGCCACCGCCCGGGCGAAAACGGGGTCACCGTCGGCCACGCGGCCGGCCACGAAGGCCCGGCACGTCTCAGCGGCCTGTTCGATGACGCCGGGAAGTTCCGCGCGCTCCTGCGGCGAAAGGCCGTACCCGTCGGCGAGGATCCGCAGCCGTGACGGTGCGTCCAGCCCGTCGGGGTATGCGAAGGTCGCCGACGCGGGGTCGACCATGGGGATCCAGTAGCGGGCGGCCACCGCGACGTCCCACACGGGGCGGCCCGGAGCGGCGAGATCGAAATCGATCAGGGCGACGGCACGGCCGTCGCGGAAGACGACGTTCTCCGGGCACACGTCGTTGTGGCACAGCACGGTTCCGCCCTCCGGGTCGGCCATTTCCCGCGGCCAGTCGGTGTCCGTGTCGACCGTGACGGAGGCGCCCGCCTCGTGCAGGCGCCGCAGCAGGTTCCCCACCGATTCCAGGGCGGTCGTCGTCAGAGCCCAGCGGGGAAAGGGCGGCAGTGCCACGTCCCCGGGAATGAAGGTCAGGTGCTCACGGCAGTCGGCGGTGAGGTGGACCGGGAGCGGAGCGGCGTCGAATCCGTGCTGCCTGAGCGCGCGGAGATGGGCGTGCAGGGCCGGAGCGTGGGGCGGCGCCGGCCGGTCCACCAACGCACCCCGGCGGAAGACCGCACCCGCGTTCAGCTTTCCGCCGACCAGCGTTTCGCTGTCCGCCGCGCTGTCCGCCACCGCGCTCTCCGCTTCCCCGCCGTCCGCCGTCATTCCGATCACGTTACCGCCAGGTCCGCTCCGCGTGGGCAGGGCCCTCGGCTCGGTTTTCCCCAGGCGCCGACCGGCCGGTGACGACCCCCGTACACCCACCGGCCGGTCGACGCGGTTCAGGGGTTACCCGTGCGAGGCGTGCCGCCCACCGCGGCGCCGGCCGCGCCCGCGCCGAGCCATCGGCACCGCCAGCCCGCTGAGCAGCCCGACGGCCATCGCGTACGGCCACCAGCCGAGCGCGCTGTCGCCGGAGGCGCTCGCGTTGCGCGTGGTGTCCGTTGCCGCGTCGGAGGAGGCGGCGTCGGCATGGGCGCTCGCGGACGCACCGGCGGTGGTGGCGGCCGTCAGGATGACGTCGTTGCCGTCGCCCGCGCGGTAGCTGATCCGGTACGTGGTGCCGGACAGCTTCACCTCGGCGCCCTCGCGGAGACCGGTGAACGTGCCCGTGGTCCTGGCGGCGCCCCTGTGGTCGAGCACGGTGATCTTCCGTGCCGCGTCGCTCCCGATGCCTGAGACGTCCAGCCTCCCGGCCAGCCCGACCTTGCCCGACACCTTCAACGGCCGGTCACTCAGGGCCAGTTCAGCCTTGGCTCTCTGCGTGTAGTCACCCGTCACGGTGAGGCCGCCCGCGACCGAGCCCTGGTTCGTCACCGAGCCCTTCACCGTGCCCTTGCCGGACAGTGACGCCGTCACCCGCAGGCCCGCCGTGCCCACGTCGAGCTTCGCGCCCGCCGAGGTGAGGCGGATCGCCTCGCTGCGGGCGAGACTCGCCCCCGAACGCAGCGCCAGGGTGCCCTTCTTGACGGTCGTCGTGCCCGTGTACGTCACCGCGCCGCCCGCCAGGGTCGTCGTCGCGGCCCCGGCCTGGGTGAGCGAGCCGCTCCCGCTGATCCGGGACAGGGACAGGGACTTGCTTCTGTTGTTCAGCACGAGCGAGCCGTTGTTGACGACCTTGTAGAGGTCGCCCTTGGTGTACAGCCCGCCGTCGCCCCCGGACCTGCCGCTGCCCAGCCGGAGCACGGCGCCCTTCTCGACGGTCGTCGAGCCGTTGTAGTACTGGACGGCGGCGAAGGTGACGTCGTTGCCCTTCGTCCCCTTGATGACGATGTCCCCGGCGCCGGGCGCGGCGAGCGTGTCGTGGAACCGGCCGCCGCCGATGGGAGCGCCCAGCGTCACCGGGCCGTTGTAGTCGAAGGCCAGCAGTGAACGGGACCGGGCCGCCAGCAGGTTGATGTAGACCGTCTCGGCGGTGCCGGGCATGAAGATCCTGCTCGTCGTGCCGTCGCCCCACTGGACGTTCGCGCCCTTGATGTTGGTGCCGCGCTTGTTGACGTTCTTCCGCGCGGGCGTCCAGTTCAGGGCCGGGTCACTGAGCGAGGGGTTGGTGTCGCCGCCCTGGTCCGACCAGCTGTACTGGCCTGTCAGGATCACCTTGCTGCCGGGCCGGGACTGGACGTTGATGTCGCTGCCGTACTCGCGCTGGTAGAAGTCCATGCCCATGCGCACGGTCTGGCCCAGCGGGGTGTCCACGGTCCAGGTGCCCTGGTTGAGGACCTTGCGGACGTTCGGCAGCGAGGTCGCGTACTCCGGCCGTCCGGCGTTGAGCTGCGTGCCGTTGTCGATCGTCCCGGAGAAGGTGTGCGTGCCCGACAGGTCCCATGTGCCCCAGAGGAAGCGGGGCTGGGTGATCAGACCGGAGCCGCTGATGGTGCCCAGGTTGTAGTCGACGTTCCTCAGGGACAGCCGCAGGGTGCCGTCCACCCGGATGTTGTCCTGGTTGAGCCGGAACGCCGGGGTGCCGTACGGGAAGTGGCCGATCAGCCCGGTGGTCCCGCCGTTGCCGTACTGGAGGGTGGCGCCCTTCGCCACGGTCACGGCCGGCGGGTCCGGGTTGGTCACGGTCACGTACGGGTGGTTGCCTCCGAGCGTCCTCACCGCCTGCCGCTGCCGGGACTTCGGCAGGGTGAAGTCACTGTCCCTCGTGAGGATCAGCGTGCCGGTGCCGCGCACGGTGAGCGTGCCCTCGCCGCGCAGGACGCCGTCGTACGTCGTCGTGCCCGACGGCACGGTGACGACGGTGTCGCCGGTGAGGGTCACGTCCCGGTTCGCGAGCACGTCGGCGGTGACGTCCCGGGAACCGGCGGCCACGGCGGGGGGAGCCGTGGTCAGGAGGGCGGCGACCGCCGCGAGGGCGCCGACGGCCGCTGCTGTGGTGTGGAGATGGCTGCGCACGGGAGGGAGACGCGACGGGACCCCGGTCGATAACAGAAAGTTCGGCCCAGTCATGGCTGCGAGGGGTTCTGTAAGGGGTTCTGCAACGGGTTGCGTAAGGGCTTTCCCCTTCGTCCCGCCCGACCCGTTGACCTGGCCGTAACACACCCTTACCTTTTCGGCGTTCGGAATGGCAGAAGTTGTGCGGTATGTCGAACGATTCTGTTCTCTTTTGTGTTCCCTGTGTCCCCCCCACTCTGAGAGGCAGTGCACATGAGCCGAAGACTGGTGCTGAAGGGCGCCCTCGCCGCGGGCGCCCTCACCGCGATGCCGGGCGTGGCGCGGGCCGCCGGTTCCCCCGTGGCCGCGAGTTCCCCGGCGGGCGCCGGTGCGGCAGCCCCCTACGTCAACCCGCTCGTCCGCAACCGGGCCGACCCCCACATCCACCGTCACACCGACCGCCGTTACTACTTCACGGCCACGTCCCCCGAGTACGACCGGATCATCCTGCGCAGGTCCCGCACCCTGCGCGGCATCGCGACCGCCGACGAAGCCGTCATCTGGCGCAAGCACGCCACCGGAGTCATGGGCGCGCACATCTGGGCGCCGGAGATCCACCACATCGACGGCAAGTGGTACATCTACTTCGCCTCCGCGCCCGCCGAGGACATCTGGGCGATCCGCATCTGGGTCCTGGAGAACTCCCACCCCGACCCCTTCAAGGGCACCTGGGTCGAGCGCGGCCAGTTGAAGACCGCGTGGGAGACCTTCTCCCTGGACGCCACCACCTTCACCCACCGCGGCAGCCGCTACCTCGCCTGGGCGCAGCACGAGCCCGGCATGGACAACAACACCGCGGTCTGGCTGTCGAAGATGGCCGACCCGCTGACCCTGACGGGTCCTCAGGTGCGGCTCACCACACCGGAGTACGGCTGGGAGACCATCGGCTACAAGGTCAACGAAGGGCCGTCGGTCATCAAACGCAACGGCCGCCTGTTCATGTCGTACTCGGCCAGCGCGACCGACTTCAACTACTGCCTCGGCCTGCTCACCGTCGATGCCCGCGCCGACCTCATGGACCCCGCCAACTGGTCGAAGTCCCCGACCCCGGTCTTCACCAGCAACGACACCACCAAGCAGTACGGCCCCGGCCACAACTGCTTCACGGTCGCCGAGGACGGCCGCACCGACGTCCTCGTCTACCACGCCCGCCAGTACAAGGAGATCGTCGGCGACCCGCTGAACGACCCCAACCGCCACACCCGCATCCAGCGCCTCGGCTGGAAGGCCGACGGCACACCGGACTTCGGCATCCCGGTCGCCGACTCCCCCACCCACGGATCTCAAGGAGCGTGATCCCCATGAGACGCGCGTACGCGATCCTCCTCACCCTCTGTCTGGCGATAGCCGGAGCCCTCGCCACGGCCGGCCCGGCCCAGGCGGCGCCGCAGACCGTCACCAACGGCACGCAGTTCACCGACACCTCGGGCAACCCCGTGCACGCCCACGGCGGCGGGGTCATCAAGGTCGGCTCCTACTACTACTGGTTCGGCGAGAACCGCAACGCCGACAACACCTTCCGGTACGTGGACGCCTACCGCTCCACCGACCTGAAGAACTGGGAGTTCCGCAACCACGTCCTGACCCAGTCCAGCGCCTCCGAGCTGGCCACGGCCAACATCGAGCGGCCCAAGGTCATGTACAACGCGTCCACCGGCAAGTTCGTGATGTGGATGCACAAGGAGAACGGCACCGATTACAGTGAGGCCCGCGCCGCCGTCGCCGTGTCGGACACCGTGGACGGCAACTACACGTGGCAGGGCAGCTTCCGCCCGCTCGGCCAGCACATGTCCCGTGACATCACGGTCTTCGTGGACACCGACGGCGCCGGCTACATGATCTCCGCCGCCCGCGAGAACTACGACCTGCAGATCTACCGGCTGACCGCCGACTACACCGGCATCGCGAGCCTGGTCGCCGACCCGTGGCACGGCGGCCACCGCGAGGCCCCGGCCCTGTTCAAGCGCAACGGGGTCTACTTCATGCTGACGTCGGGCGCGACCGGCTGGAACCCCAACCAGCAGCAGTACGCCACCGCCACCAACATCGCCGGGCCGTGGACCGCGATGACCAACGTCGGCGACTCGACGACGTTCGGCTCACAGACCGCCTACGTCCTTTCCGTGCAAGGCAGTTCGGGCACCTCGTACCTCTACATGGGAGACCGCTGGGGCAACTCCTTCGGCGGGACCGTCAACGACTCCCGGTACGTGTGGCTGCCGCTGACGTTCCCGAGCTCCACCACGATGTCCATGTCCTGGTCGCCGGAGGTCACCGTCGACACGGCCACGGGGACGGTCAGCGGGACGAGCGCCACGTACAACACGCTGATCGCCCGCCACTCCTCCAAGTGCGCCGACGTGACAAGTCAGTCGCTCTGGCCGGGCGCGCAGCTCAAGCAGTACACCTGCAACGGCGGCAACAACCAGAAGTACTGGTTCAAGTCCGTCGGCAGCGGCTACTACCAGCTGATGGTCAGGAACAGTTCCCTGTGCGTGCAGGAGAACGCCTCCACCGTCACTCAGGAGAACTGCAACTCCTCGGCGACCGGCCAGCAGTGGTCCCTCACCACCACGGGCTCCTACGTGAACGTCAAGTCCCGCGCCACCGGCGAGTGCCTGGACGTGAACGGCGCGTCCACCGCCGACTCCGCCGCGCTCATCACGTACACCTGCAACGGAGGGACGAACCAGCAGTGGACGCGCGGGACGTGACGCATCAGGTCATGTAGGTCATGTAGGTCATGTCAGCAGGTCGATCGCGTCGATCGCCGTCCCCGCACTGAGGAAGCCGGTCGCCCCCGACCCGCTCACCACGTCGATCCTGAGCACGTTGTACTGGCTGGTGTCCGTCTTCCAGGCGGACGCCGGGACGCTGTACGTGAACGTGTGGTTGTTGCCGCGGTAGGAACCGTTGGTCAGCGACCGGGTGTTCGGCTGGGTGGGCGGCGAGGGGATGGCCGACGTCCAGGTGTCGTTGACGGTGACCTGCGGGCGGCCGTTCGCGTACGCCGTCGTCACCCCGATCCGCAGGGTGTGCGCGGCGGCGGCCTGGGCCGCGGTCAGCTTGAAGTACACGAGCAGACCGCTGTTGACGTCCTTCCACAGGTAGCAGGGGAAGGACGCCGTCTCGTTGTTGCCGATCACCACGTTGCCGGTCCAGGACGCCGCCCGGACGTCGGACGGGTGGGCGTACGTCATGAGGTCCGCGTTCTTGAACCCGCCGGGCGTGCCGTCCCAGGTGCCGATCCGCCAGATGGCGCTCGCGTTGGACGGGTCGTTGGAGGAGGGGATCGCGATCGAGTTGAGGGTGGTCGTGCCGCCCGCGGTGACGGTCACCGACTGCGTGTGCACGGCGAGTTCACGCTTGAACACCGTCAGCGTGTACGTCCCCGGAAGGATTCCCGAGATGGAGAAGTAGCCGTCGGACGCCCGCGCCGAACCCCAGTACTGCGCCGCCGAGTTGGCGAGCCCCACCGTGTACGGGTACGCCGTGTCGCGCCCGGTGATCCCGACGCCCGCGACCCGGCCCCGGCCGCTCGCGCCGACGTACCCGGAGATGCCGAGCGAGTCCGCCCACGAGGTGGTCAGGGTGCCCGGGAACAACGACGAGGAGGGTGCGCCTCCGTCCGTGAAGGCGATGACGTACGGGCCCTGGAGTCCGAAGCGCTGGGCCTCGGTCTGGTTCTGGCCGTAGTAGAGGATCTCGTACAGCCCGCCGCCGTCCGCGCTCTGGTGGCGCAGCAGCGAGCGGTAGAAGGGGCCGCCGGACGCCTTCTCGTGGTTGCTGCGCACGATCCACAGGCCGACGCCGCCCGACGTCCAGCCGATGTAGTTGTAGTCGCCGACCCGGAGCTTCGAGTAGTGCTTCGAGCGGGTCTGGCCGTCGGACTTCGCGAACACGTCCGAGGCCTCGATGGTGGAGGACGTGTACGTGTAGGAGTCGGGCTCGTCGTTGAGGAACAGGCCCTTCTTGACGCGCACGATGTAGCGGGTCGCGCTGACCGAGTCGTCGGCCTTGTTGGTCCACAGGTAGACGTTGTTCTCGCCGCTGCGGGCCGCGTAGTAGTGCTTGAGCGTGCCGTACGCGACGCTCACCAGGATCGTCGAGCCGGACTGCTTGATGCTGACGGTCGAGCTGCCGAGACCGGACTCGATGTGCGAGTTCATGCCGCCGTAGCCCTGGTACTCCGTGCCCCGGTAGACGAGCGAGGTCAGGTCGCCGTTGGACTTGCTGACCTTGAAGACGAGGTTGGCGCCGGTGTCGATCACGTAGTTCGAGCCGTCGTCGGTGTAGCCGAAGCTCGCGGCCCGCGCGGTGCCGGACAGGGGGCCGGCGAGGGCCGCGCCGGCGGCGGTGGCCGTGGCGCCGAGGACGAAGCCGCGGCGGCCGAGGGGTCTGTCGCTGTGGGGGTGGCTGGACATGGGGGTCTCCTTCCGGAGGTGTGGGG
>NZ_VJZC01000416.1 GCF_009377185.1 Streptomyces spongiae
GGCTTGAGCTGCTGGGGGCCGCGGGTTCAGTCACCGATGTCCTCATTCCACAGGTCCGGGTTCTTCTCGATGAAGTCGCGCATCAGCGCCACGCACTCGGGGTCGTCCATCAGCACGACCTCCACGCCGTGTTCCGCGAGCCAGTCGTGGCCGCCGTGGAAGGTCTCCGCCTCACCGACGACGACCCGTGAGATGGCGAACTGCCGTACCAGACCCGAGCAGTACCAGCACGGCGACAGTGTCGTCACCATCGTCGTGCCCCGGTACGTGCGCCGGCGGCCCGCCGCGCGGAACGCGGCCGTCTCGGCGTGCAGGGAGGGGTCGCCGTCCTGGACGCGGCGGTTGTGGCCGCGTCCGAGGAGGGTGCCGTCCGCGCCGTAGAGGGCCGCGCCGATCGGGATGCCGCCCTCGGCGAGACCGGCACGCGCCTCCGCGACGGCGGTGGCGAGCCAGATGCGTGCCTGTGCGTGATCCATGCCCTTACCTTCCCGCCTCCTCCGTGGGTCCACTCCTCCCGGTCCATGAGCGAGGCAATAGGTGAGGCAATAATCGGGGGTGGGGTTGGTCAAACTTGACTAGAGTGTCCCGCATGGCCGAGACGATGATTCCGATCCTGCCGTGTCAGACCCTCCAGCCCGTCCTCGACTTCTACCGTGCCCTCGGATTCGAGGTGACCTTCGAGCAGAAGAAGCCCAACCCGTACGCGGTCGTCGAACGCGGTGGCATCCAGCTCCAGTTCTTCGGTATGAAGCGCTATGAGCCCGAGCAGTCCTACAGCACCTGCTATGTCGTGACCGATGACGTCGACGGGCTGTACGAGGCCTTCCGGGCCGGCCTGAAGGCCGCGTACGGAAAGGTGCCGACCCGCGGGCTGCCGCGCATCGGAGCGCTCAAGGACACGACACACGGTATGCGGCAGTTCCTCATGAGCGACCCCGGCGGCAACTGCGTCCGCGTCGGGCAGCCGTGGAGCGAGGACCAGCACCACCGGCCCGCCCCCGAGGAGACGTTCGCCCGGGCCCTGCACCACGCGTCCAACTTCGCGGGCTCGAAGGACGACCCCGCGGGGGCGGCGAAGATCATCGACCGTGTGCTGCGCGGGGCGGACGCGCGCCCCACGCCCGTGCAACTGTTCCGCCTCCTGGTGCTGCGCGCTGACGTCGCCGGGCGCCTCGGCGACGACGAGACTGCCACGTCCGCGCTCGCCGAGGCGGCCGCCGTCCCTCTCACCGCCGAGGAGCGGGACGCGGTGCGCGACGACCTCGCCCGCCTCGGAGAACTGCGCGCGCAAGAGACGTGAAGCGGCAGCTCTCCGGCGGCCCGGACCGCCCGGCTCGCGCGCCCGAGTGTTCGGAACAGCCATATCCCGTACGGGGTTTCGACTCCTCGGTCGTCGACGGCCCCTTTGCTGCTGTCGGGAGCCGCAGTGGTCGCCGCCGCGGGGGCGGGTGTCGGGACCTGGTTCCTCCGGCCCGCCGCCTACGAGGCCGGCCGGGGCAAGGAGGCGAGCGGCAGCAACGCCTTGCCCACCCCGCCCGCCGCGCCGGGCGCCGCCGGGGGGGCGCCCGAAACCGGTCGGTGCCTGGCCGCTCGACGAAGCCTCCGGCTCGATCGCACGGGACACCGTCGGCGGCCGCAACGGCACGGCGACCGGTGTCCGTTGGCGTGCGGGCAAGGGTGGCGCGGCCGAGTTCGACGGTACCGGCAGCCAGATCGTCACCAGGGGCCCGGCCCTGAAGACCGGCCCCGGCCGCAGCTTCTCCGTCTCGGCCTGGGTGCTCCTGACCGCCAAGCCGGGCTTCTTCGCCACCGCCGTGAGCCAGGACGCCACCAAGGTGAGCGGCTTCTACCTCCAGTACTCCGTCGAGGAGAACCGGTGGGCCTTCGCCCGCCCCGGCGTGCGCGCGGTGTCGTACACCACCCCCGCCGTGGGCACATGGACGCACCTGGTCGGTGTCTGCGACGGCCCCGGCCGCAAGATGCGGCTCTACGTCGACGGCGTCCAGGAGGCCGCGGTGGACGACACCAACCCGACCATCTCCACCGGCGCCCTCATGATCGGCCGCGCCAGCCACCTGGGGCAGGCCAGCGACTTCTTCCCCGGCGCCATCAGGGACGTCCGGGCCTTCCAACGGCCCCTCACCACACCCCAGATCAAAAACCTGACCTGAACCTGAGCACCGGAGCGCGTACCCGGTGGTACAGGGGCGCGCGTAGGGGCGTGCATGCAATTCAGGAATGCAATGGTTTCCATTAGCGAACCCCTGCACGTGACCGCCGCCGTCTCGCAGTCCCCCTGACGGCGCGTCGAAGCCTGGAAGATGAGCATGTCAGGGGGAAGTGTGAAGATCGATTCAAGCCACCGGCCGCAGCTCCGATGTGGCGTGGCTACGGCTGACGCCCCACCGACAAAGGGCTGCCTTACCGCGTCCAGGTGCGGACAAGTCCTGGCCAAAGCTTGGTCACTGACGGTCAGGCAGTGCGAGAAAAGTGAGCAGCGACATACATCACAGATCCCGGATCGGTCACAAGGGTTCCTCTTCCCGCCATAATATTGAACTCTTGACGACGGGAATGAGGGGGAGTTGTGAAGATCGATGTGCGCGTCTGGCGCACGTTCGGGCAGGGGGCCTGAACCGGTCGTCGAGACGGCGGTGAATTTACGGGACGTCTGCTGCAACCCAACGGGGGGTCTCAGCAAAGAGCCGGCCCCGCACCGCAAACCAATGCAGCAGCCGACGCCGCGGGCGTCTGTCCGGTCAGGACAGCGGCCGCACTTCAGGGGCGTCGATTCACCGGTCCGCGTACGCCGCGGGCCGGCTTGAGGTGAGGGAAACCACCATGAACATCTGCGTTCTCGGGCAGGGCTATGTCGGCCTGCCCTTGGCCCTGCGGGCAGCCGAGGCGGGGCACACCGTGGTCGGCTACGAGCCCGACGAGGACCGTTGCAGCCGGCTGGCCGCCGGTTCGTCCTACATCGAGGACATCGACTCCGGTCGTCTTCAGGCCGCGCTTCGCACCGGTAGCTACACGCCGACATCGGACCCCGAGGACCTCAAGGGCTTCGACGTGGCAGTCATCACCGTGCCGACGCCGCTGACCGACCGTGCGCCGGATCTCAGCTGCGTGCGGGAGGCGGCCCGCGTGCTGGCCGCGCACCTGGAACCCGGCGCCACCGTGGTCCTGGAGTCGACCACGCATCCCGGGACCACCCGCGAAGTGCTCATCCCCTTGCTCGAAGCGGGGTCGGGTCTGACGGCGGGCAGTGACTTCCACGTCGGCTTCAGCCCCGAGCGCATCGACCCCGGCAACGACGTGTGGCGGCTCGAGAACACCCCGAAGATCGTCTCCGGTCTGACCGATGAGTGCCTGAAGCGAGTGAAAGCCTTCTACGACTCCGCCATCGGGGTCACCGTCCCGGCCTCCGGCCTGGAGGAGGCGGAGCTGGCCAAGGTGTTCGAGAACACCTACCGGCACGTCAACATCGCGCTGGTCAACGAGCTTTCGCGGATGGCACACACCCTCGGTGTGGATGTGTGGCACACCCTGGACCTGGCAGCGACCAAGCCGTTCGGCTTCACCAAGTTCCTGCCCGGACCCGGCGTCGGCGGACACTGCCTGCCCATCGACCCGGTCTACCTCAGCCACCACGTCAAGACGCGGCACGGGCAGACCTTCCGGCTGATCGAGCTCGCCCAGGACATCAACGACAGCCAGCCCGACTACGTCGTGCGCCGTCTGCAGGACTCCCTGAACCGACGCTTCCGCCGCAGCGTGCACGGCGCCCGTATCCTCGCCCTCGGCGCCGCCTACAAGCCCGGCACGGCGGATGCCCGCCAGTCCCCGGCCGTACAGGTCATCGAACGGCTGCGCGCGATGGGCGCGGAAGTCACTGTCGTGGACCCATACCTGCCGGACGGTGGCTTCAGGGAGATCCCTTTCGCTGCCGGGGAGAAGAACATGACCGTCGCAGACTTTGACGCGGTCGTCCTGCTCACGCCGCACCGCGAGTTCGATCTCACCCACCTCGCTGCCGAGGCTGCTTACGTACTCGACACCCGTGGCGTCATGGCGACAGCCCCGCACGTCGAGCGGCTCTAGAGCACAGAAGCCCCGCCGAGAAGGGCGTCCTGGACGCCCCGACCTCACTTGGACGACATGGATGAGACAGCAAGATCCCATTCATGTCGAGAACCAGGACGCCGTGGAGCCGCTGATGCCCCACGACGTATTCGACGGCACGAAGGTCGCCGACGAGGTGACCCAAGTGCTGGACATACGCGGCGCCTTGTGGCCCGCGACAACGTCGGGCGTCTCTGACGCCCGGGAAAGAGGTAAACGTGTACGGACAGAACGGTGTGGGCGCCGCGATCGGTACGGCCACCGGGGGAGCAGCGCTGGCGGCAACGGGCGGAACAGCTCTGGGGTGGATCGTGCTAGCGGCCATGCTCCTTGTGATCAGCGGCGTCGTGGCGTTCCGCCTGGCGACTCGCGGTCAGCGGGTGACCGCTTGATTACTTCATCACGGGTCAGGTTCACCGTGGTGACTACCGTGGTGGTGGCGGCTCTGGCCGCTGCCACCGTGGTGGTGCATCTCCAATCGAAAAGCCCGATCCTGACGTTCTACTGGTGGCTGGGCATGATGGTGATCGTGCTCTGTCTGGTCTCGTTCCTGAAGGGCCGGTCTTTCACGCACCTGCCCGTGGCTCCTGGCCGGACGGTGGCCATCATCCCCGCGTTCGAGGAGCCCACGGAGAACCTGCACCGAACGGTGTGGTCGCTGCTGGCTCAGACGCATCCCGTGGATGAGATCCACGTAATCGACGACGGCTCGAAGCAGCACCCCGTGGAGCCCTTCGAACACCCCCAGGTCTTCTGGCATCGGCAGGAGAACAAGGGCAAGCGCGGAGCCCAGGTCACGGTGCTGCGCCACCTTCAGGAGCAGGGCAAGCACTTCGACTTCGTTCTCACCATCGACTCGGACGGCGAGCCTTTCCCGGATGCGCTGGAGCACCAGCTCCGGGCCATGAGCAATCCGAAGATTCAGGCCACCACTGGAATGATCTATATCCGCAACTTCGAGGAGACCTGGGTCTCCAGGGCTGCGGACATCGACATCGGTACCTCGTGCGTGATGATGCGGTCCTCACGTTCCATGCTGGGAGCGCTGGAAACCACGTCGGGCGCACTTGCTCTCTACCGAGCCGAGCTGCTCTACGACCACCTGGATGCCTACGAGGTGGAGTGCGGTACGGGCGACGATCGCTGGCTGGCGCTGCGGGCCCTCATGCGCGGCGAGGTTGTGGCCGTCAACGAGGCCGGCGTGGTCACCGATATGCCGACCACACTGAAGAAGACCTATCGTCAGCGCCTGCGTTGGGCCCGCTCCTGGTGGTGGATGCTGCCGTTCGTCTACTCACGGCTGTCTGTGAAGCAACTCATCTCACCGACCTTCGGTTTGCTCCAGCTCGTCATCACCCCCGTGATGCTGGCCTGGACTCTCGTGATGACGTTGATGACCTTGGGCGGCCGGTACAACAACCCTGGTGTTGCCCTGGTCTACCTCGGGGTCTATATCGTGGTCCGGTACGGCCAGTCAGGTCTGTACGTACTCATGCGGCCGGACATGACGGCGCGCCAGAGGTGGCGTTCGTGGCTCGTCGGAACACCGACGGCCGTGTTCATGAACATCGTGTTGCTGTGTCCCACGCGCTACTGGGCTCTGTTCAAGCTACGTGACAACGCGTGGCAGTCCCGAGGACTGACCGCCAAGGCTGCCCTGCCGAAGAGCCGCCACCGTGCGCAGCCGAAGGATCTGCTGAACACGTGAGTGCCCATAGGTCGCTGGTGAGCGAGCGGCCGAGGCTCTTTACGGCCAGTGCGGCGGCCCGTCACCAGCCACTGAGCACGTTTCATCCTGAAGGTGCAGGTCGCGCGGCTGGCGTGGGTCGAGGCCGATCGTATCGGCGAGGCGGCGGGGGCAGTCGTCATGCGAGCCAGGTTTCGACTTGCCCCCGGCCCCGGCCTGGGCGCGGTATCCCCTTTCGGGGGCTCGTCAGGGGGCAACCGCTCAGGCAGCAGGGGTCAGGGCTCGTCCCGCTTCTGGTCGTCGTCCTGGTTCTTGTCCTCGTCCAGGGACTTCAGGAAGTCGGGGTTGTCGTCCGGAGCGACCCAGCCACCCCCGGACCTGCGGGAGCCGCCGCCCATACGGCCCGCCGTGCTGTTGCGGTCGCGGCCCACGATCAGCCAGGAGATCGAGCCGACCAGCGGGAAGAGGAGGATGAGGATGGCCCAGAGGGGCTTCGGGATGTGGCGGACATCCTTCTCCTGCGTGGTGATGCAGTCGATGAACGCGTAGATGCTCAGTGCCAGCGGCACAAGGATCATCAGCACCCGAAGCAATGTAATCGATCCCCTTGAGAGTCACAGCCGAGAGTCACAGCCCGTCGCCGGGCCGGGCGGCTTCCGGCCCCCGGTGACCGCTCCAGAGTAGTGCGTACCGGATACTGGGACCCATGGCTTACGACGATCTTCGCTCGTTCCTCCGGGCCCTCGATCGGGAAGGCGACCTCAAGCGCGTCAAGGTGGAGGTCGACCCCCACCTGGAGGTCGGCGAGATCACCGACCGGGTCAACAAGGCGGGCGGCCCCGCGCTGCTCTTCGAGAACGTACGCGGCTCGAGCATGCCGCTCGCCATGAACGTCTTCGGCACGGACCGGCGCCTGCTGAAGTCGCTGGGCCTGAAGTCGTACGAGGAGATCAGCGAACGGATCGGCGGCCTGCTCAAGCCCGAGCTGCCGCACGGGTTCGTCGGGGTGCGCGAGGCATTCGGGAAGCTCGGCGCGATGGCCCACGTACCGCCGAGGAAGGTCAAGTCCGGCGACGCGCCCGTGCAGGAAGTCGTCCTACAGGGCGACGACGTGGACCTCGACGCCCTGCCCGCCCTCTTCACCTGGCCCGAGGACGGCGGCTCCTTCTTCAACCTCGGTCTCACGCACACCAAGCACCCCGAGACCGGCGTCCGCAACCTCGGCCTCTACCGCCTCCAGCGCCACGACAAGCGCACCATCGGCATGCACTGGCAGATCCACAAGGACAGCCGCAACCACTACCAGGTGGCGGCCAGGAAGGGTGAGCGGCTGCCCGTCGCCATCGCCTTCGGGTGCCCGCCCGCCGTCACGTACGCCTCCACCGCCCCGCTCCCCGGCGACATCGACGAGTACCTGTTCGCCGGGTTCCTCGCGGGCAAGCGGACCGAGATGGTGGACTGCAAGACGGTGCCGCTGCAGGTGCCGGCCAACGCCGAGGTGGTGCTGGAGGGTTGGCTGGAGCCGGGGGAGATGCTCCCGGAGGGGCCGTTCGGCGACCACACCGGGTTCTACACCCCGCAGGAGCCGTTCCCCGCGCTGACCATCGACTGCGTGACGATGCGGAAGCGGCCGTTGTTGCAGTCCATCGTGGTCGGGCGGCCCCCGACGGAGGACGGGCCGCTGGGCCGGGCCACCGAGCGCTTCTTCCTGCCGCTCCTCAAGATCATCGTCCCGGACATCGTGGACTACCACCTCCCCGAGGCCGGCGGCTTCCACAACTGCGCGATCGTCGCCATCGACAAGAAGTACCCGAAGCACGCCCAGAAGGTCATGCACGCGATCTGGGGCGCCCACATGATGTCGCTGACCAAGCTGATCGTGATCGTCGACTCCGACTGCGACGTCCACGACCTGCACGAGGTCGCCTGGCGGGCTCTCGGCAACACGGACTACGCCCGCGACCTGACCGTCGTCGAAGGCCCGGTCGACCACCTCGACCACGCCTCCTACCAGCAGTTCTGGGGCGGCAAGGCGGGCATCGACGCGACGCGGAAGTGGCCCGAGGAGGGCTACACGCGGGACGGGGGCTGGCCGGAGATGGTGGTGTCGGACCCGCCGACGGCGGCGCTCGTGGACCGCCGCTGGAAGGAGTACGGGCTGTGACCTCCGCTTCCGCCGCGCTTCCCCAGCCGGGGCGTACCAAGGCGTTCCTGCGCCTGGTGATGATCGAGCACTCCGTCTTCGCGCTGCCGTTCGCCTACATCGCCTCCCTGACCGCGATGTTCCAGCTGGACCGGAACGTCCATTGGGGCCGCCTGCTGCTCGTGACGATCGCGATGATCGGGCTGCGTACCTTCGCGATGGCCGCCAACCGGATCATCGACCGCGAGATCGACGCCCGTAACCCCCGTACGGCCCACCGCGAGCTGGTCACCGGCGCGGTGACGGTGCGGCACGCGTGGACGGGCGCGTTCATCGCGCTGGTGTTCTTCCTCGGCGCGGCGGCCCTGCTCAACCCACTGTGCCTTGCGCTGGCGCCCATCGCGGTGATCCCGATGGTGGTCTACCCGTACGGCAAGCGGTTCACGAACTTCCCGCAGGCCATCCTCGGTCTCGCCCAGGCGATGGGCCCGGTCGGCGGCTGGCTGGCGATTACGGGTGAGTGGTCCTGGGACGCGGTGATCCTCGGGCTCGCGGTCGGCATCTGGATCGGCGGCTTCGATCTGATCTACGCCTGCCAGGACGTCGACTCCGACCGTGAGACCGGAGTCCTGTCGGTCCCGGCGCGTTTCGGCATCCCGGCGGCGATCTGGGGCGCACGGGCGTGCCACCTCGTCACCACCGCGCTCTTCGTCTGGTACGCGCTGGCGACCGACGCGGGCGCGTTCCTGTGGCTGGGCCTGCTGATCGTGGCGGCCGCGTTCGTGTACGAGCACACCATCGTGCGGCCGCACGACCTGTCCCGGCTGAACAGGGCGTTCTTCAGCGTCAACGGGTTCATCGGGATCGCGTTGTTCGTGTGTGCGCTGCTGGATCTGTTGGTGCGTGGGCTCACCGTGTAGGTCCCGGCGTACACCGGTCCGGAGAGGGCGATTGGATCCTGAGTCCCAGCGACACGCCGCATGCACGGCGTGTCGCTGGGAC
>NZ_VJZC01000417.1 GCF_009377185.1 Streptomyces spongiae
ATGCGACGGCGGCCGGGCTTCCAGCCTGCCCGGCCGCCGTGAACTCCGCGTGACGTACCGCGTACCGCTATGAGATCCGTACGGGGTTCACCACGTCCGCGATCAGGACCAAGACCGTGAAGCAGATGAAAATACCCGCCACCACATAAGCCACCGGCATCAGCTTCGCCACGTCGAACGGGCCCGGGTCGGGTCGGCGCAGCACCTTGGCCAGGTTCCGGCGCAGGGACTCCCACAGGGCGCCCGCGATGTGTCCGCCGTCGAGCGGGAGCAGCGGGAGCATGTTGAAGAGGAACAGGGAGAGGTTGAAGCCCGCGACCAGCATCAGGAACGTGGCGAGGCGCTGGGTGGCCGGGATGTCGAGGGTCGCGATCTCGCCGCCGACGCGGGCCGCACCGACCACGCCCATGGGCGAGTCGGGCTCGCGCGGGCCGTCGCCGAAGGCCGCGTCCCACAGGGCGGGGACCTTGGCGGGCAGGGAGATCAGCGACTCCACGCCGTTCTCCATCATGTCGCCCATGCGGTCCACGGACTGCGTGAAGGTCTGCGGGACGATGCCGGTGGCGGGTGTGAAGCCGAGGAAGCCGGCGTACACGTACTCACCCTGGACGTAGCCGCCGTCGCCGTCGGTCTTGCTGACCTGGTTCTTTATGAGGGTGGCGGTGAGGTCGAGCTGCTTTCCTCCGCGCTCGACGGTGAGGGTGACCTCCTTGCCGGGGTTGGCGCGGATGTCCTCCTGGAGGGTGGACCAGTCCTTCACGGGGACGCCGTTGAAGGCGACGATCTCGTCCTTGGCCTTGAGCCCGGCCGCCTTGGCGGGGGCGGCCTGGTCGCCCTTCTCGCACGTCGAGCGGTCCGCGCTGGCCTGGATGACGCAGTCCGAGACCTTGCCGACCGTGGTGGTCTGCATGTTGGTGCCGAACGTCATCATGACGCTGACGAAGATCACGACGGCGAGGACCAGGTTCGCGAACGGGCCCGCGAACATCACGATGACGCGCTTCCAGGGCTTGCGCGTGTAGAAGAGGCGCTTCTCGTCGCCGGGCTGAAGCTCCTCGAAGGCGGCCGCGCGGGCGTCCTCGATCATCCCGCGGAACGGGGACGTCGAGCGGGCCTCGATCCGCCCGTCCTTGCCCGGCGGGAACATGCCGATCATGCGGATGTAGCCGCCGAGCGGGATCGCCTTGATGCCGTACTCCGTCTCGCCCCGGTGGCGCGACCAGATGGTCGGGCCGAAGCCCACCATGTACTGGGGCACGCGGATGCCGAAGAGCTTGGCGAACGACAGGTGGCCCAGCTCGTGCCACGCGATCGAGATCCCCAGGCCGATCACGAAGACGGCGATGCCGAGGATCGTCATCAGGGTGGTCATGCACGCGCCTCCGCGGTCGTCCGCTCGGTAGAGGTGGTCGGAGTGTTCTTGGTCAGTTCCCGGGCGCGGGCGCGGGCCCAGGTCTCGGCTTCGAGGACGTCCGCCACGGTCAGGGAGGTTCCCGTTCCGGGTGTGCCGTGTTCCTCGACGACCCGGGTGACCGTCTCCATGACCGCGTTGAACGGCAGGGCGCCCTTCAGGAACGCGTCGACGCACTCCTCGTTGGCGGCATTGAACACCGCCGGGGCCGTGCCCGCGAGCTGTCCGACGTGGCGGGCGAGCCCGACCGAGGGGAACGCCTCGTTGTCGAGGGGGAAGAACTCCCAGGTGGACGCCTTGGTCCAGTCGAAGGCGGGGGCGGCGTCGGGGACGCGCTCCGGCCAGCCGAGGCCGATGGCGATCGGCCCACGCATGTCGGGGGGCGTCGCCTGGGCCAGTGTCGATCCGTCCGTGAACTCAACCATCGAGTGGACATACGACTGCGGATGCACGACCACCTCAATGCGATCGAAGGGAATGTCGTAGAGGAGGTGTGCCTCGATGACTTCCAGGCCCTTGTTGACCAGGGTCGCGGAGTTGACGGTGATGACCGGCCCCATGGCCCAGGTCGGGTGCGCGAGGGCGTCCTCGGGGGTGACGTTCGCCAGCTCCACCTTCGTACGGCCGCGGAACGGGCCCCCGGAGGCGGTGACGACCAGCTTGCGCACATCGGCCCGGGTGCCGGAGGCGAGGGCCTGGAACAGGGCGGCGTGCTCGGAGTCGACGGGGATGATCTGGCCCGGCTCGGCCAGCGCCTTGACCAGCGGCCCGCCGACGATGAGCGACTCCTTGTTGGCGAGCGCGAGAGTGCGGCCCGCCTCCAGGGCGGCCAGGGTGGGCGCGAGGCCGATGGAGCCGGTGATGCCGTTGAGCACGGTGTGGCACGCGGTGGCGGCGAGCTGGGTGGCGGCGTCCGGGCCCGCGAGGATCTCGGGGAGCGGCTCGGTGCCGTACTGGCCTCTGAGGGCCTCCTTCAGCGCGGGGACGGCATCCTCGCGGGCGACGGCGACCGTCCGCACGCGGAGCCGGTACGCCTGCTCGGCCAGCAGTCCCACCCTCCCCCCGGCGGCGGAGAGCCCGGTGACGCGGAACCTGTCCGGGTTGCGCAGGACGAGATCGATGGCCTGGGTGCCGATGGAACCGGTCGATCCGAGGACGACGACGTCGCGGGTCCCGGCGACGGGATCGAAGACTAGATGCGGATCGGCGAGAGGGGCAGGGCTGTCGGTCATTCCTCCATTGTGGCCGTACCCGGTGGACGGCATGACGGCGCGTCGGAGTGTGGGCCGCCTTACGGCCATGTGTCACACGACGGCGTCATATCTCCGTTTGTGAAGCACACGTGAAGACTAGGTGATATTACTTCTCCTCTGATCGGGGGACGACCGGTCAGAAGGACGACATCTGGGGGGATTCTCCATGCGCAGAGGGATACGCGCCGCCCTGCCCGCACTCGCCGGAGCGGTGGCTCTGACGGGGACACTGCTGAGCTCGCCGGCCGAGGCGGCCGGGCGGGTGTACATCTACCACGTGTACTACGACAGCCCGGGCTCGGACACGGGCTCGAACTCCAGCCTCAACGGCGAGTGGATCCGGATCAAGAACACCACGTCGGCGGCGGTCTCCCTGAAGGGCTGGAAGATCAAGGACAGGACCGGCTACACGTACACCTTCGGCGACGTGAAGGTCGGCGCGGGCAACAGCAAGAAGGTGCACACCGGCACGGGCACCAACGACGCGTACCACAAGTACTGGGGTCGCGAGTGGTACGTGTGGAACAACACCGCGGACACGGCCACGCTCTACAAGGCGAACGGGACCAAGGCCGACGACTGCTCCTGGTCCTCGCGCGGCAGCGGCTACAAGTACTGCTGACCGCGTCCCCGCCTCATCACCTCGTCACCTCTTCCGGCGCCGCTTCGCCCTGGCCTGACGCGTCCTGGCCTTCACCGGGCGGGCGGCGCCACCCGAGGACCCGGTCTCCGCGGAGCGGCCCGCGTCCGCCGGGGTGAAGTCGCCCTCGACGACTCCCTCCGCCGTGTCCATGGTCGGGGCGCTGAAGTGGAGGGAGTCCTGGGGGCCGGGGGCGAGGCCCTCGGAGGTGGGGTCGAGGTTGAAGACGTAGCCGACGGACTCCTCCTTGATGGCGTCGGTCATGGCGACGAACATGTCGAAGCCCTCGCGCTCGTACTCGATGATCGGTTCGCGACCGAGGGTCCAGCGCAGGCCGATGCCGTCACGGAGGTAGTCCATCTCGTACAGGTGCTCGCGCCACTTGCGGTCCAGGACGGAGAGCATCACCCGGCGCTCCAGCAGGCGTAGCACGTCCTCGCCGAGTTCCTCCTCGCGTTCCTCGTAGCGGGTGTGCATGTCGTCGGTGAGCGCGTCCACGATGTCCTCGGTGGTGAGGTTCGAGCGGCCGCCGAACTGCTCGTCCAGGTCGTCCAGGGTGATCCCCACGGGGTAGAGCTGTTCGACCGCGGACCACAGCCTCTCCAGGTCCCACTCCTCGGCGAAGCCCTCCTCGGTCTCGGCCTCGACGTACGCGCGGATGGTGCCGTCCATGAAGTGCCGGAGCTGTTCGCGCAGGTCCTGGCCTTCGAGGACGCGGCGGCGCTCGGCGTAGATGAGCCGGCGCTGGCGGTTGAGGACCTCGTCGAACTTCAGGACGTCCTTGCGGGACTCGAAGTGCTGCCGTTCCAGTTGCGCCTGGGCGGAGGCGACGGCGCGGGTGACGACCTTGTTCTCGATGGGGACGTCGTCGGGGAGGTTGGCCGCGGCCATCACCCGGTCCACCATCTGGGCCTGGAAGAGCCGCATGAGGCTGTCCTGGAGCGAGAGGTAGAAGCGGGACTCACCGGGGTCGCCCTGTCGGCCGGAGCGGCCGCGGAGCTGGTTGTCGATGCGGCGGGCGTCGTGCCGCTCGGTGCCGAGGACGTAGAGGCCGCCGAGTCCGGTGACCTCGTCGCGCTCGGTGGCGACCTCGGACGCCACGCGGTCGATCGCGGACTGGCGCTGTTCCTCGTCCGCTTCCTCCGGGAGTGACGCCAGGGCGAGGGCCTCGGGGTTGCCGCCGAGCATGATGTCGGTGCCGCGGCCCGCCATGTTGGTGGCCACGGTGACCGCTCCCCTGCGGCCCGCCTGGGCGACGATCAGGGCCTCGCGCTGGTGGTTCTTGGCGTTGAGCACCTCGTGGCGTATGCCCCGCTTGCGCAGCAGCGAGGACAGCACCTCGGACACCTCGACGGTGGTGGTGCCCACCAGGACCGGCTGGCCCTGGGCGTGCCGCTCCTCGATGTCGTCGACGACCGCCGCGTACTTGGCGTCCTCGGTGCGGTAGATCAGGTCGGGCTGGTCCATGCGGACCATCGGCCGGTTGGTCGGGATGGGGACGACTCCGAGTTCGTAGATCTGGTGGAACTCGGCGGCTTCGGTCATCGCCGTGCCGGTCATGCCGGAGAGCTTGTGGTAGAGGCGGAAGAAGTTCTGGAGGGTGATCGTCGCGAGGGTCTGGTTCTCCTCCTTGACCTGGACGCTCTCCTTGGCCTCGATCGCCTGGTGCAGGCCCTCGTTGTAGCGGCGGCCGGCGAGGATGCGTCCGGTGTGTTCGTCGACGATCAGGACCTCGCCGTCGACGACGACGTACTCGTGGTCCTTGCGGAACAGTTCCTTGGCCTTCAGGGCGTTGTTGAGGTGGCCGATCAGCGGGGTGTGATCGGACTCGTAGAGGCTGTCGATGCCGAGCTGGTCCTGGATGTACTCCACCCCGCGGTCCAGGACGGCGACGGTGCGCTTCCTGGGGTCGTACTCGTAGTGGTACTCGTCGCGCAGTTCCTGCAGCCTCTCCTTGTCGAGGAACTTGACGAAGCGCTCCTCCTGGATCTCGACCCCCCGCATGGGCCGTACGAGGCTCGCGAAGGCCTCGTACCAGTGGGGGGCCTGGTCGGCGGGGCCGGAGATGATCAGCGGGGTGCGGGCCTCGTCGATGAGGATCGAGTCGGCCTCGTCGACGATC
The DNA here is from genome assembly GCF_009377185.1 of Streptomyces spongiae. Classification (GTDB taxonomy): domain Bacteria; phylum Actinomycetota; class Actinomycetes; order Streptomycetales; family Streptomycetaceae; genus Streptomyces; species Streptomyces spongiae. The sequence goes on from NZ_VJZC01000417.1 coordinate 5,427, forward strand.
GCGAAGTGGTGGCCGCGCTGGACGAGCTCGTCCTTCGACCAGGCCATGTTGTCGCGGAGGTAGTCGAAGCCGAACTCGGTGTTGGTGCCGTAGGTGATGTCGCAGGCGTAGGCGGCCCGGCGCTCGGCGGGGGTCGAGCCGGTGCGGATGACGCCGACGCTCAGGCCGAGGAACGTGTACGCCCGGCCCATCCAGTCGGCGTCGCGCTGGGCCAGGTAGTCGTTGACGGTGACGAGGTGGACGCCCTTGCCGGTGAGGGCGTTGAGGTAGACGGGCAGCGTGGCGACCAGGGTCTTGCCCTCGCCGGTCTGCATCTCGGCGATGTTGCCGAGGTGGAGGGCGGCGCCGCCCATGACCTGGACGTCGAAGTGGCGCATGCCGAGGGTGCGCCGCGCGGCCTCTCGCATGGTGGCGAAGGCCTCGGGCAGCAGGTCGTCGAGGGTCTCGCCGTCGGCGTACCGCTGTTTGTACTCGTCGGTGAGGGCGCGGAGGTCGGCGTCGCTCAGGTCGGTGAAGTCCTCCTCGATGGAGGTGACCTGTTCGGCGACGCGGTGCAGGCGGCGCAGGATCCTGCCCTCGCCGGCCCGCATGATTTTGCCGGTGACGGTTTCCAGTCCGAGAGCGGGCATTGTCCGAACCCCCAACTACCACGAGTGTGAATTACATGTTCCGGCCCCGCGAAATACGGGTCTCCATTTCTTCGGCGTCCATGACGTCCACGAGCATCCGGATCCAGCGGTTCGCCCGCCGGAGAATGTCGACGCCCTGCTGGTTCGCCGTGATCACCTCGCGCAGCACGGGGTCCTTGACCACGTCGAGGGCGCTGCGGAAGAGCTGCGGGACCACCGGCCGCTCGCCGGGGCGCCCGGCGTCCAGCAGCGCGTCCACGTCACGGGGGTCGAGCCTGCGTACGCGTACGGCGTCGAAGCCGGTCACGGGCGGCCTGGGCTCGGTGTCGACGACGGCCAGCGCGCATTCGTTGAGCAGCACGGCGAGGGCGTCCCGGTGCGTCTCGAACGCCCCGGGGTCGGCCAGGCGCAGCTTCTCCGCGAGCGGAAGTACTTCATCGCGCACCGCCCGTAGTGCCCTGACACGGTCCGTCTCCACGAGATGGCACCAGGTCTCGTGCCTGGCGTACATCAGCTGGACGGAAATTCCGTGACTGTCCCCGATTCCTTGGCGCATCTGTCGTCCCCGTTCGCCCTTCTGCCCATTGTTGACGCGGAATTTTCGAGCGGCAAGCAGCAGAAGGGCGGCGGGGACTCCAGTGTCTTTCCGTGAAGGATGTCAAAGGATGAGTTGATGGGCCGGCCCGTCCTTCAGCGAATGGGGCGGTGGACGTTCTCCCTCCGGCTCGGGCCGGGTGTCGCGTCGGCGATCCACGGGCCCTCGCCGGACGGGTCGACCACGCCCTCCTCCAGCCACTCGTAGGTGCCCGACAGGACGCCCTTGACGACCTTGCGGTCGACGTCGTCGGTGTTCGTCCACAGACGGTTGAAGAGTTCTTCGACGCGGATGCGGGACTGGCGGCAGAAGGCGTCGGCGAGCTGGTACGCCTCGCGGCCGTGGTCCCCGGTGGTGCGCAGGTGCTCGGCGCGTACGCAGGCCGCGCTCATCGCGAACAGTTCGGCGCCGATGTCGACGATCCGGCCCAGGAAGCCCTGTTTGGTCTCCATACGGCCCTGCCAGCGGGACATGGCGTAGAAGGTGGAGCGGGCCAGTTTGCGGGCGTTGCGCTCGACGTAGCGGAGGTGACCGGACAGGTCGCCGTGACCGGCCGGGTGGAAGTCACCGTACGACCGGGGCAGCTGGCCCGCGCCCGCGACCAGCTTGGGCAGCCACTTGGCGTAGAACACGCCCGCGTTCGCGCCCGCCCTCGCCTTGTCGGAGAGGGACTTCTCGGGGTCGATGAGGTCACCGGCGACCGACAGGTGGGCGTCGACGGCCTCGCGCGCGATCAGCAGGTGCATGATCTCGGTGGAGCCCTCGAAGATGCGGTTGATGCGCAGGTCACGCAGGATCTGCTCCGCGGGGACGCCGCGTTCGCCGCGGGCCATCAGCGACTCGGCGGTCTCGAAGCCGCGGCCGCCGCGGATCTGGACCAGTTCGTCGGCCATCAGCCAGCCCATCTCGGAGCCGTAGAGCTTGGCGAGGGCGGCCTCGATGCGGATGTCGTTGCGGTCCTCGTCGGCCATCTGCGAGGACAGGTCGACCACGGCCTCCAGCGCGAAGGTGGTGGCGGCGATGAAGGCGATCTTCGAGCCGACCGCCTCGTGCAGCGCGACCGGCTTGCCCCACTGCTCGCGCACGCCCGTCCACTCACGGGCGATCTTCAGGCACCACTTGCCCGCGCCGACGCACATGGCGGGCAGGGAGAGCCGGCCGGTGTTCAGGGTGGTGAGGGCGATCTTGAGCCCGGCGCCCTCGGGGCCGATGCGGTTCGCGGCGGGGACGCGGACCTGGTGGAAGCGGGTCACGCCGTTCTCGAGGCCGCGCAGGCCCATGAAGGCGTTGCGGTTCTCGACGGTGACGCCCTCGGACGCGGCCTCGACGACGAAGGCGGTGATCCCGCCCTTGTGGCCGTCGGACTTCGGTACCCGGGCCATGACGACGAGGAGGTCGGCGACCACGCCGTTGGTGGTCCACAGCTTCACGCCGTCGAGGACGTAGTCGTCCCCGTCCGGTACGGCGGAGGTGGCGAGGCGGGCCGGGTCGGAGCCCACGTCCGGCTCGGTCAGCAGGAAGGCGGAGATGTCGGTGCGGGCGCAGCGCGGCAGGAACGTGTCCTTCTGCTCCTGGGTGCCGAACAGCTTCAGCGGCTGCGGTACGCCGATCGACTGGTGCGCGGAGAGCAGGGCGCCGACCGCGGGGCTGGCGGAGCCGACGAGGGCGAGTGCCTTGTTGTAGTACACCTGGGTGAGGCCGAGGCCGCCGTACTTGGTGTCGATCTTCATGCCGAGGGCGCCGATCTCCTTGAGCCCGTCGATGACGGCGTCGGGGATCTGTGCGTCGCGCTCGATGACGGAGGAGTCGATCTTCGTCTCGCAGAAGTCGCGCAGTTTGGCGAGGAACTCCTCGCCGCGCTGCGCGTCCTCGTCGGGGGGCATGGGGTGGGGGTGGATCAGGTCGAGCCGGAAGCGGCCGAGGAAGAGCTCCTTGGCGAAGCTGGGCTTGCGCCAGTCCTGCTCACGGGCGGCTTCCGCGACTTGGCGGGCCTCGCGCTCGGTCACAGCGGGACGGGAAGAGGGTGGGGGTGCTGCGGACATGAGGCTCACCTCGCCGCGAATAGGGATCTTGGGGCAGGTTCGTTACTGACCGGTTCTACTCGATCGTATTTACCCGATTCCGGGCATCCCCACCAGTCCTCGCGCAGCGATCGGCCCAACACCTGTCACCCGGCCCTAAGCTGAAGCCCGGGCGCCCGTAAGGGGCGCGGGGAACTGCGCGACAAGCCACAACGAACCCGCACGCGCCAAAACCCCCAAGCCCCCACC
>NZ_VJZC01000418.1 GCF_009377185.1 Streptomyces spongiae
GCCGAACACCAGAGCACGCCCCCACTCATACGCGCCCCCACCTGCGAAAACTCCAGCCACCCCACGACACCCGGTGCCGCCGCCGGAGGCACCCCGTGCCGACTTTCTCGCGATCAAGAGGTTTTGCCTCTCAACCCTTTGATCGATCATCGATCAGTGGTTACAGTCACCGACGGGCTCCCACCAGAGCCCTCGCCCTGTCCTGCCAAGACAACAAAGGGCACCCCCAACACCCCTTGCCGATGAGGGAACCCCCCTCCGCATCCGGAAGGCGGCGCAATGACCGACCCCACCGCAATCCAGCCGAGCGAGCTCGACCAGCTCCCGGACCGCGACCCCGAGGAGACCGCCGAATGGCAGGCCTCCCTGGACGCCGTCACCAAGGCAGCCGGGCCGCACCGCGCCGCATACCTGATGCGCCGCACCCTGGAACGCGCCGAGGCGGGCGGGCTCGCGCTGCCCAAGCTCCTCGAGACCGACCACGTCAACACCATCCCCACCTCCGCCGAGCCCACCGTGGACGGCGACGAGGAGATGGAGCGCCGGATCACCGCGTGGAACCGCTGGAACGCGGCCGCGATGGTGACCCGGGGCAGCAAACACGGCGTCGGCGGCCACATCGCCACCTTCGCCTCCGCCGCCTGGCTCTACGAGACCGGCTTCAACCACTTCTTCCGGGGGAAGGAGGCGGACGGCTCCGGTGACCAGCTGTACATCCAGGGCCACGCCTCCCCCGGCATCTACGCCCGCGCCTTCCTCGACGGCCGCCTCACCGAGCAGCACCTCGACAACTTCCGCCAGGAGGCCGGCGGCAACGGCCTGCCCTCCTACCCGCACCCGCGCCGCCTCCCCTGGCTGTGGGAGTTCCCGACGGTGTCGATGGGTCTCGGCCCGCTCTCCGCCATCTACCAGGCGCGCTTCAACCGCTACCTCACCAACCGCGGCATCAAGGACGTCTCGGCGTCCCACGTCTGGGCGTTCCTCGGCGACGGCGAGATGGACGAGCCCGAGTCGACGGCCGCGCTCGCGCTGGCGTCCCGCGAGGGCCTGGACAACCTGACCTTCGTCATCAACTGCAACCTCCAGCGCCTCGACGGCCCCGTCCGCGCGAACTTCAAGATCGTGCAGGAGCTGGAGGCCCAGTTCCGCGGCGCCGGCTGGAACGTCGTCAAGTCCCTCTGGGGCTCGGCCTGGGACGAGCTGTTTCAGCTCGACACCACCGGCGCGCTCGTCCGCCGCCTCCGCGAAGTGCCGGACGCGCAGGTGCAGACGTACCAGACCCGCGACGCCGCCTACATCCGTGAGGACTTCTTCGGCAAGGACCCCGCGCTCGCCGAGATGGCCAAGCTGCTGTCCGACGACAAGATCCTCGAGTGTTTCCACCTCTCCCGCGGTGGTCACGAGGCGCGCAAGGTGTACGCCGCGTACAAGTCGGCCGTCGAGCACAAGGGCGCCCCGACCGTCATCCTCGCCCAGACCGTCAAGGGCTTCACCCTCGGCGAGGGCTTCGCGTCGAAGAACGCCAACCACCAGATGAAGAAGCTGACGGTGGACGAGTTCAAGTCGATGCGTGACCTGCTGGAGCTGCCGATCTCCGACGAGCAGTTCGTCGACGGCGTCGTGCCGTACGCCCACCCGGGCGCCGACTCCCCCGAGGTCCGCTACCTCCAGGAGCGCCGCGCGGCCCTGGGCGGGCCCGCCCCCGCGCGCCGTACGCACGCCGTCGCCCCGCTCCCGGCCCCCGCCGAGAAGGCGTTCACGTCCTTCGACAAGGGCTCCGGCTCGCAGAACGTCGCCACGACCATGGCCTTCGTCCGCCTCGTCAAGGACCTGGTCCGCGACAAGCAGAGCGGCAAGCGCTGGGTGCCGATCGTCCCCGACGAGGCGCGCACCTTCGGTATGGAGTCGCTCTTCCCGTCCCTCGGCATCTACTCGCCCAAGGGCCAGACGTACGAGCCGGTCGACCGTGACCAGCTGATGTACTACAAGGAGGCCAAGGACGGGCAGATCCTCAACGAGGGGATCACCGAGGCCGGTTCGATGGCCGACTTCATCGCCGCCTCCACGTCGTACGCGACGCACGGCGAGACGATGATCCCGTTCTACATCTTCTACTCGATGTTCGGCTGGCAGCGCACGGCCGACCAGATGTGGCAGCTCGGCGACCAGCTCGGCCGCGGCTTCCTCGTCGGGGCGACGGCCGGCCGTACGACGCTGACGGGCGAGGGCCTGCAGCACGCCGACGGCCACTCGCCGGTGATCGCCGCGACCAACCCGGCGGCGCTGACGTACGACCCGGCGTTCGCGTACGAGGTCGCGGTCATCGTGAAGGACGGTCTGCGCCGCATGTACGGCGAGGCCGCGCCGGGCGAGGACCCGAACGTCTTCTACTACCTCACCGTGTACAACGAGCCGCTGCCGCAGCCCGCCAAGCCGGCCGTGCCCGCGATCGACGAGGGCATCGTCAAGGGCCTGTACCGCTTCAACACGGCGGAGTCGGCGGGGCTGTCGCCGGTCGCCAACGCCCCGCGCATCCAGCTGCTGGGCTCCGGTACGGCGATCCACTGGGTGCTCGCTGCCCAGAAACTGCTCGCCGAGGAGTGGGGCGTGGCGGCGGACGTGTGGTCGGCGACGTCGTGGACGGAGCTGCGGCGGGACGCGCTGGACGCGGACGCGGCGCTGTTGCGGGGCGAGGAGCGGGTGCCGTTCGTGCGGCAGGCGCTTCAGGGCGCGGATGGTCCTGTCCTCGCGGTCTCCGACTACATGCGTCAGGTACCGGACCAGATCGCGCAGTGGGTGGAGCAGGACTACTCCTCGCTGGGTGCGGACGGTTTCGGTCTCTCCGACACCCGTGAGGCGGCTCGCCGCCACTTCGGCGTCGACGCGCAGTCGGTGGTCGTGGCGGCGCTCGCGCAGCTTGCGAGGCGTGGTGAGGTGAAGGCGACGGCGGTGAAGGAGGCGCGGGAGCGGTACGGGCTGTAAGAGCGCGGGGGCGAGGCAACTCGGTGGCACGGACCGGCATCATGAACCCATGCGTGCTGCCCGGCTCATCAAAATGGTGCTGTTGCTCCAGTCACGCCCGACCATGACCGCCGCCGAACTGGCAAGCGAGCTGGAGGTGTCGGAACGCACGGTGACCCGGGACGCGCAGGCGCTGTCGGAGGCCGGGGTGCCGGTGTACGCGGACCGGGGACGGGCTGGCGGGTACCGGCTCATCGGCGGGTACCGGACACGCCTCACGGGCCTCGCCCGCAGCGAGGCAGAGGCCCTGTTCCTCAGCGGCGTACCGGGCGCCCTCCGCGAGATGGGCCTGGAGGACGCCGCCTCGGCCGCCCGGCTCAAGGTGTCGGCGGCCCTCCTCCCCTCCCTCAGTGACGCCTCACGCACGGCAGCCCAACGGTTCCACCTGGACGCCCCCGCCTGGTTCAAGGAGCCCGAGACACCCGAGCTGCTGCCGACGGTCGCGGACGCGGTCTGGGACGACCGGAGGATCACGGCCCGCTACCGGCGCGGGGACGCCGAGGTCGAGCGCGAGCTGGAGCCGTACGCGCTCGTCCTGAAGGCGGGCGTCTGGTACCTGTGCGCAAGGGTGGCGGAGCAGGGCGCCTTCCGGGTGTACCGCATCGACCGGTTCACCGCGGTGGCCGTCGGAGACGACCGCTTCGTACGGGACGAGGAGTTCGACCTGCCCGCCTTCTGGGAGGAGCGGGCCGCGCAGTTCGCGCGGTCGATCCTGCGCGCCGAGGTCGTGGTGCGGTTGACCGAGGAGGGTGTGCGGCGGCTGACGTACGCCGTCGATCCCCAGTCCGCCCGCGATGCCCTGGCGGCCAAGGGGGACCCCGACGAGCGTGGCCGGGTGACGGTGACGCTGCCGGTGGAGTCCGAGGAGGTCGCCCACACCCAGCTCACGGCCCTGGGCCCGGAGGTGGAGGTGCTGGCCCCGGCGACCCTGCGCAAACGGTTCACCGACGACGCGGCCCGCCTGACGAAGCTGTACGGCCCATGACACCGTGCACTCCGGGGTGCGTCCCGCCCCGCTAGGGCCGATGCTGGTCCCGTGATGGACGAGACGGAGTTCTGGGAGCTGGTGGACGCGACCCGGGAGGCCGCCGAGGGCGACCCCGAGGATCAGGCCGACCTGCTCGTCGAGCGGCTCGTCCAGCTGGACCCGGACGCGGTGCTGGACTTCGCGCGGCACTTCGAGGCCCGCTACAACCGCGCGTACCAGTGGGATGTGTGGGGCGCGGCGTGGGTGCTGCTCGACGGGGCCGGCGACGACGTGTTCGACTTCTTCCGGTGCTGGCTGATCGGCCAGGGCCGGGAGGTCTTCGAGGGCGCGGTGCACGATCCGGACTCGCTCGCCGGTCTCCTGGACGACTTCGACGAGGAGGTCGACGGGGACGGCGAGGAACTGGGGTACGCGGCGGACGAGGCGTACGAACAGCTCACCGGTACCGTCGCCCCGGACCTCGGCATCCCGCCCGCACCGCCCGAACCCGAGGGCACTCCCGTGGACTTCGAGAACGAGGGCGTGCTGGCGGAGCGCTATCCCAGGCTCTGGGAGCGGTTCAGGGCCTGACCGCGGTACGGGGAGCGGGGCAGGTAGGCGTACTCCGCGGCGGCGTAGGGCGCGGCGTGGTGCGGCGGCTCCCGGTGCGGCTCCCGGTCCGGGGCCGCCGGACGGTGCAGGGGCGCCGAGTTCGCCCGCTCCAGCGCGGACGCGGTGACGGCGGACGGGCCGAGCACGACGGCGACGGTCGCGCAGGCCACGGTCCACGGGCTCCGCAGGGACGCGGACCAGGACTTCTTCGTGTGCGTGGATGTGTGCGTGGAACGACTGCTGATCATCTTCCCCACCTCCGGTCGGCGTGACACGACGAAGCTAGGGCTCGGATCTGGGAGAACTCTGTGAGACGCCCGCGCGCTGTCTGTGAGACGAGCGGCTAGGAACGGCCCTGGAGGCGGGCGGCGGCCTCCCTGATCGCGGGGAGCCGTTCGGCGAGGGCCACGCCGGGACAGCTGGTCATGTAGCCGTCGCTGTGGCCCGCGAGGGCGGGCAGGAGGACGGTGGTGCCGGCGGGGTACCGGCTGTGGCTGTTGCTGGACACCAGGCGGACACCGCCGCGCGGGTCGACGTCCGCGAGGCCCAGCTTCCACGCGGCTAGGGCGGCGATCGCGTCGGTCACCGCCGGGGGCACCGGCACGCCCGCGGTGAACGTGCCGATGGCGGCGATACCCGCCGTACGGTGGTTGAAGCCCTGGGTGTGGGCGCCGGTGACGGGCCGGTCGACGCCGCCCGCGCGGCCCTCGTAGATCGTGCCGCAGCGGTCGACGAGGAAGTTGTAGCCGATGTCGTCCCAGTCCCGGCTGCCGGTCTGGCCCGCGTACAGGTAGCGGATGACGCGGGGCGTGTCCGCGCAGTCGTAGTCGTTCGGCGAGTCGGTGTGGTGCACGAAGACCGCGAGGACCCGGTCGTCGTACCGCGCGGGCGGCTGGCTGCGCGCGGCGTCGCCCAGCCAGTGGGCCCTCGGCACGATGGGCGGCCGGTCGGCCCTGTGCACGACGGCGGGCCGGGTCGTCGAGGGACGGTGGGCGCGGCCCTTCTTCTCCTCCCCACCGACCGTCGCCCACAGCACCAGCCCCAGCGCGACGGCGAGCACGGGCAGGACGGCAAGCAGGAGGAGGGCGACGCGCGGCAGCCGTACGGGGGACGCGGTCGCCTCACGGTCGGCGCCCGACCGCCGCACGCCCGACCGCCGCACGGCGGCCCGCGCGAACGCCGTGGCCCGCGCGAACATCGCGGCCCGCCGGGGCGGCTGAGCGGGGCCACCCCGCGCAGCCCGTATCCGCCCCCGTCGCCGTCGCGTTCGCGCCGTCCGGAAGACACGCATGGCCTCAGCTTGGCCCCGCCCCGGCCCCGCCGCGACGTGGGGTGCGCCACCCGGTGGAACCATCGTCTGGGCCCTGGGCGTTTCTACAGGTCCAGGCACGTGTGGCCGATTCCGCCGGTCCGCGCGGGCCTGCCTGATCACTGGGCCCGCCCCACGCGTACTAGGGGGCCCAAAGAGAAAGGCGCCTGGAGTGGACGTGCTCGACATCCTGCTGTTGCTGGTGATCCTGGCCTACGCGGCGTCCGGTTACCGCCGTGGCCTGGTGGCCGGCTGCGTCTCGCTGGCCGGGTTCGTGGGCGGCGCGGCCGTCGGGGTGTGGGTGCTGCCCTGGGTGATGGGCCTGGTGAACGCGGGGACCCCAGCGGCGACGCTCACGGCCGTGCTGACGGTGCTGGCGCCGGCGGTGGTCGGGCACGAGCTGGCGGGACGCCTGGGACTGCGGCTGCGCTACGAGCTGGAGCGCGGTGGCCCGCTCCGGGTGGCCGACGGCGTCGGCGGGGCCGCGGCCAACACGGTCGCCGTCCTCATCGTCGCCTGGGTGGCGGCCAGCGTGCTGGGCGCGTCCTCGTCCCCGGTGGTGACGCAGGCGATCCGAGGCTCGGCGCTGCTCGGCGCCGTGCAGAACACCATGCCGGAGACGACCCCGACCTGGTTCTCGCGTGCCACCTCCGCGCTCACCGAGGCGGGCTTCCCGCAGGTCTTCAACCCGTTCGAGAACGAGGCGACGGCGGAGGTCGCCAAGCCCTCCGGGGACAGCGTCACCGCCACCGCGACGAACGCGGCCAAGCGCAGCACGGTGAAGGTGGAGGGCGTCGCCGACGGCCAGGGCCGCGAGGGCAGCGGCTTCGTCTACGCGGCGCGGCACGTGATGACCAACGCCCACGTGGTGGCGGGCATCGACGAGCCGACCGTCCGTGTGGGCGGTGTGGGCCGCACGTACGAGGCGCGGGTCGTCCTGTTCGACCCCGACAAGGACGTGGCGGTCCTCTACGTGCCGGACCTCAGGGCACCCGTGCTCCGCTTCGACGACTCCGCGTCGCGCGGCGACTCCGCGGTCGTCGCCGGTTACCCGCAGGACGGCGGCCTCGACCTCCAGGGGGCCACGGTCGCCAGCCGCATCAACGCGAACGGCCAGAACATCTACAGCACGGACATGGTCACCCGCGAGATCTACTCCATCCGCTCCACGGTCCGCCCCGGCAACTCCGGCGGCCCTCTCCTGACGCCCGACGGCGGTGTGTACGGCGTGGTCTTCGCCCGCTCCACCTCCGACGACGAGACGGGGTACGTCCTGACGGTGGACGAGGTCGCCGGGGAGGCGCGGCAGGCGAGGAACTCGACGACACCGGTGGACACGGGCGAGCTGATCGCCTCGTAGCCCCGGAGGGGGCGGTGGTGTCAGGATGCGGTGCTGTAAGAGATTCGGTGGTGTCAGAGATTCGGTGGTGTCAGAGGTAACGCCCCATCAGGACGTCGTCCACGTACGCCCCGTCGAGCAGGAACTCCTCGGGCAGGATCCCCTCCACCACGAACCCCTCGGACTCGTACAGCTTCCTGGCGGGGGTGTTGTGCCCGAGGACCCGCAGGGTGAGCCGTCGGGCGCCCTGCCGTCGGGCCTCCTCCTGCACGGCCCGGAGCAGCGCCCGGCCCACCCCGTCGCCGCGCGCCGTCTCGGCGACGACGAGGCCCTGGATCTGCCGCACATGGGAGTTGCAGGCGAGGGGGGTCGGGTAGCCCAGACGGATGTAGCCGGCGAGCTGTCCGCCGAGTTCGGCGACGAGGTGGTCCCGCGGCCCGAAACGCTCGCTGAAGAAGGGTTCGAACGGCGGGCGGGGGCGCGGCTGGACGGAGTGCAGCGTGGACCAGGTGACGCGGTCGAGGCTGCCGAGCGTGTCCTCGTCGTCGAGGGTGGCGAAGCGTATGTACGGAACCGGCATGGGGGCCACAGTACGGCGCGCGGAGCGGCCTGACCGTGTGTTCTGGCGGCCCACCCGGCAGGATGTCCCCATGAACGCTGACGCACCGTTGGGCGACTCCGACTCCGACGCCCCGCTCGACACGGAAGCCTCGCTGGGTGGCGAGGACGCGCCGGCTCGCGGTTCCCGGATCGCGATCGCCGGGGCGTCCGGGCTGATCGGTTCGGCGCTGGCGCGCTCGCTGCGGGCGGACGGGTACGAGGTGGTACGGCTCGTACGGCGGACGCCGCGGGGCGAGGACGAGGTCCGGTGGGACCCGGAGGCCCAGAAGGTGGACGCGGCGGGGCTGGCCGGGTGTGCGGCGGTGGTGAACCTCGCCGGGGCCGGGGTGGCGTCGCGCCGCTGGACGGCGGAGTACAAGGCGAAGCTGCGGGCCGGGCGGGTGCTGGGCACGGCGGCGCTCGCGGAGGCGGTGGCCTCGCTCGACGTGCCGCCGCGTGTCTTCGTCAACGGCAGTGCGATCGGGTTCTACGGGGACACGGGCGACCGGGTGGTCGACGAGTCGGCGCCGCCGGGTGAGGGCTTCCTCCCCGCTCTCTGCGTGGAGTGGGAGGAGGCGACGGCGGCGGCGCGGGAGGCGGGCGTCCGGACCGTGTTCGCCCGTACGGGGCTGGTGGTGGCGCGTGGTGGTGGGGCGTGGGGTCCGCTGTTCCCCCTCTTCCAGGCGGGCCTGGGTGGCCGCCTGGGGAACGGTCACCAGTACTGGAGCTTCATCGCGCTGCACGACGAGGTGGCCGCCCTGCGGCACCTCATCGACACGCCGTCGCTGTCGGGGCCGGTGAATCTGACGGCTCCTGAGCCCGTGACGAACCGTGAGGTCACGGCCGCGATGGGGCGGGTGCTGCACCGTCCGACTCTCTTCTCCGTCCCCTCCCCCGCGCTCCGGCTCGTCCTCGGTGAGGTCGCCGGTGACGTCCTCGGCAGTGCACGGGTCCTCCCGTCCCGGCTCCTGGACTCCGGCTTCACGTTCGCGTTCCCGACGGTGGAATCAGCGGTACGGGCAGCACTCCGCTGAGCGGGAACGGGGTTTGTTCTCGCCCCCGCCGCCC
>NZ_VJZC01000419.1 GCF_009377185.1 Streptomyces spongiae
ACCCCCGACCCCGTGTCCGCCCTGCTCGCACAACCCCCGGCGGACCCCAACGTCGCCCTGCTGCGTCGGCTCCGAGACGCCCTGGAGGCACTGTGATCCGCGCGCTTCGACAGCGTGTCGAGAGGAGACTGCTCATGGCGGCGGAGGCCGAAGTCCTCGACGAACTCCACCGGTTGCGGGCCCGCGTGCCCCAACTGACCGGCGCGCTCGCGGCCAGCGTCGACGGCCTGGTCCTCGCCCAGGACACCCCCGGCGTGGAACCGGAGGGCGTGGCCGCCCTCACCGCAGCCGTCCTGGGTGTGGCCGTACGGATGACGGACGCCACCGGCCAGGGCGACTTCCGCGAGCTACTCGTCCGCGGCACCCAGGGCTACGTGGCGACGTACGCGGCGGGTTCCTCCGCCGTGCTGACGCTGCTGGCCCAGGACCGCGTCAACGTCGGCCGGCTGCACCTGGAGGGCCGCCGCGCCGGCACCCGTATCGGGGAGCTGGTCGACGCCGCGGCGGCCCGCGCCGAACCCACCCCGCGAACCGCCGCGGCGAGGGCCAGGAACCAGCCCAGGGCCGCCCCCGGACCGGGCCAGAACACCGACCGCCAGGCCGATCCACAGTCCCAGGCCAAGTCCGCACCCAAGACCACCGCGGGTCCGGCCCCCACCCGGACCCGAACCACCCGGACCGTGCGGGCCACCGCCCGACCGGCTCCGAACACCGCAACCACCAGCGAGAGTTGAAAGGAACCACCACACCATGGCCAACACCGAGACCGCGTTGAAAGAGGCCCTCGCCTCCATCGAGGGCGCGACCGGAGCCGCCCTCGTCGACTACACCAGCGGCATGGCACTGGGCACGATCGGCGGCAGCAAGGGCTTCGACCTCAACGTCGCGGCGGCCGGCAACACCGACGTCGTACGGGCCAAGCTGCGCACCATGGAGCACCTGGGGCTGAAGGCCGAGATCGAGGACATCCTGATCACCTTGAGCGACCAGTACCACCTGATCCGACTGCTCACCGGCCGCGGCGGCAACGGCCTCTTCCTCTACCTGGTGCTCGACGCCAAGCGGGCCAACCTGGCGATGGCGCGGCACCAGTTGAAGAGGATCGAGTCGGACCTGGAGGTCTGACCGACCCGAGGCCACCAGAGGCTCGATCGACACGGCGGCGCGCCCTCACCCGGGGACGCGCCGCCCAGCCGTACCATCCCCGCAGGGCCGCACCCAGCCACACCGGCCGGACTCCCGTACCGGTCCCGCAGGCCCCGCCCGCACAACATCAGCCGAAACCTCTGGTGAAGCTCTGAGAATGCCTGGAGCACGCATCCATGGCGCGCCACCGGGCAGAACTTCCCCGGACGGATCACCGATCGGGGGAGGTTCTCTTGTCCACCACCGAAACCACCACCGGGGCGTCGACGCCCGCGGAGGAATCAGGTCTCAAACGCGTCCTCGGCCCGAAGCTGCTGATCCTCTTCGTGATCGGCGACATCCTCGGAACCGGCATCTACGCGACCACCGGCAAGGTCGCCGGGAAGGTCGGGGGCGCGCTCTGGCTGCCGTTCGTCATCGGCTTCGTCGTGGCGATCCTGACGGCGGCCTCGTATGTGGAGCTGGTCGGCAAGTACCCGAAGGCGGCGGGCGCGGCCCTCTACACGCAGAAGGCATTCAAGCTGCCGTTCCTCACCTTCATCGTCGCGTTCATGGTGATGTGTTCGGGTCTGTCGTCCGCGAGCGCGGCGGCCCGCGCGTTCAGCGGCGACTATCTGGGCGAGCTGACGAACGACGCGCTGCCTCCCACTCTCATCGCGATCCTCTTCATCGTCCTGCTCGCCGCCCTCAACCTGCGGGGCGTCTCGGAGTCGGTCAAGACGAACGTCATCCTGACCCTCGTCGAGCTCACCGGCCTGGTGATCATCCTCGCGATCGGCGCGTGGGCCGTCATCACCGGCGTCGGCGAACCGTCCCGGCTGACCGAGTTCGAGGCGAGCGGCACGGGGTACGCCCTGATCACGGGTGTCCTGGGCGCCACGGCCCTCGGTTTCTTCGCGTTCGTGGGCTTCGAGGACTCGGTGAACATGGCGGAGGAGACCAAGGACCCGGTCAGGACCTTCCCGCGGGCGATCTTCATCGGCGTGGCGGTCACGGGCACGATCTACGTCCTGGTCGCGCTGGTCTCGTCCCTCCTCGTCGACTACAAGACGCTGGAGGGGTCGAGCGGCCCGCTCCTCGAGGTCGTCAAGGCGGGCGGCGTGAACTTCCCGCACAAGCTGTTCGCGCTGATCGCGCTGTTCGCGGTGACCAACTCGGCGCTCATCAACATCATGATGGCGTCCCGCCTCTGCTACGGCATGGCCAACGAGCGCATCCTGCCGCGCGGCATGGCCCGGGTCCTGCCCCACCGCCGCACGCCGGTCGTGGGCATCGTCTTCGTGACGCTCCTGGCCATCGGCCTGGTGTCGACGGGTGAGATCGAGGGCCTCGGCGACACCACCGCCTTCCTCCTGCTCTGCGTCTTCGCCGTGGTCAACATCTCGGTCCTGGTCCTGCGCCGCGACAGGGTGGACCACTCCCACTTCCGCACTCCCACGGTCCTCCCGGTCCTGGGCGCCATCACGGCCCTGATCCTCGCCAGCCCGCTCGCCGACCGCCCGGCCGACGTCTACATCCGCGCCGGTGTCCTCCTGGCCATCGGCGTCGGCCTGTGGGCGGTGAACAAGCTGGTCCTCAAGGCGCGGGGCGAGTAGGGGAAAGTCGGGGGCTTCCCCCACCCTGCGGGTCCACCGATCGGTGGACGGCAAGTTCAACCTGACACCTCTGTCCGCCAACTGCCCTGGTCAACAAGGCTTTAGGGCATGAACTCACTCACTGTGCGCGTGGCGCGCTGGAGCGCGCGGCACCCCTGGCGGGCGGTCGTCGGATGGCTGGTGTTCGTGGTGCTGTGCCTGGTCGCCGGCTCGGCCGTCGGCAACAACAGCGCCAGGACGGCGGACTACCGCGTCGGCGAGGCGGGCCGGGCCGAAGCCATGGCGGCCGAAGGGCACCTGGAACGCAGATCCACCGAGCAGGTGCTGATCTCCGCCCGGTCGGGCTCCCTCGACCAGCGGGACGAGCAGGACAAGCGGGCCGCCGAAGGGGCCGCGCGGGACCTCACCGCCCGGATGAGGTCACTGCCCGAGGTCGAGGGCGTGGCCGCGCCGCTGTGGTCCGGCGACGGCCGGATCCTCATGGTCGAGGTGACCCTGAAGGGCGAGGAGCGGGACGCGAAGGACAAGGTCGACGCGCTGGTCACCCAGACCACGGCCGTCCAGAAGTCCCATCCGCGGCTGCTGCTGGAGGAGACCGGCTCCCCCTCCATCAGCAAGGGGGTCGACCAGCAGCGCAGCGACGACCTGGCGCTGTCCGAGATGATCACACTTCCGGTCACGCTGGTCACCCTGATGGTCGTCTTCGGTTCGGTCGTCATGGCCGCGGTGCCGCTGCTGCTCGCCCTGTCGTCGATCGCGGCGGCGGTCGGCCTGGCGATGGTGGCCTCGCACCTCTCCCCCGACGCCGGGATCGGCACCAACGTCATCCTGATGATCGGTCTCGCGGTCGGCGTCGACTACACGCTCTTCTACCTGAAGCGGGAACGCGAGGAACGGGCCCGCGCCGGTGGCCGGCTCAGCACCGAGGCACTCGTGGAGCTGGCGGCGGCGACGTCCGGCCGGGCGGTCGTGGTGTCGGGGCTGGCGGTCGTCGCCTCCACCGCGACGCTGTACCTGGCCTCCGACGTGATCTTCTCCTCGCTCGCCACCGGCACCATCGTGGTCGTCCTGGTCGCCGTGGCCAGCTCCCTGACGGCGCTGCCCGCCCTGCTGGCCGCACTCGGGAACCGGGCGGAACGCAGAGCGCTCCGCCGGGCGGAACGCGGGAAGCCGCCCCGGCGAACGCGCCGCGAGGACAGCCAGGGCAGTCAGGGCGGCCAGGGAAGCCAGGGCGGCCGGATCTGGACGGCGCTGCTCAGGCCCGCCGCCCGGCACCCCCTCACCACGCTCTGCGTCTCGGTCCTCGCCCTGCTCGCCCTCGTCCTTCCGCTGGCCGGACTGAAGATCACCGAGATGAGCCGGGACACGCACTCCCGCGAGATCCCCGCGATGCGGGTGTACGACCGCCTCAACGAGGCGTTTCCCGAGCAGCGCGTCACGCACGACATCGTCGTACGGGCCGACGCCTCGCGCGCCCAGGAGGTCACCGGCGCGCTGCGCAGGCTCGCCGAACTCGCCGACGCCGACCCGCTGTTCACGAACGACCCACGGTTCACGGACGGTTCGCGGATCACGGACGGTTCGCGGATCAGGACGTCCGCCGACCAACGGATCAGCGTCCTGCGCCTGAAGGTGCCGTACCTCGGCAACTCCCCTCAGGCGTACGACTCCCTGGACCACCTGCGCGACGACTACCTGCCGGCCACCGTGGGCCGGGTCCAGGGCGCCGAGTACGGCGTCAGCGGTGACGTCGCCCGCTACGCCGACTATCCGGCCCACCAGAACAGCAAACTCCCCCTGGTGCTGGGGGCGTTGCTCCTGGTGACGTTCGCGATGACCGTGTACGCGTTCCGTTCCGTGGTGCTCGGTCTGATCGGTGTCGCGCTGAACGTGCTGTCCGCGGCGGCCGCGCTCGGGCTGCTCCTCCTCGTCTTCCAGGGGACCTGGGCGGAGGGGCTGCTGGACTTCCACTCCACGGGCTCGATCGGGTCGCGGGTCCCGCTGTTCCTCTTCGTGATCCTCTTCGGGCTCTCCATGGACTACCAGGTGTTCGTGGTCAGCCGAATCAGGGAGGCAGCGCTCGCAGGCGTCCCCACACGGCAGGCGGTGCTCGACGGGATCCGCACGTCGGCGAGCGTGGTCACCAGTGCCGCGGTCGTGATGACGACCGTCTTCGTGAGCTTCGTCTTCCTGCACATCATCGAGATGAAGCAGATCGGTTTCGTCCTCGCGGCGGCCGTACTGCTCGACGCCTTCGTGGTCCGTGTCCTGATCCTGCCGTCGGCGATGCTCCTGCTCGGCGAGGCGACCTGGTGGCCGTCACGCACGACACGACGCAAGCCGACCGAGCCGGCCCTGCCGGACCGAGCGGCCCACAACCCGCCGGTGGCCGACGTACGTTGATCGGTATGACCGCTCTCGCCGGGCCTTCCGCCGACGCCTTCTGGGCCGCCTCGCTGCGCCGCTGGAACGCGGTGTGCTGGGTGCTGTTCGCCGCGATGGCCGTCGGGCTCGCCGTCATGGACCCGTCCGACGGGAGCAGGTACGAGGCGCTCGCGCTGCTCGGCTGCGTGGTGCTGTGCTACGCGCTCCTCGACCGCTTCCCCGACAACCCCGTCGTACGGCCGCACGTCTACCTCGCCGTCCTGGTCCTCGCGCTGGGCGGCCTGGCGTACTTGGGCAGCAGCTACGCGGCACTGTTCATGGTGACGCTGCCGCACTACTGGATGTTCGGCCGGACCCCCAGGGTCTCCATGGGGTTCCTGGGGCTGGCGACCGCGGCGACGCTGGCGGGGAGCTGGCCCCGGCAGGGCTCGTCACTGGAGTTCTTCAGCGAGACGGTGGTGTCCACCCTGATCGTCGTGGCCGTGGGCGTCCTGATCGGGCTCTGGGCGCACTCGGTGGTCGCCCAGAGCACCGAACGGGCCCGGCTGATCGTCGAGTTGGAGCAGACCCAGGCGGAGCTGTCCGAGGCGCACCAGCGTCAGGGCGCGGCGGACGAACGGGAGCGGATGGCGCGGGACATCCACGACACCCTCGCGCAGGGGTTCGCGTCGATCGTCGTACTCGCGGAGGCGGCCCGCGCGGGCCTGGCCTGCGATCCGGCACGCAGCGAACGGCAACTGCGCTCGATCGAGTCGACGGCCCGTGAGAACCTCGCCGAGGCACGGGAACTGGTGGGCTCGGCCCAGCGGCGGGGCGGTGCGGAGGCCGGCTCCGTGGCGCGGACACTGCGCCGCGTCCTCGACCGCTTCGCGGAGGACACGGGGCTCACCGTGGACGCCGACCTGGCGGACGTGCCGTGCGACCAGCAGACCCGGATCGCGCTGCTGCGCTGCACCCAGGAGTCCCTGGCCAACGTCCGCAAGCACGCCCACGCGTTCACGGTCGGGGTGATCCTGACCCTCCGGCCGTACGGGGTGGTGGAACTGGAGATCACCGACGACGGCACCGGTTTCGATCCGGAGGAGTCGACGGGCTTCGGCCTCGAAGGGATGCGCAGACGTCTGGCGGAACTGGGCGGCCGGCTGACGGTCACCAGCTCGGTCGGCGACGGCACACGGATTCTGGCGGTGATCCCTCCGGAGACGCCCAGGCGCAAGGAGAAGCACGAGACGAAGGGGGCGGAGAGATGACCGGCGGACGAATCCGGGTGATCGTCGTGGACGACCACACCGTGATGCGGGCGGGCGTGATCGCCCTGCTCGCCGGTGAGGACGGCATCGAGATCGTGGGGGAGGCGGGGGACGGCAGGGCGGCCCTCGAACTCGTCGAGCGGCACGACCCCGATGTCGCGCTGGTCGACCTGCGGATGCCGGTGCTCGACGGAGTGGGGACGACCGCCGAGATCGTCGCCCGCCACCCGCGCACCCGGGTCCTGATCCTCACGACGTACGACACCGACCAGGACATCGAGCGCGGGGTGGAGGCCGGCGCCATCGGCTATCTCCTCAAGGACACCACCCGGGAACAGCTCGCCGACGCGATCCACTCGGCGGCACGAGGCGAGACCGTCCTCGCGCCCCGTGTGGCCCAGAAGCTGATCGCGCGGATGCGGCGCCCGGCCCAGGACCCGCTGACCGCCCGCGAGACCGACGTCCTCAACGCGGTCGCCGACGGCCTGACCAACGCCGAGATCGGCAGACGCCTCGTCATCACCGAGGCCACGGTCAAGACACACCTGCTCCGCCTCTTCGCCAAGCTCGACGTGAACGACCGGACGCGGGCTGTGGTGGTGGCCATGGAGAGGGGACTGCTGAGGAGGCCTCAGCGCTGACCACGGCGCCGCGAGTATCTACAGGGGAGTTGCTGCCTCGAGCGACACCTCCGCCCATACGGCCTTGCCCACCGGTCGACGAGGCTCCGCCCCCCAACGCACGGCCACGGCGTCCACCAGGAGCATTCCTCGACCGGACTCACCCACGGGGTACGACGCAGGCGGGGCCGAGGGCGGCTGCTTCGCGGAGGCGGCGTCCGCCACCTCGACACGCACCAGGCCCGCGGCCGCGTCGAGGGCGAGCCGGAGACCGAAGTCCCGTCCAGGGACTCGGCCGTGCTGTACGGCGTTCGCGGCGAGTTCGCCGACGACGAGGGCGACCGTGCACCTCCGCCACGGAGCGCTCGCAGGCCCTTCGCACCTCTCCGGCGCGTTCCATCGAGTAGTACACGTTGCAGAGGAAGACCTGGGGTCCCACGGGGTACAGGCGATTTCCCACGGGGTACAGGCGATACTCGAAGGAGGTCACGACGCCGAAGTTGCCGCCGCCTCCGCGGATCGCCCAGAAAAGGTCCTAGTGTTCGCTGCCGCTCACGGTGAGCAGCTTCCCGTCGGCGGTGACCACCCTGGCGGACACGAGATTGTCGCAGCTCAGCCCGTACTTGCGCCTCAGCCGGCCCATTCCGCCCGACAGGGTCAGCCCGGCGATGCCGGTCGCCGAGACCACCCCCACGGGTGCCGCGAGCCCGTGTCGCTGGGTCGCGCGGTCGAGCTCCCCCAGGGTGCAGCCGCCCTGTGCGCGGGCGGTGAGCCGCCCGGGGTCGACGTCCGCCTCGTGGGGCAGGATGAGGCGCCCGCGCAGGCTCGGCCCTCTCGACACGGTGTGCGCCGCATCCGCGCCTCGGCCGTTCGTGTGGTTCATGGCGGTCACCTCCGTCTCTTCAGCATCACCCTGGGTGGAAGGGGGGCCCTATCCGGACGGGCAGGCAGCCGCCCAGGACCTGTGCGACGGTGTGAGGAGGGGAATACCGGCGCGAGCTCTCCACGGAAACCGCTCCACGAGCCCGCTCCGGAGGGACCGTTCCAGGGAGACCCGGCATGGGCGACATGATCAGCACCGATGTCGGCGAGATCTGGGTCGAGCGCCAGGGTGAGGGCCCTGACGTCCTGCTCGTCGCGGGGCTCACCGACCCCGCCGAGGCCTGGCAGGCACAGCTCGACGGACTCTCCGACCGCTACCGCCTCACCGCCTACGACAACCGCGGCACCGGTCGTACGCCGCTGCCCGAGGGCCCGCTGTCGGTGCCCGGCATGGCGGAGGACGCGGCCGCGGTGCTGCGCACGCTGGAGATGCCGACCGCCCACGTCATGGGCTTCTCGGGAGGCAGTCTCATCTCGCAGGAACTGGCGCTCACCCATCCCGGGCTCGTCCGCAGCCTCGTCCTCATGAGCGCATGGGCCCGCCCCGACGCCTACTTCCGCTCCATGACCGGTTTCTGGCACTGGATGGCCGAACGGGCCCCGAGCGAGCGCGCGATGCTGGAGGCGTTCCTGCTGTGGATCTACACCCCGCGGGCCCACGCCGACGGCACGGTCGAGCGGATCATCGAGGAGACGCTGGCGTTCCCGTATCCGCAGTCCGTCGAGGCATTCCAGCGCCAGCTCGCACCGTTCAGGACACATGACACGCTCGACCGCCTGTCCGGGATCGGTGTGCCGACGCTCGTACTGGCCGGTGAACTGGACATCGCCGCGCCCCAGCGCCTCGGGCGCGAGGTCGCCGAGGGGATCCCGGGCGCGCGGTTCGAGGTACTGCCGGGCGAGGCCCATCAGCCCTTCCAGGAGGTCCCAGACACCTTCAACGCCCGGGTGGACGCCTTTTGGCGCGAGGTTCAGGCCCAGGACTGAGGTGTCCGTCGGTCCAGGCCGACCGGACGGGGGTGGCTGGACG
>NZ_VJZC01000420.1 GCF_009377185.1 Streptomyces spongiae
GCCACGCCCCGGCCACGCCCCGTGAAATCTACGGGCGGCTGCCCCTGAGCACCTGCGACAATCAACCCCATGACCACGCTCAAGTCGAAGCTGCAGGAAGACCTCAACGCCGCGATCAAGGAGCGCGACGAGCTCCGCTCCTCGACGCTCCGGCTGACGCTCGCCGCGATCACCAAGGAGGAGGTCGCGGGCAAGGAGAAGCGCGAGCTCTCCGACGACGAGGTCCTGAAGGTGATCACCAAGGAGGCGAAGAAGCGGCGCGAGGCCGCGGACGCCTTCGCACACGGTGGCCGGGCCGAGCAGGCCGAACGGGAGAAGGCGGAGGGCGAGGTCCTCGCCACGTACCTGCCGAAGCAGCTCTCGGACGAGGAGCTCCAGCAGATCGTCGCCCAGGCCGTCGAGGAGGCGAAGGCGGCCGGCGCTGAGGGCCCGCGTGCGATGGGCCAGGTCATGAAGATCGTCAACCCGAAGGTGGCGGGTCAGGCCGAGGGCGGCCGCGTCGCCGCGGTGGTCAAGCAGCTCCTCGCGGGTGGCTGAGTAGCCCGAGCCTCTGGTTGGTAGCCCCGAGCCTGTGGCCGGTAGGCCCCGGTCCTGATACGGCGGTGGGGTGCCCTTGATGAAAGGGGCACCCCACCGCCGTATCGCTAGCGGACGGTCAACCGATCAACGGCCGAACCCGCCGTTCCCGTTCCCGTTGCTGCCGCCGTTCCCCTGGCCCTGGAAGATGTTCTCCGGGATGGAGAAGGACGGGGTGGGGAAGGTGCCGGTGCCGCCGTTGATCAGGCCGCCGTTGTTGCCGTTCCCGTTCCCGTTGTCGTCGTCATCGTCCCGGTCGCGGTCACGGTCGCGCTTGCGCTCGTCGGGGATGTTGATCAGGTTGAAGTTCGGCGCCTCCCAGCCCTGCAGGGCGCCGGCCATCATGTCGCGCCAGATCGGGCCGGGGACCTCACCGCCGTACACCTTCGCGCGGTAGACGCCGCCGATGGTGATGTCGACCATGCGCCGCTTGTGCGCCGGGTCGCCGACCCAGACGGCACCCGCCATGTTCGGGGTGTAGCCCACGAACCAGGCCGCGTAGCGGAAGTCCGTCGTACCGGTCTTACCGGCGCTGGGGCGGCTGCCGAGGCCCGCCTGCGTACCCGTACCGTCCTCGACCACGCCCTTGAGGAGGGTGTTGATCGTGTCGGCGGTGGTCTCCGACATCGCGCGGTGGCAGGTCGACTTCGGGACGGTGAGCGACTTCGTCTTCCCGCCGACGCGCTGCTTGATCGACTGGATGGCGATCGGCGTGCAGTACGTGCCGCGTGAGGCGAAGGTCGCGTACGCGTTCGCCATCGTCAGCGGCGACATCTCCTGGGTGCCCAGGGCGATCGACGGGTTCTGGCCCATCTTGGCGCCGTCCGCGCGGTTGACGCCCATCTCCTTGGCCATCTTCGTGACCGGGCAGATACCGATGTCGGAGATCAGCTGCACGTAGTAGGTGTTGACCGACTTCGCGGTCGCCTCCTTCATGCCGTACGGGCCGACCTCCGACTCGTTCTCGTTGGTGAGCTTCGCGCCGTCGGTGTTCACCCAGTTCTTGCCGTCGCAGGCCGAGATCGGGCTCGGGTAGGCCATCTCGTACGGCGACGAGAACCGCTTCGTCGGGGACATGCCGTCCTCGATGGCGGCCGCGGCGACGATCGGCTTGAACGTCGAACCGGGCTGGTAGCCGGCGCCGCCGCCCATGTCCTTGTCGACCGAGAGATTGATCGTCGTCTCGTTCTGCTTGGTGTCGATGCCGTACGGGCGGGACTGACCCATCGCCAGGATCTTGCCGGTGCCGGGCTGGACGATCGTGGCGGCGGTCGCCACACCGTCGCGCTGTCTGACGTGCTCCTTGATCGAGCTCTGGACCGACTTCTGGGCCTGCGGGTCCATCGTCGTCCGGATCGTCAGGCCGCCCTGGTTCCAGATCTTGGCCCGGGCCTCCTTGGTCTTGCCGAAGACCGGGTCGTTCAGGAACACCTCGCGCACGTAGTCGCAGAAGAAGCCGGCTCCCTTGACCGCCGTGATGCAGCCGTTCTTCGGCTTGCTGACGTCGAGTCCGAGGGGTGCCTTCTGGGCCTTGACCGCCTGCGCGCGGGTGATGTCGCCGACCTGGGCCATGCGCTGCAGCACCACGTTGCGACGCTTCTTGGCCTCCGCCTCGTCGTTGATCGGGTCGTAACGCGTCGGCGACTGGACGATGCCGGCGAGGAGCGCCGCCTCGTCGAGGTCCAGGTCCTTCGCGGACTTGGAGAAGTAGCGTTGCGCGGCGGCCTCGACGCCGTATGCCTGCTGCCCGAAGAACGTGATGTTGAGGTAGTTCTCCAGGATCTGCTTCTTGCCGAGCTCTTCCTCGAGCTGGATCGCGCGCCTCAGCTCGGCGATCTTGCGGCCGATGGTCTGCTGGGTGGCCTGGGCGACCTTCGTCGGGTCGTCGCCGGCCTCCTCCACCGCGACGTTCTTCACGAGCTGCTGCGTCAGCGTGGACGCGCCCTCCTCGACACCGCCGCTCTGCGCGTTCTTGTTGAGGGCGCGGAGGACACCCTTCAGGTCGACGGCGCCGTGCTGGTAGAAGCGCGAGTCCTCGATGGCGACGATCGCCTTCTGCATGACGGGCGCGATGTCCTTGAGCTCGACCACCGTGCGGTCACGGGAGTAGACCGTGGCGATCTGGCCGCCGTCGCTGTCGAGGATCGTCGTGCGCTGGCTCAGCGGCGGGCGCTTCAGATTGGCGGGGAGTTCGTCGAACCCCTCGACCGACCCCTTCGCGGCCAGCCCCAGTGCGCCGACCGCGGGCAACGCGATGCCCGCCATGACGGCTCCCGCGAGCACGCTGACACCGAGGAACTTGGCGGCCTGCTGCGTTGACGACAGGCCCCCGCCCGAGCGCTTGTTTGGCATGAGGGCAGCCTACGTTCTCAATCGCCGGACACGCGTATATGCCTTGGCCTAAGCTGCTCTCGACTGTCACAGCAGTAGGCCCACGTATCAAGTACGTCTGGCGAACCCGAATCGTTCCGACGTTCTCCCCACTTTTTTCCGGGGGCGTGTCCGAATCCGCCTCGTGTGTCACATGGCGTCCGTTGTGGCGCAGCGCAACTGTCCCGTTCTGGCGGGAAAGTCACGTATGTCCTCAGGTCACTCCCGCGGGTGATCTGCCGCTTACCCATAGTCCGTTCGGGCCATTCAAGATTGGGCCCGAAGGGGGTGTTGCGCTGTGCCCGCCTTCCGTAACGTCCTCAACTGGCGGCGGTGAATATGCCGCTGCCGCCGTGGGGGAGCCTCGATTCGGGAGAGGACGGCGCCGGTATGGGCTGGGTTACCGACTGGAGTGCGCAGGCTGCCTGCCGCACTACCGATCCGGATGAACTGTTCGTTCAGGGAGCAGCGCAGAACAGGGCCAAGGCGGTGTGCACCGGATGTCCGGTGCGCACGGAGTGCCTGGCCGACGCGCTGGACAACCGCGTCGAGTTCGGCGTGTGGGGAGGCATGACGGAGCGCGAGCGCCGCGCACTGCTGCGCAGGCGTCCGACCGTCACGTCGTGGCGCAGGCTGCTGGAGACCGCGCGTACGGAGTACGAGCGCGGTGCGGGCCTGCTGCCCCTCGACGAGGAAGAGGTGTACGAGAACTACGCCGCGGTGAGCTGAGCGGGCTGTGAGCTGCGCGAGCTGAGGGCGACTCACGCCGTTGGAGTTCACCGCTCCGTGTTGGAGTTCACTGCCGGGTCCACTGAGGGCGCCCATGGGGCGTCGGCGCGTCGGGCAGGTGTGCCGACTTCCGGGTGCCCCAGGTGTCCGTACCGGTGCTCAGGCACCGGTCGTGGGCAGCTCCGGCTGTATGGCCGCGAGGCGGTCCCCGATGTTCCGCAGTCCCGCGAGGTCATGGACATCGCCGGGCAGCGCGGCCACTTCGGCGACGGCCACCTCGGGGTGGAGCGCGGTGAAGCGGTCGCGCGTGCGCTGCTCGCGAGAGAGCAACTGCATGCGCTCGGCGTGCAACCTCAACAGGCCTGCGGCGAGTTGGTCGACGGTCCTGTCCGTCGCGTCCGTGACGGTCCTGTCCGTCCGGTCCGCGGTGGCCCGGTCTGCGGCGGGGGAGCCTGCTTCGAGCGGGGGAACCTCGGACGCGTGACCCTCGGATGCCGGAGATTCTGAACTGCCGTACGTGTCGGGAGAGTTACGAAGTCCTACTTTCCCGCCCACCTGATCGACAATGCGGGGATCGGCAAGATTTTCCGTGGCGGCGGGGTCGGCCGCGCCGGGATCGCTCGGGTCGGCAGGATCAGCAGGATCAGCAGGATCGGCGGCGAGGTCGAGGTTCTCCGCGGCGGCGAGCGCGCGCTCGGCGGACAGCTGGGCGGCGCCACTGCCGTGGACCCGGTTGAGCACCAGACCGGCGAGCGGCATGTCCTCGGCGGCCAGACGCTCCACGAAGTACGCGGCCTCGCGCAACGCGTCGCGCTCCGGGGCCGCCACCACCAGGAACGCCGTGCCGGGAGCCTGCAGCAGCTTGTACGTGGCGTCCGCACGCGTGCGGAACCCGCCGAACATCGAGTCCATGGCGGCCACGAAGGTCTGCACGTCCTTCAGGAGCTGGCCTCCCAGGAGCTTCCCCAGGGCGCCCGTCATCATCGACATCCCGACGTTCAGGAACTTCATCCCCGCGCGTCCGCCCACCTTCGCCGGTGCCAGCAGCACCCGGATCAGCTTCCCGTCCAGGAAGGAACCGAGCCGTTTCGGGGCGTCCAGGAAGTCCAGCGCGGAGCGCGACGGCGGCGTGTCGACGATGATCAGGTCCCACTCGTCCCGCGCGCGCAGCTGCCCCAGCTTCTCCATCGCCATGTACTCCTGCGTGCCCGCGAAGCCCGCCGAGAGCGACTGGTAGAAGGGGTTGCCCAGGATGGCGGCCGCCCGCTCGGGGTCCGCGTGCGCCTCGACGATCTCGTCGAAGGTGCGCTTCATGTCGAGCATCATGGCGTGCAGTTCGCCGCCGGCGGTGTCGTCGATGCCCTTCACCCGGCGCGGCACGTTGTCCAGTGAGTCGATGCCCATGGACTGCGCCAGCCTGCGGGCCGGGTCGATGGTGAGCACCACGACCTTGCGGCCGCGCTCGGCGGCACGCAGACCGAGGGCCGCCGCGGTGGTCGTCTTGCCGACGCCTCCGGAGCCGCAGCACACCACGATGCGGGTCTTCGGGTCGTCGATCAGTGGATCGACCGCCAGGGCGCGGGCGGAGTCGATCGCTCGATTGGGGTCGTGCGGGTGGGCCGAGTCGTGGGTGGAGGCAGGGTCCGGACTCATGAGATCCCTTGCTGACGCAGTTCCGTGGCCAGTTCGTAGAGGCCCGCCAGGTCCATGCCCTCGGCGAGCAGCGGGAGTTCGTGCAGCGGCAGGCCCAGCTCCCGCAGCACGGCCCGCTGCTCGTGCTCCAGGGTGTGGCGCTCGGCGTACTCGTCGGCCTGCTCCAGCAGCGGCTCCACGAGCCGCTCGGCGTTGCCGCCGCGCCGTGCTCCGCCGAGCCCGGCCGCCGAGAGCGACTTGGCGATGGAAGGACGGGACGCGGCTTGCAGGAACTCCAGGTCGCCGCCGTCGAGTACGGCGGGACGCACCATGTTCACGATGATCCGGCCCACCGGCAGCCGGGCCGAGCGCAGCTCCGCGATGCCGTCCACGGTCTCCTGGACGGGCATCTCCTCCAGGAGCGTCACCAGGTGCACGGCGGTCTCGCGGGACTTCAGGACCCGCATCACCGCCTGCGCCTGATTGTGTATCGGGCCGATCTTCGCCAGGCCCGCCACCTCGTCGTTCACGTTCAGGAAACGGGTGATGCGGCCCGTGGGCGGTGCGTCCATCACCACGTAGTCGTACGTGAACCGGCCGCTCTTGTCCTTGCGGCGCACCGCCTCGCACGCCTTGCCGGTCAGGAGTACGTCCCTGAGGCCCGGCGCGATGGTGGTGGCGAAGTCGATGGCGCCGAGCTTCTTCAGGGCGCGGCCGGCGCTGCCCAGCTTGTAGAACATCTGGAGGTAGTCCAGAAGGGCCAGTTCGGGGTCGATCGCGAGCGCGTACACCTCGCCACCGCCCGGAGCCACGGCGATCTTCCGTTCCCCGTACGGCAGCGCTTCCGTCTCGAAGAGTTGTGCGATTCCTTGTCTGCCCTCCACCTCAACGAGGAGTGTGCGCTTGCCCTCGGTCGCGAGGGCGAGCGCGAGTGCTGCGGCGACCGTGGTCTTGCCGGTACCGCCCTTGCCGCTGACGACCTGGAGCCTGCTCACGTCTTCGAGCCTAACCAGTCCGCGTGCGGGCTACGCCGGAGGCTGTGGATAACGCGGCTGTGGTCGGCCGCATGAGCCGTGTGGCGCAGCGGCTAAAGTCGGCCGCATGACCAAGTGGGAATACGCAACCGTGCCGCTGCTCGTCCACGCCACGAAGCAGATTCTGGACACCTGGGGCGAGGACGGCTGGGAGCTCGTCCAGGTCGTGCCCGGGCCGAACAACCCCGAGCAACTGGTGGCCTACCTGAAGCGGGAGAAGCAGGCGTGAGTGCCGTCGAGGCGAAGCTGGCGGAGCTCGGACTGAGCCTGCCCGAGGTCGTGCCGCCGCTGGCCACGTACCAGCCCGCCGTGCGGTCCGGCGTGTACGTGTACACGGCCGGCCAGCTGCCCATGGTGGACGGCAAGCTGCCGGTCACCGGCAAGGTCGGCGCGGAGGTCACCCCGGAGGAGGCCAAGGACCTGGCCCGCACCTGTGCGCTCAACGCGCTCGCCGCGGTCAAGTCCGTCGCCGGTGACCTCGACCGCGTCGCGCGCGTGGTGAAGGTCGTGGGCTTCGTCGCCTCGGCCGCCGACTTCACGGGCCAGCCCGCCGTCCTCAACGGCGCCAGCGAACTGCTCGGCGAGGTCCTCGGCGACAAGGGCGTCCACGCCCGCAGCGCCGTCGGCGTGGCCGTGCTCCCGCTGGACGCGCCCGTGGAGGTCGAGATCCAGGTGGAGCTGACGGAGGGCTGACCTACGGCTCCGGAGCCAGGCAAAAGCGCGCTCCTGGAGCCACCGATTGTTGCCTCTCGAACATCAGGGCACTACGGGATAGCCTCCGGCCATGGCGAACGGTCAGGCGAACGGCCAGTGGTACCCCCCGGAGTGGCCGGATCGCATCCGCGAACTGGCAGAGGGCACGCTCACCCCGGTCGTCCCCAAGCGGGCGGCCACGGTCATCCTGCTCAAGGACACCGCCGACACCCCCGTGGTGCACATGCTGCGCAGACGCGCCTCCATGGCCTTCGCCGGAGGCGCGTACGCGTACCCGGGCGGCGGCGTGGATCCCCGTGATGACGAGCGTCACATCCGCTGGGCGGGCCCCACACGCGCGTGGTGGGCCGACAGGCTGGGGGTCGACGAGACCGGCGCCCAGGCCATCGTCTGCGCGGCCGTACGGGAGACGTACGAGGAGGCGGGCGTCCTCCTCGCGGGCCCGACCGCCGACACCGTGGTCGGCGACACGACGGGGGAGGACTGGGAGGCGGACCGCGCGGCCGTGGCGGCCCGCGACCTGTCCTTCGCGGAGTTCCTGGAGCGCAGGGGGCTGGTGCTGCGCTCCGACCTCCTCGGTGTCTGGACCCGGTGGATCACTCCGGAGTTCGAGCCCCGCCGCTACGACACCTGGTTCTTCGTGGCCGCCCTCCCGGAGGGCCAGCGCACCCGCAACGCCTCCACGGAGGCCGACCGCACCGTGTGGATCCGTCCCCAGGACGCGGCCGAGGCGTACGACAAGGGCGACCTGCTGATGATGCCGCCCACCATCGCGACCCTGCGTCAGCTCGCCCCATACGCCACGGCCGCGGAGGCACTGGCCGCCGCGCCGGACCGCGACATGACCCCCGTCCTGGCGCAGGCACGCCTGGAGGACGGCGGGATCGTCCTCTCCTGGCCCGGTCACGACGAGTTCACCAAGCACATCCCGACGGGGGGAACCTCCGCATGAGCAACGTCCTGGAAGAGGCCCTCGCATGACGGACGCCTCCGCACTTCCCGGCCAGCCACGGGGCGGGGTCCTCTCGGGCCTCGCCACCCCGCGCGCCGTCAACGTGCTCGCGCCCAACGCGTCCGCGATGACGCTCGACGGCACGAACACCTGGATCCTGTCCGAGCCCGACTCCGAACTGGCCGTCGTCGTCGACCCGGGGCCACTGGACGACGGCCACCTGCACAACGTCCTCGACACGGCGGAGAAGGCCGGGAAACGGATCGCGCTGACGCTGCTCACGCACGGGCACCCCGACCACGCGGAGGGCGCGGAGCGGTTCGCCGGGCTGACGGGGACCAAGGTGCGCGCGCTGGACCCGGCACTGCGGCTCGGGGACGAGGGGCTGGGCGCGGGTGACGTGGTGACCGTCGGCGGGCTGGAACTGCGGGTCGTCCCCACGCCCGGTCACACCGCCGACTCGCTGTGCTTCCATCTCCCGGCCGACCAGGCCGTTCTGACCGGTGACACCATCCTGGGGCGCGGAACGACGGTCGTGGCCCACCCTGACGGCCGTCTCGGGGACTATCTCGACTCGCTGCGGCGCCTGCGGTCGCTGACCGTCGACGACGGCGTGCACACCGTCCTCCCGGGCCACGGTCCCGTCCTCGACGACGCCCAGGGCGCCGTCGAGTTCTATCTCGCCCATCGCGCCCACCGGCTCGCCCAGGTCGAGACGGCGGTCGAGGACGGCTACCGCCAGGCGGGCGAGATCGTGGCCCACGTGTACGCGGACGTGGACCGGTCGCTGTGGCCGGCGGCCGAGCTGTCGGTGCGGGCGCAGCTGGACTACCTGTCGGAGCACGGGCTCATCTAGCTAGGCCGGCGGGTCGTCGGGGCGGGGTCGTCGGGGC
>NZ_VJZC01000042.1 GCF_009377185.1 Streptomyces spongiae
ATGTCCCCCACCGCGCCGAACCCCCAGGACCCCGGTTCCCCGTCCGACGTCCCCGTCGTCGACATCACCGCCACCGGCCCCGGCAGCACCCCCATCCAGCAGGTCATGGACCTCATGCGCCAGCACGGGCCCGCGCTCGTCCGGCGGCTGCACGGGCGGGACACGCTGTTCGTCAGCGACCTGGACCTGGTCACCGAGCTCGCCGACGAGCAGCGGTTCGCGAAGTCGATCGGGCCCGCGCTGCAGAACGTCCGGGAGTTCGCCCTCGACGGGCTGTTCACGGCGTACAACGACGAGCCGAACTGGGCCAAGGCGCACGACATCCTGATGCC
The DNA here is from genome assembly GCF_009377185.1 of Streptomyces spongiae. Lineage (GTDB taxonomy): Bacteria > Actinomycetota > Actinomycetes > Streptomycetales > Streptomycetaceae > Streptomyces > Streptomyces spongiae. Next base: position 333 of record NZ_VJZC01000042.1, read on the forward strand.
GGCGTTCGCGCTGGGCTCGATGCGGACGTACCACCCCGTCATGCTCCGGGTGGCGCGCAGGCTGATCGACGCGTGGGACCGGGCCGCCCGTGACGAGCAGCCGGTCGACGTGCCGGACGACATGACCCGGATGACTCTCGACACCATCGGGCTCGCCGGCTTCGGCTACGACTTCGGCTCCTTCGAGCGGGACCAGCCGCACCCGTTCGTGGAGGCCATGGTCCGCTGCCTGGAGTGGAGCATGCACCGCCTGAGCCGTGTGCCGGGCGGCGACTACTCGGCGGCCGACGCCGCCTTCCGGGCCGACGCCGACTACCTCGCCCAGGTCGTGGACGACGTGATCACCGCCCGTGTGGAGGAGGGGGAAGCGGAGGGGGAGAGCGACAGCGAGGACCTGCTCTCGCTGATGCTCAGCGCGACCCACCCCGCCGACGGCACCACGCTCGACACCGCCAACATCCGCAACCAGGTCATCACCTTCCTGATCGCGGGCCACGAGACGACGTCCGGCGCGATGTCCTTCGCCCTGTACTACCTCGCCAAGCACCCCGCCGTGCTCCAGCTGGTGCAGCGGGAAGTGGACGCCCTGTGGGGCGACACTGCCGATCCCGATCCGACCTTCGACGACATCGGCCACCTCACCTACACCCGGCAGGTCCTCAACGAGGCACTGCGGCTGTGGCCGACCGCCGCCGCGTTCAGCCGGGAGGCCCGCGAGGACACCCTCCTCGGCGGTCGCGTCCCCCTGCGCGCGGGTGAGTCGGCCATCGTCATGGCGCCCATGCTGCACCGTCTGCCGGTGTGGGGCGACAACCCGGAGCTGTTCGACCCCTCACGCTTCACGCCCGAGGCGGAGGCAGCCCGTTCCGTGCACGCCTTCAAGCCGTTCGGCACCGGTGAACGCGCCTGCATCGGGCGGCAGTTCGCGCTGCACGAGGCGACCATGCTGCTCGCGATGCTCGTCCACCGCTACCGGCTGCACGACCACGCCGACTACGCCCTCACCGTCAAGGAGACCCTCACTCTCAAGCCCGAGGGGTTCACCTTGACGCTCTCCCCGCGCACGGCCGCCGACCGCTCGCACGCCCTTCTGCCCGGCGCGGTCGCACAGGCGAGGACGCAGGAGGACACCACGGAGGCCACCCTCCCCGCCCGGGTACGCCCCGGAACCCGTGCCCTCTTCCTGCACGGCAGCAACTACGGCACCTGCCGCGAGTTCGCCGCCACCCTCGCCGACGAGGCAGCCACGCTCGGTGCCGAGACGGAGGTCGCGCCCCTGGACGCGTACGCCGAGGGCCTGCCCGCCGACCGCCCGGTGATCATCACCGCCGCCTCCTACAACGGCCGCCCCACGGACGACGCCACCGCCTTCGCCGCCTGGCTCGACAGCGACACGGCGGCCTTCGACGGCACGTACGCCGTCCTCGGCGTCGGCGACCGCAACTGGGCCGCCACCTACCAGCACGTGCCCACCCGCTACGACGACCGTCTCGCGGAACTGGGCGGCACCCGCCTCATGGACCGTGCCGCCGCCGACGCCTCCGGAGACCTGGGCGGCACGGTCCGCGCCTTCACGGCCGGCCTGCGCACCGCCCTGCTGGAGCGGTACGGCGACCCCGACGCCACCGCGCCCAGCGACGAGCCCACGGCCGCGTACGAGGTCCGCACGCTCACCGGAGGCCCGCTCGACGCCGTCGCCGCACGGCACGACCTCGTCCCCATGACCGTCACGGAGGCGTACGACCTCACCGCGCCCGGCCACCCGCGCACCAAGCGGTTCGTCCGGCTCGCCCTCCCCGACGGCACCACCTACCGCACCGGCGACCACCTGACCGTCCTGCCGGTGAACGACCCCCTCCTCGTCGAACGGGTCGCGGGCGCGCTGGGCCTCGACCTGGACGAGGTCCTCGACATCCGGTCCCGACGGCGCGACGGCATCGCCGTGGACCGGCCGCTGACCGCACGCCGGCTGCTCACCCACCACGTGGGGCTGCAGGAGCGCCCGACCGCCGCCCAGCTGTCCGCCCTCGCGGCCGCCAACCCGTGCCCGCCGGAACGGGCAGCCCTGAGCTCCCTCGTGGACGACCCACGCACCCTGGTCGAGGTCGTCGAGGCGTACCCCGCCCTGCGCGGCGCGCTGGACTGGCCGGACCTCCTCGCCCTCCTCACCCCGCTGCGCCCGCGCCACTACTCGGTGTCCTCCTCGCCCGCCACCGACCCCGGTCACGTCGACCTGATGGTCTCGCTGCTGGAGGCCCCGGCCCGTTCCGGAAACGGCACCTACAGCGGTGTCGGCTCGGGGTACCTGCACTCGGTCAAGCCCGGTGAGACGGTGCTCGCCCGGATCCAGCCCTGCCGCGAGGCCTTCCGTATCGGCCACGACGACCCCGCGCCCGTCATCATGGTCGCGGCGGGCACGGGCCTCGCCCCGTTCCGGGGAGCGATCGCCGACCGTGTCGCGAGGCTCGCCTCCGGGACGCGGCTCGCCCCCGCCGTCTGCTACTTCGGCTGCGACGCCCCCGGCGCCGACTTCCTCCACGCCGACGAGCTGCGCGCCGCCGAGGCCGCCGGAGCGGTCTCACTGCGCCCCGCCTTCAGCGCGGCTCCCATCGACGGCGCCGCCTTCGTCCAGCACCGGATCGCCGCCGAGGCGGACGAGGTGTGGGATCTGCTGGAGGCCGGAGCCCGCGTCTACGTCTGCGGCGACGGCTCCCGTATGGCGCCGGGTGTCCGGGAGGCGTTCCTCGCCCTGCACGGGGAGCGCGCCGGGGGCGGCTCCCAGGAGTGGCTCGACTCCCTCGTCGCCGAGGGACGCTACGTGGAGGACGTGTACTCGGCCGGATAACAGGGGTGCGTGCGCCGGGCCGACCTGCGAGAGTGTGGCCGGCCCGGCGGTACGGACGAAGGGGAGACGCATGATGGCGGACGCGGGGGAGCGGGCACGGCGGATCCTGTCCGCGGCCGGACTCGGCGAGGGCGACCTCGTGACGGTCCGGTCGCTCGACGGCGGCACCTACAACACCGTCGAGGAACTCGTGCTCACCGACGGCCGGCGGCTGATCCTGAAGACACCCCCGCCGCCGGAGACCCCGATCCTGCGCTACGAACACGAACTCCTCCCGGGAGAGGCGGAGTTCTACCGCGGGGCCGCCACCGTCGACGTACCCGCTCCCCACGTGGTCGTCCTGGCGGACGGCCGGCTCCTCATGACCGCCTGCCCCGGCACGCCCTGGCACCTCGCTTCCCTGGAGGAAGCCGAACAGCGGACGTTGCGCCGGGAGTTGGGCGGCCTGGTGGCCCGGCTCCACCGTGTGACCGGCCCGGCCTTCGGCTACCCGTCCGCCGCCACGGGGCCCCTCGCCCCCGACTGGCGCACCGCCTTCACCGCGATGTACGACGCCGTGCTCGCGGACGCCCGCCGCTACCGGGCCTGGCTGCCGCGCCCCGTGGACGAGGTGGCGCGCACAGCCAAGGCCGCGTACGACACCCTCGACGAGGTCACCGTCCCGCGCCTCGTCCACTTCGACCTGTGGGAGGGCAACATCCTCGTGGAGCGCGACGGCGCTGTGCGTATCGGCGGACTGATCGACGGCGAGCGCATGTTCTGGGGCGACCCGCTGGCGGACTTCGTGTCGCTCGCGCTGCTCGGGAACATCGAGGACGACCCGGAGTTCCTGACGGGCTATCAAGAGATCGGCGGGCAGGTCGAGTTCACGTCGGCCGCCCGGCAGCGCCTCGCCCTCTACCGCAGCTACCTGTACCTGATCATGCTGGTCGAGACGGTGCCCCGCGCCCTGGGCGACGAAGACGTCACCTGGCGCCGGGAAGTGGTGGCACCGCAGCTCACGGCGGCCCTGGACGAGCTCGGCGGCTGACACCGGGCCCGGTCGTCGCGCCCGGTTTCGGCCTCCCCGCACGAGGTACTCGCGCCGCTCCGGACGAAGGGAGCACGCCGTGACCGATCACCGTCAGGGGGTTCCCGGCAAGAACGAGGAACCCGTACCGCGAGACCTGCCCGACCAGCAGGCTCATGGTGGCGACGACCCGTGGGACGTCGCCACCGAGGGCGACAGCCAGAACGACGAGGACACTCCCGCCACCGATGTGCCCGACCCGGACGAGGCGGGCTCGGGCAGGCGCGGGGACCCGAAGTCGGGAAGCGTCCACCCCGAGCAGCCCGTACCGAACGAGTCCACCGACTGAGCCGCGACCGGATCGGTCCGCAACCGACCGTCGGGTCCACGACCGTCGGGTCCACGACTGTCGGATCCGCCACCGTCGGATCCGTCACCGAGTGTCCGCTCCGCAACCAACCGGTGCGGCCCACGGAACGGCACCGTGCCCTTCCGTGGGCCGCACACGGCGTACGGCCTCCGCGGCGTTCAGCCCACCTTCCGCCCTCGCATCGGTTCCGTCTCCGCCCCCTCCCCGCGCCGCATGCCCTCCAGGAACTCCTTCAGGACCTCGACCGCCGTGCGCTCGGGGTGCCAGCCCAGTTCGTCACGCGCGCGTGCGCAGTCCATCAGCGGCAGCCGCAGGACGGCGTCGAACAGGTGCGGCGACGCGGGCAGCAGGTGCAGTCCCCAGGCGGCGGCGAGCGCCGAGCGGGCGGCCGCGCGGGGCAGCCGTACCGGACGGGCACCGAGCATCTCGCCCAGTACGGCCGCGTCGACGGGTGGCTCGGCGGCGATGTTGAACGCGCCCCGCGCCTCGCTGTGCAGCGCGAGCCGGTACGCCTCGGCCGCGTCGTCGGTGTGCAGGGCCTGCACCCGCAGCCCGGGAACGTCGGGCAGGACGGGGAGCAGATCCGGGCGGACGATCGGTCCGGGCAGGAATCGCCCGCCGAGGATACGCCGCTGCTCGCTCGCCGACTCCTGCTTGAACAGGAACGCGGGCCGCATCCGCACGACCCGGACCGACGGGTGCTGGTGCTCGAACGAGTCCAGCGCGCGCTCCAGATACGCCTTCTCCCGGCAGTACGCGGCGCCCGGCCACCCGTGCGTCGGCCACGACTCGTCCACCGAGCGGTCCTTGGGGCCGGGTGAGTACGCGCCGACCGACGAGGCGTGCACCAGCGCCGGCACTTTCGCGGCGGCCACCGCCTCGAAGACGCGGATACTGCCGAGAACGTTGGTGCTCCAGGTGACGGCCGGATCGTGGGTGGGATGGAACGCCCAGGCGAGGTGCACGACGGCGTCGGCGCCGTCGAACTCCTCCACCAGGTCGGTGTCCTCCGCCCCCAGGTCCACCGCCGACCACTCCGTCCTGGCCGGCGACCAGTCGGGGATCCGCCGGGCCAGTCCCTGTACGGACCCGACCCGCTCGTCCTCCGCGAGCAGACGGACGAGACTGGTGCCCACGTTGCCGGTCGCACCCGTGACGACGATCCTGCCTCCGGTTTCACTGCTCACCGCTGGCTCCTCTCACCGGGGACCCCGCTCCTCCCGGGGGCGGGAGGCCCGAGTACCCGGCCGCCGGAGGGTGCACGCGAGCCGTCGGGCAGAGACTCAGGCAGAGAGTCGGGCAGAGAAAAGCCCCGACCGGACGGGGGAATCACGGTCGGGGCGGTCTGTGGTGGGTACGGATGGCGGTCGCCTCTCGGCGAAAGGCTTCACAGGGCTTCAGCCGAACGATCGTCCCTGTGGGCGGATGGTGAGGCCCGGGGACACTGTCCCATCCGCACCCACGGTTGGTTCAACGGGAAAGTACCGGTGAGTGTTCCTACGAGATGCGGTGTTCGTGGTGATCCGCGTCACGCGAATCGCACTGTTCCGGTCACTTCGACCGTACGGTTTCGGCTCACACATCCGCCGCCAGCGGACTCTCCTCCAGGGACGCCAGCAGATGGGCCGGGTCCCGGTAGACCGCCTCGGCGCCCGCCGCCTCCAGGTCCGCGCGCGGGATGCCGCCGCTCAGTACGCCCACGCAGCGCACCCCGGCGCGGGTGCCCGCGCGCATGTCCCACACCGTGTCGCCGACGAACACCGCGCGCTCGGCGGGCACCCCGGCCAGCTCCAGGGCGTGTTCGACCGGATCGGGGGCGGGTTTGGAGGCGTCCACGTCGTCGGCGCTCGCCGTGGCCGTGATCGCGTCGTCGGCGTCGATCGCCCGGCGCAGCGCGGACAGTTCCGAACCGCCGGCCGAGGTGGCGAGGACGACGCTCCAGCCGTCGTGGTCCAGGCGTCGCAGCAGCCGGCCGGCGCCCCGCAGCGCGGGCAGCCGCTCGAAGTAGGTGCCGTACAACGACCTGTGGGCGGCGCTGAGCGCGGACACCTCGTCCGGGTCCCGGCTCTCGCCCAGGACATGCGCGATCAGATCGCCCGAGGCGAGCCCCACAGCCCGGTGGATGGCGTGCATCTCCACGTCGTGACCGGCCTGCCGGAACGCCTCCCACCAGGTCGTCACATGGAGATGGTTGGTGTCGACCAGCGTCCCGTCGACGTCGAACACGGCTGCTCGGCCCATGTACCTGTCCTCCTTCCTCGCGGCTGCCATGGCTTTCACGGCTGCCACTGCCGCCATGCCGAAGCCGTCGTCGTGGGTTCTGTGCGCTCCCGGGTACCGGGTCATGTGTTCCTCACGCCCGACGGCACCACGCCCTCCCGTGTCCAGGCCAGCAACTCGTCCACGGTCCACGTCGTGATCACGCGCTCGGCGGACACGCCGCACTCCTCGGCCCGGGCGCAGCCGTGGATCTGCCAGTCCAGCTGGCCGGGGGCGTGGGCGTCGGTGTCGACCGAGAACAGCACCCCCGCGTCGACCGCCTTCCGCAGCAGCCTTCTGGGCGGGTCGAGCCGCTCGGGGCGGCTGTTGATCTCCACGGCCGTTCCGGACTCGGCGCAGGCCGCGAAGACCTCGTCCGCGTCGAACTCCGACTCCGGCCGCCCCCGCCCGCTCAGCAGCCGCCCGGTGCAGTGCCCGAGGATGTCGGCGTGCGGAGCGCGGACGGCTTTGACCATGCGGCGGGTCATCGCGGCCGCGTCCATGCGCAGCTTCGAGTGCACGGACACCACCACCACGTCGAGCCGCTCCAGCAGCTCCGGCTCCTGGTCGAGCGAACCGTCCTCGAGGATGTCGCACTCGATTCCGGTGAGCAGCCGGAACGGAGCCCACCGCTCGTTGAGCCCGGCCACCACGTCGAGCTGCTCGCGCAACCGGTCCGCGGACAGCCCCCGGGCCACGGTCAGCCGGGGCGAGTGGTCGGTGAGCGCCGCCCACTCGTGCCCCAGGCGGGCCGCCGTCCGTCCCATCTCCTCGATCGGGCTCCCGCCGTCCGACCAGTCGGAGTGCAGATGGCAGTCGCCGCGCACCAGCGCCCTGAGCCGTTCGCCGCCCGACGTGACCGGTTCACCGGGCTCGTCCTCCAGCTTCCGCAGATAGCCGGGCACCTCGCCGTCCAGCGCCTCGCGCACCACCTGCGCGGTCTTCGGGCCGACCCCGCGCAGCGACTCCAGCGAGCCGTCCGCCACGCGCTCCGCAACCTCACCCGTGGGCAGCGCGCCCAGCACGGCCGCCGCGGTACGGAACGCCTGTACGCGATAGGTCGGCGCCTGGGACCGCTCCAGCAGGAACGCGATCCTGTCCAGGGCCTCCAGGGGATCCATGGGCACCTCCTCGTCCAGCGTTGCCCAACCGCACCGGGACCGCACACGGGGGCCGGTTTGTGCGCCGCGTCCCCGGGTACTGCGATGAGCCTCCGTACTCCGCACGTCGCAGTCGTCACGCAGTCGAGGAGGCGCGATGTCCGCGCGCGAACGCAGCGAGGTGGCCGTCGTCACCGGCTCCGACTCCGGGATCGGCCGGGCCACGGCGGTCCGGCTCGCGGAGGAGGGGATGGACATCGGCATCACGTGGAACAGCGACCTGCGGGGTGCCGAGGAGACGGCCGAGGAGGTGCGTGCCAGGGGGCGGCGCGCGGTCGTCGCGCAGATGGACCTCACCCGGCTGCCCGTCGCCGCGGGCACGGTCGACGAACTCTGCGACCGGCTCGGCCGTGTCGACGTGCTCGTCAACAACGCCGGTACGGGGACGGCGACCCCCTTCATGGACCTGGAGCTGGACGATGTGCGCCAGGTCCTCGACGTCGATCTCGTCGGGCCCTTCCTGTGCGGTCAGCGGGCCGCTCGGCACATGATCCAGCAGGGTGACGGCGGCCGGATCGTCAACGTGACCTCCGTGCACGAGCACCAGCCCCGCGTAGGTGCCGCCCCGTACTGCGCGGCCAAGGGTGGCCTCGGCCTGCTCACCCAGGTCATGGCCCTGGAGCTCGCCGAACACGGGATCACCGTCAACGCGGTGGCCCCCGGCGAGATCGCCACGCCCATGACCGGGCAGGACGGCGCCGACGTGCACACCCGGAGCCGACCGGGCATCCCGCTCGGGCGCCCGGGCGACGCCCGCGAGGTCGCGGCCCTGATCGCCTTCCTCGTGGGCCCCGACGCCTCCTACGTCACCGGTGCCTCCTGGAGCGTGGACGGCGGCATGCTCCGGATGGGCCCGCAGGCGGGTTCCCATCTGGAGAGCGACGACTGGCGGCGCCCCTGACCGGCCCGCTCAGGAGATGGGTCCGCTATGGGTCCTATTGCCCCGATGCGATCTACGCTCTGTTGTATGACCGAAATCGCGAGCCCCTACCTCCCCCACCCGCGGATCCTGGTGCTCGGGGTGCAGCCCGGCACACCACCGTTCCGGATCGTGGAGATCGACGGACAGGTCGTCGGCGAGGCAATGGCCATCGTCGACGTCCTGCGCGCCGCCTCTGCGGCCGGTATCACGGTCCACGACCTCGACGACCCGGACGTGGTCCGCTGGGTGGGCGGCGACAAGTTCACCTGGCTGCCGCACTAGGGCCCTATGCCCTGCGGCGCAGGAGGTGGAAGCGAGGGCCCTTGCCACCCGCGCTGCCCTTCCTGGCCGTGCTGCCCTTACCGGCCGTGCTCGCCTTACCGGCCGTGCTCGCTTTCCCGGCCGTGCTGCCCTTCTCGCGCTTGCTTCCCTTCCCGGCCTTCGTGCCCCTGCCGCCCGTGGGCTTCCTCGGCTCGGGCGGGTGCACCGCGCGACCCAGCCGCCGCCCCAGCAGCACGTACCCCAGCAGTGCGCCCGCCGTGTTGAGGATGACGTCGTCGATGTCGAAGGCGCGCCCTGTGATCGCCGCCCCCTGAACGAGCTCGACCAGGAGCATGACCAGGGCGGTCAGCGCCCCCACGCGCAGGATGCCCCGCGTCCCGGGCGCCAGCACGGGCAGCAGCAGACCGAACGGCACGCCGAGCAGGATGTTCCCGCCGATCTGCTTGACGGCGTCGCGCAGCGCGGGCTGGTTCAGATAGGCCTCCAGGGAGCGGCCGGGGCGCAGGTTGCTGTGGGTCAGCGCCTCCGAGGCCGGTGACGGCTGGAGCGTCAACCGGGCCAGCGCCGCGGCGAACGCGACCATGGCGGCGAAGGCCACCACCATCGCCAGCAGACGCAGGAGGAACGGGAGAGGCCGCCCACCGCGTGGGGCTGCCGTCCGCCGGCGGCCGGATGCCGAGGTGCGGGAACGTGACGTGGTGCGGGCCATGCAACCCTCCCATTTTCAACTTCCCTTCTGCTCAGAGCGGTTACCCCCGATAACGGCTCCGATGCCGCCGTACGCATGGCATACGTCACCGCGCGCACCGGGTTTCGCCGTGGGCTCAGGCGTCTCCGTACGTCACCTCCACCTCCTTGAAGCCGAGCGAGCGGAGCAGTCCTTCGAGCATGCCGGTCGTGTTGGACTCGGCGCGGGCGGTGAGGTGGCTGTCCTTGGCCGCGTCGCCGATGTGCTTCGACGCGAGCTTCTGGACGGCCTGTTCGCTGTTGGGGTTGTCGGAGAAGACGTCGCCGAGCCGGTCGAGCAGGCCGCGCTGCTTGGAGACGGCGTAGGAGCGTTCGGGGTCGAGGGCGGGCTTGCCGAGCGCCGCGTGCGGCAGGTGGAGCGTGGCCGACGTGCGGTCCTTGTTCACCGTCACGTCCCCATCGCCCACCTTCCCCAGGTCGACGTAGGCGTCGACGGTGCCCGCGCCCACGTACAGGGTGCGGGTGCCGCGGATCGCGTCCGGCAGGTACTTGGCGTCCTTCTCCAGGTCCACGACCACCTGGAAGTTGCCCGAGGCGGCGTCGTAACGGCTTATGTCCTGGATGGACTTGAGGAGTGCGGGGCCCGAACGGTCGTGGGTCTCCTCGCCGAACACGTCCTTGATCGCCCCGAAGAAGATCAGTCGTACGGCGGCCAGCAGGACCACGAGGAGCACTACGAGGATGGTCAGGACCTTCGCCCAGCCGGGCAGTTGGCGGGCGCGCTTGATGGACGTCGTCGTCATGTCGACGGTCCTCCTTCCTGTTTCCACGGGTGCCCGCCAAATGCCTTGACAGAACGCGCAGTTGGCTGTTTGACGGCACCGGTCCGGGGCATGGCCCCCGCCGAAGCCCCCTGTTCGGCGTACAGGGAGGACGCATCGCGTCCGCCCGCCGTACGGGATCGTGCCGAGGCCGCCTCCGCGCTACCGCTCCGCCCTGAGTGGCCGGTCACCCGACGGCCGCGACCACCACACGCCCTCGCCGTGTGTCAGCCCCGGCAGCTCCAGCTCCACCTCCCGTACATGCCGGGCCGGGAGTTCGCCGGTGAGCAGCCACGAGGCGCGGCCGCCCGTCGTCTCCCCGAACTCCGCGCCGTACGCGGCGAGCCGCGCCGTCACGGGGGCCAGTGCGGCCGCCGGGAGTTCCGCCTCGAAGGCGTGGTAGGGCTCGTAGACGCGCGTGCCCGCCCGCTCCAGGGCGCTGCGCAGCACGATCGGGGTGAGCCCGCGGAAGTCGGCCGCCGTGCTGATCGGGGCGCAGAAGCCGGACCGGACGAGCGTGACCCGGCAGTCGGTCACCGGCCGGCCGTGCGGGCCCGAGTGCAGCGTCGCGTGGACCGTGTCCTCGATGGCCTGGTGGAAGGCGCGGGGTAGGGCGCCGAGCTCGGTCGCGTACGCGAAGACCGCCCCCGAGCCCCGTGGCCCCGGCTCGACGCGCAGGCCGATCGTGGCCCAGTAGCGCGTGTGGTCGAGCCACGGCATCTCCTCGTACGCCTCCCCGGTGCCGGCCGGGCGCTCCAGGAACCGCACACGGCTCGGCTCGAAGTCCGCCTCGATCCCGAAGTCCTGGGCGAGCGTGGCCGCGAGGACCTCCTTCTGGACCTCGCCGTACAGGAGCAGCGCGGTCGTGCCGGACCCCGCGGGGCGGGCGTGCAGCAGCGGGTCCTGGTCGGCCAGTGAGAGCAGCGCCGAGCGCAGGGGTGCCGCCTGCGCGGGGTGCCGCGCCCGCACGAGGGTCTCCAGGGTGGGCGCGGCGAACTGCGGGACCCGGTCGGTGACGTCACCGAGCCGGTCGCCGACGCGGATGCCGGGCACACCGCGCAGCTCGGCGATGTTCCCCGCGGTGAGGGAGGGGGTTTTGGGGCACCCGACGACGGTGAGCTCCAGTGCCCGGCCCGTGACCTCCGTCGTCCGCCCGTCGGCCTCACGGCGCAGGAAGGTCAGCCGCTGCCGGTTCGCCACCTGGCCCTCGTACAGGCGCAGATACGCCCTCCGCTCCCCGCCGGGTCCGGGCCGTACGGCGAACACCGTGCCCCGCGGGGCGTCGGCCGTGCCGCTCCGGCCGGGCACAGACGCCGGAACGAACCGGACCATGGCCTGGACGAGTTCGGCGACTCCCTGCCCGTCCAGCGCGCATCCGAAGAACAGCGGGTGCACCGAGCCGTCGGCGGTGCGGGCGGCGAGTGAGGACCGCAGGTCGTCCTCGGTCGGCGCGGGGCCGTCCACGAGCGCCGCGAGGATGTCCGTGTCGACCTCGGCGAGGGTGGACGCCACGTCCTCAGCGGTGAGCGGGCGCGGTACGACGCGGGCGTGCCGGGTGCCGATGTCCTCGACCCCGGTGAGCGGCACGACGTACGGCGTGAGCAGGCGCCGGACGTCGTCGAGCAGGCCCTCCTCGCGGGCGCCCGTGCGGTCGATCTTGTTGACGAAGACGAGCGTGGGCAGGCCGAGCCGCCGCAGGGTCCTCAGCAGGACCCGGGTCCGGGCCTGGACTCCCTCCACGGCGGAGAGCAGCAGGACCGCGCCGTCCAGGACCTCCAGGGCGCGCTCGACCTCGGCGACGAAGTCGGAGTGTCCGGGGGTGTCGATGAGGTTGATCTGGACGTCGCCGGAGGTGAAGGCGGCGACGGCCGAGCGGATCGTGATGCCACGCCGGCGCTCGATCTCCCCGTCGTCGGTGCGGGTGTCGCCGGTGTCGACGCTGCCGAGCCGGTCGATCGCGCCGCCGTCGAAGAGGAGCCGCTCGGTGAGGCTGGTCTTACCGGCGTCGACGTGGGCCAGGACGCCGATGTTCAGGGTGTGCGGGGTGTGCATGCGTGGTCGAGTCCTCGAGAACCGTGAGCCAGTGGGGGCGCTGGGTTGTTTCGAGGAGTCGGCGCATTCGGGGTCTCCCGAGGTTCGGCGGTACGGTCGCGGCCATCATGGCGTGCTCCCGGTGACCCTCCGCAACCGAATTTCCGTCGCCGAGGGTGCGTTCCCCGCGGCAAGTAGCATGAGGCGCGCAGCCCGTAATGATCATGTTCATACGAGGAGCGGATCGTGCGTGACATCGCCGTGTTCAGCGGTAGTGCCCATCCCGAGCTGGCGGAGGAGGTCTGCACGCATCTGGGCGTGCCGCTTCGGCCGACCCGGGTCAGCCGGTTCGCCAACGACTGTCTGGAGGTCCAGCTCCAGGCCAACTGCCGGGAGCGGGACGTGTTCCTGGTGCAGCCGCTCGTGGCCCCCGTGCAGGAGCATCTGGTCGAGTTGCTGCTGATGTGCGACGCCGCGCGGGGCGCGTCCGCGGGGCGCATCAACGTGGTGATGCCGCACTACTCCTACGCCCGGTCCGACAAGAAGGACGCGCCGCGGATCTCCATAGGCGGCCGGCTCGTCGCCGACCTGATGGTGGCGGCGGGTGCGAGCCGCGTGCTCGCCATGACGCTGCACTCGCCGCAGGTGCACGGCTTCTTCTCGGTGCCCGTCGACCATCTGCACGCGCTGCGCGAACTGGCCGCGCACTTCCGGCAGTACGACCTGTCGCGCACCACGGTCGTCTCGCCGGACCTGGGCAACGCCAAGGAGGCGGCGGCGTTCGCCCGGATGATCGGCGCGCAGGTCGCCGCGGGGGCCAAGCAGCGGTACGCGGACGACCGGGTCAGCATCAACTCGGTGATCGGCGAGGTCGCCGGGCGCGATGTCATCATCCTCGACGACGAGATCGCCAAGGGCAGTACCGTCCTCGAACTCCTGGGGCGGCTCAGGGAGTTGGGGCCGCGTTCCATCCGGGTGGCCTGCACCCACGGCCTGTTCGCGGCCGGCGCCCTGAAGCGGATCGGGGAACAGCCGGACGTCCTGGAGATCGTGTGCACCAACACCGTGCCGATCCGTGCCGAGGAGCGTACCGAGAAGCTACGGGTGCTCTCCATCGCCCCGGCGCTCGCCGAGGCCGTGCGTCGTATTCACAACGGTGAGTCCGTCAGCGCCCTGTTCGACGCACCCGCGGGCGACTAGCGGACGGTGGGGGCGGGCAGGGGGCCTCGCGCCGCGGCAGGCGGCTGCGGGGCCCCGGTCATAAGGTCCCGGACGTGGCCTCCGGGCGGGCCAGTGCCTCCTCCAGGGACGCCGAGGGCGGCAGCAGACGGGTGAGGCCGGTCGCCTTGAGGACGCGCAGGGTCAGCTCGTGGGTGCACAGCAGGTGCAGCCGCCCGCCCTGGGCGAGGACCCGGCGCCGGGCGCGGTACAGCAGGCGCAGCCCGGAGCAGTCGAAGAACTCGACGGGCCGCAGGTCGATCACGATCAGCGGTTCGGGGCGCGCGGTCGCCGAGTCCAGGTACGGGATGATCTCCACCGCGGCGAGGATGTCGATCTCGCCGTGGAACTCCAGCACCGTGTGCCCGTGCTCCCTGTGGACGCGCAGATGCCTGAGGGGCGGCTCGGGATCGTCATGCACCGACATGGCCTCCATCCGGCTCCCTCGTGGCAGAGTTCTCAAGTCACCGGGGGCCGGGGTGACGACGTCGAGCGAGCGTAGACATGTCACCGGGGTCTCCGTGATGGCAAAACCGTTCCTCGCCCTGCAAGTTACCCTCGATGGGGTGAATTTGAGCATGTTCGATTGACATATGTCTTCGATTTGCGGGGTGAGCTGTCCGGCAAGTTGCGTGCCCGATCTACGACCGGGCGTACGCCGGAGCTAGGAGAGAGCCTGCCATGCCTTGGACAGGGCCTGGCGGAACTGGTCGGCCTGGTGGGCGGTGAGGCCCTTGACCATGCGTTCCTCAAGATCCCGGACGGGCTCCTCGAACCGTGCGAGCAGTTCGCGCCCCTCCTCGGTCAGCAGGATCAGCAGCTCGCGCCGGTTGCGGGGATTCCGCTCCCGTCGTACCAGTCCGCGGTTCTCCAGGCTGCGCACCAGATCCGCGATGGACTGGGCGGTGACGAACGAGTCGCGCGCCAGCTGCGCGGCGGACAGCCCGTCGTGCCGCTCCAGGACGGTGAGCGAGGTGTACTGCAGGGCCGTGATCCCGGCCGGCTTGACCAGTTCGTCGAGATGCGAGCGGACAACGAGCTCGACCTGCTTGACCATGTAGAGGAGGTTGGGTGGTGCCTTGGTGCCGACCATGCGTTCAGCGTAAGGCATTGACAGGAAACCTGTGTGTAATGAAACTGCGAACCAACAGGAATCCTGTTGGTTGAAGACTTAGCGATCAAGGCTGGATCAAGTCTGAGGAGTGGGCAATGACGACCACCTTCGAGAGCGAGCCCGGGCGGCTGTTCATCGGTGGACAGTGGCTCGAGGCAGCTGACGGGACACGCACGGACGTGATCGACCCGTCCACGGGTCAGGTGGTCACGACCGTCGCCGAGGCGGGCGCGGCCGATGTCGACGCCGCCGTACGGGCCGCACGCGACGCGTTCGACAAGGGCGCCTGGTCCGGGCTGAGCGGACGCGAGCGCGGGCGCGTCCTGCACCGCGTCGCCGAGCTGATCCGGGAGAACGCCGATGAGATCGCGGCCCTGGAGAGCCGGAACGTCGGCAAGCCGATCACGCTGTGTCACGCGGTCGACGTCACGAACGCGGCCAACGACTACGAGTACTACGCCTCCCTCGCCTGGACCCTGGACGGCGCCACCCGTGACACCCCCCTGAACGGCCTCGCCTACACCCGGCGCGGGCCCATCGGTGTGGTCGCCGCGATCACGCCGTTCAACTTCCCGCTGATCCTCGCCGGCTCCAAGATCGCCCCGGCGCTCGCGGCCGGCAACACGGTCGTGCACAAGCCCGCCGAGGAGACCCCGCTCAGTGCCCTGTACATGGCCCGGCTGCTCAAGGAGGCCGGTGTCCCGGACGGCGTCTTCAACGTCGTCACCGGTACGGGACCGGTCGCGGGCGAGGCGCTCCTGCGCAACCCCGGCGTCGACAAGATCGCCTTCACCGGCTCCACCGCGGTCGGCCGGCACGCCGCGAGCATCGCCGGCGAGGGCCTGAAGTCGGTCACCATGGAGCTCGGCGGCAACGCGGCGCACATCGTCTTCGACGACGCCGACATCGAGAAGGCGATCGGCGCGATCATCAAGGGCTTCGTCTTCAACACCGGCCAGTTCTGCATGGGCGGCCCGCGCCTGCTCGTGTCCCGCCCCGTCTACGAGACGGTGCTGGGCATCCTCTCCGAGGCCGTGCCCGGCGTGCCCGTCGGCGATCCCCGGCAGCCCGAGACCGTCGTCGGACCGATGGCGGGGGAGAAGCACCTGAGGAAGGTCGAGGAGTACGTCGAGCTGGCCCGCAAGGAGGGCGCCCGCGTGGTCTGCGGCGGCGAGCGCCTCGACCTGAACGGTGGCTTCTACTACAAGCCCACGGTCCTGGCCGATCTCGCGAACGACTCCCGGGTCGTGCAGGAGGAGATCTTCGGCCCCGTCCTCACCGTGCAGCCCTTCGACTCCGAGGACGAGGCGGTGGAGATGGCCAACTCCACGCCCTACGGCCTGGCCTCGGGCATCCAGACCACCAACCTCGCCCGCGCGCACCGTGTCGCCGACCGGCTCCAGGCGGGCATCGTCTGGGTCAACGACTGGGCGATGCTCGACCCCGCCGTGCCCTTCGGCGGTGTGAAGGCCTCCGGCTTCGGCCGCGAGTACGGCCCCGAGGCCCTCGAGTCCTACACCAAGGTCAAGTCCGTCGTCGTCTCGCTCGACTGAGCGCACCCCCGCTTACGCCGCCGCAAAAGGAGTCCACACCATGTCCACCACCGCTCGTGCCGCCGTGGTCGAGTCCGGGGGAGCGCCCTTCACCCTGTCCGAGGTCGTCCTCGATGAGCCCGGGCAGGGCGAGGCCCTCGTCCGCATGGTCGCCGCCGGGCTGTGCCACACCGACCTCGGTGTGGCCAGTGGCGGGCTGCCCTTCCCGCTCCCCGGCGTCCTCGGTCACGAGGGAGCCGGAGTCGTCGAGGCCGTCGGTCCCGGCGTCACCGGCGTAGCCCCCGGCGACCACGTCCTGTTGTCCTTCACCTCCTGCGGCGGCTGCCGCAACTGCCGTGACGGACACCCCGCCTACTGCGCCGCCTGGCTGCCGCTGAACCTTCTCTCCGGCCGCCGCGCCGACGGGACCAGCACCATCAGCCGCGGCGGCGAGCCGCTCGGCGGCCACTTCTTCGGCCAGTCCTCCTTCGCCGACCGGGCGCTTGTCGACGAGCGCAGCCTCGTGAAGGTCGACCCGGACGTACCGCTCGACTCCATCGCCCCGCTCGGCTGCGGTGTCCAGACGGGTGTCGGCGCCGTCTGGAACGTGCTGGAGCCGCGCGCGGGCAGCGCCCTGGTCGTCCTCGGCGCCGGAGCCGTCGGTCTCTCCGCGGTGATGGCGGCGGCGCTGACCCCCGCCACCACGGTCATCGCCATCGACAGGGTCGGCGAACGCCTCCAACTCGCCCGGGAGTTGGGCGCCACCCACACCGTGAACGCGGACGAGGTCGCGGACATCACCGCGGCCATCATGGAGATCACCGGCGGTCAGGGTGCCGACGGCGTCGTGGAGACCACGGGCAGCGTGGCCGTGCTGCGCAAGGGCGTCGACTCGCTCGCCCTGCGCGGCACCCTGGTCATCGTCGGCGCCCCGCCCTTCGGCACCGAGGTGTCCCTGGACGTCAACGGGATGCTCGGAGGCAAGCGCGTCGTCGGCCTCACCCTGGGTGACAACGAGACCCAGACCGCCATCCCGGTCCTCGTCCAGCTGGTCAAGGAGGGCAAGCTGCCGCTGGACCGCCTGATCAGCCGCTACACCTTCGAGGACATCGACCAGGCCGTGGCGGACATGAGCGGCGGAAAGGCCATCAAGCCCGTCCTGACGTTCTGATCCACGTCCGGCCCCGCGAACCGCCGAACGTTCGGGCTCTCTTCCCCGTCGGAGGAGGGAGACGGCGTTCGGCGGACGGGGGGCGGACATGCGCAAGGAACTCATGGCGGCGGCGGTCGTGGTGGCGGCCGTGGCCGTGACGGTGGTGGCGGGCTGCGGCACGGAGGACGGCACCGGTGTCCGTACGAGTGCGGAGGCCGTGGTCACCGGCTCGCCCCCGGCCACGCCCTACGACGGCCCGCTGTACGTACCGCACCGTGAGGTCGACGAGGACAGCCTGCGGGCCATGAAGACCGAGTCGGGTGCTGCGGGCCGCGCCCTGGAGTGCGACGGCGAGATGTTCTCGGGCGGTGGTGGCCCCGGCGCATGGAGCGAGGGCGACGGAGGCGGGACGCCGCGGGAGGGGCTGGAGGCGTACTTCGAGATCGAGCAGCCGGACGTCCCGAAGGACGGCTACCGCGTGGAGCGCGAGGAGGAGGACCGGGTCCTGTTCTCCTACGACGTCCAGGGCCGGACCAAGGTCGCCGTGATCGTCGCCAAGGACCGGAAGAACGCCCCGGGTTGGGGCCCCGAGACCAGCGCCTCCTGCGACCCGGCCGAACTCCCGGCGAGCTTCACCGACTCCCAGGGGTACGAGGTCTGGACCGACGAGAACGGCGACCGCGTACCGATCAGCGAGGTGGTCACCTCGGAGGGTCCGGCCCACTGCGAGTGGCAGAAGGCCCACTTCCTGCATACGGGCCGGGACTTGGAGGGGGACGGCAAGCTGTACGCGCGCGATCCCGAGCGGGTGCTGCCCGACGAGATGCTCATGACCCCCTACGACGGGGACGTGACCATGCCCGAAGAGGCGAAGGACACCGGATACCGCCTGGACGACTGGGAGTTGTGGTTCACCGACGACACATCGACGGCGTACGTCCGCACGGCCGACGGCGTCGAGGCATGGCCCGCTGTGCGGGAGGAAAGCCGCTGCCTCTGAGCGCGCGCGGGCCCGCCCGGCCAGCTCACCGGCTGCGGTGCAGGGCGACGAGCAACTGCCACGACTGGTGGGCGATGTCGTCCGACGATCCGTCGATGAGGCCGTGCAGCCAGTCCGCGAGGACCCCGGCGAAGGTCGCCGCCACGGCGGAGGCGACCAGCGGGGCGTCCGCCGCACCGGCGAGTTCCCGCTCGCGGAGGCTGTAGGCGCGCAGGTCACGGTGCAGGACACGGCCGAGCGGGCCCCCGCCGCCCGGGGTGAGCAGGGCGCGGTACAGGTCGGCGTGCGGGGTGAGCCCGGCGAAGAACTCCAGCAGGGCCGCCGGCGCCCGCACCGGGTCGGGGCGGCCCCGCCACGCGTGCAGGGCGTCCACGGCCTCGCGCACGAAGTCGGCACAGGCGTCCACGGCCAGCGCCTCCAGGTCGGCGTAGTGCACGTAGAACGTGGCCCGGCCCACCCCCGCCCGGCGGACCAGCGCGGCCACGCTCACCTCGGCCAGCGGGTGCCGGGCGCACTCGTCGAGAAGGGCCTCCCGCAGCTTGGCCCGGGTGCGGGCGGCCCGGGGGTCCTCCGGAGTCACTGGGCGACGAGGACGGCGGCGAGGGTGAGGGCGCCGGGGAGGGCCTGGGCGACCAGGATGCGGCGGTTGGCGGTGGCGGCGCCGTACACGCCCGCGACGATCACACAGCTGAGGAAGAAGACCTGGACCCGGAAGCCGGTCGGGTCCCCGGCGACCAGCCCCCACACCAGGCCGGCCGCGAGGAAGCCGTTGTAGAGCCCCTGGTTGGCGGCCATCGCGGCGGTCCGCCGCGCCATCTCCGGATCGAACCCGTGGAACCCGAACCCGGGCTTCTTCTGCCACAGGAACATCTCCATCACCAGGATGTACCCGTGCAGGGCGGCCACCAGCGCGACCAGCACGTTCGCCAGGATCTCCATCGTCTGCGGACTCCGTCGTATGTTCGTTCACTTCTTGGACGGGTGTCTACTATACATGGACGACTGTCCAGGAAGTCGCGCTGTCAGACGCGGCCGTTAGCCTGCGGCCATGGGTGATCGAGAAGTGACCGTGCGTCGCGCGCGGGTCGAGGACATACCGGGGCTCGTGGTCTCCAGCTCCAGACTGTTCGCCGAGGACGGCGGGCCACGGGATCCGGGCATCAACGTCGACTGGCCGCGTGAGTACGGGGCGGAGGCGTTCGCGTCGGCCCTGGAGAAGCCGGCGCGGCTGCTGTTGGTGGCGGTCCATGACGGTGAGGTGGTGGGCCATCTGTCGGGCTCGCTGACGGAACCCTCGGCGATGCGTCCCGTCAGGTCCGCCACGTTGATGGCCATGTATGTGTGGCCGCGGCACCGGGGTTCGGGAGTCGGGGCCCGGCTGGTGCGTGCGTTCCTCGCATGGGTGCGGGAGCAGGGTGCCGAGCAGGCGGAGGTGACCGCCCACTCGGACAACCTGGACGGGATACGGTTCTACGAACGCGAGGGCTTCCGGCCGCACTCGCTCACGCTGCGGCTCACTCCCTGAGCTTCGCCGTCATCAGGAGCGTGCTCGGCCGTACGGTCGCGCGTGCCACGGGACGGACCGTCTGGCCCGGCGCGAGCTCCAGACGCCAGGCCCGCACGATCGTGGCGATCGCCGTGGTCAGCTCGGCCTGGGCGAACCGGTCTCCGATGCACTTGTGCTTGCCCGCGCCGAAGGGCAGGAACGCCCCGTCGGGGAGGGGCGGTTGGTTCCCGTCGAGCCAGCGGTCCGGGTCGAAGGACAGGGGGTCCGGGAAGAGCGCCGGGTCCCGGTGCAGGGCGTGCTGGCAGTACGCCAGCTCGGTGCCGGCCGGGATGTCCCAGTCGCCGAGGCGGGTCGGTCGCAGGGTCCGGCGGGTGACCAGCCAGCCGGTGTGGTGCAGCCGCAGGGCTTCCGTGATCACCCGGCCCAGGTAGGGGAGCCGGGTGAGGTCCGAGAAGGTCACCGGGTGCTCGCCGACGACCTCCTCCAGCTCGGCGCGGACCTGCTCGTCCACCTCCGGGTTGCGCGCCAGCTCGTACAGCACCCAGGACAGTACCGACGCCGTGGTCTCGGTCCCGGCAACCGCCAACGTCAGGATCTCGGAACAGATCTGATGAGGGGTCAGTAACTCACCGGTCTCCTCGTCCGTCGCCCGGAGCAGCAGGGACAGCATGTCTCCGGTGTCGCGGCCGGAGGCGCGCAGCGCGTCCACCGCCTCGCCGATCGTGGCGCGCACGGCGTCCCGGGCGGCGAGGAAGCGCCGGTTGGCGGGCAGCGGGAGCCGTTCCGCCCAGTCGGGCAGCATGATGCGGGTGCCGACACCGTTCATCACCACGGACAGGTCGCTGCGCAACTGGTCGAAGGCGCTCTTGTCGATGCTGGACGAGAACACCGTCGTGGCGAGCATGTCGAGGGACAGCTCGACCATCACCTCGCGCACGTCGAGCACCTGGCCCGGCCGCCAGCCCGCGGTGGTCCGTGTGACCTGCTCGCGCATCAGGTCCACGTACCCGGTGATCTCGGTCTGTTTGAAGGCGGGCTGCAACTGGCGCCGTTTGCGGACGTGTTCGGTACCGGCCGCGGTGACCACACTGTCACCCAGCAACTGGCCCATCTTCTCGAAGAAGCGGCCCTTGTCGAGCGTCGGACCGAGGTCCACCAGCATCGTGCGGATCAGGGCGGGGTCGTTGACGACGATCATCGGCTTGGGGATACGGATCTCGACGAGACGGCCATAGCCCCGCAGGGAGGCGATGAAGCCGAGGTTGTCGCGCATGAGGGGCTTCGCGTGACCCAGCAGCGGAAGTGATCCCGCGGCCCTGGGTATGGGAGGAGGCGCGGTGGTTGTCACGACGGTTCACTGGCTCCCTTCAGGGGTGATCACGGCCTGTTTGTTGACGTGATCACGGCGCGTTTATGGCTTCCCTTTTTCTCCCCGGTCCCATACGTGTCGTTGACCACTGGCACCGCACGGGTTGCCGTACCGCCGCCGCGGGTATCGATGCACTTCCCTTGTGCGAAGGTTTCCCTTGCGGGCGCGGTCGCCCGGCTCGCACGGACTGACCGGCCCGGGCCGTCACTTGCTGAGGACGGACAGCCGGCCCCGCGCCACCACTCGTCGATGCCGGCCCCGCCGGTGCAGGGTGAGCAGGGTGATCACCGCTCCGGCCAGGACGCAGCACGCCGCGAGCCGCAGACCGAGGTCGTAGCCCTCCAGGAAGGCGCTGCGGGGATCCGCTCCGGTGCGCAGCTCGGAGCGCTCGCGGCGGGTGAGCACCACGCCGACCAGGACCACGCCGAAGACGCCCGAGACCTCGCGTGCGGCGCTGAGGAGGCCGGTGGCCATCCCGGTACGGGCCTGAGGGACCCGCAGGAGCGAACGCACCGTCAGGGGAGTGGTCAGCGCCGACCCCACGCCGATCAGCAGCAGCCCCGGCTGCACAGCCCAGTAGTCGGCGCGCGGGCCCGTCCCCGACACGTACAGCAGCCCGAGCGCCACCAGCCCCAGCCCCGCGGAGATCGACACATGGGCGCCCAGCGTCCGCGCGGCGCGTTCGGCGAGCGGGGTGCACAGCAGCAGCGCACCGGCCAGCGGCAGGAAGGCGAGGCCCGCCTTGGTGGGTGAGAAGCCGAGGACGCGCTGGAGGTAGAGGGCGGTGAAGAAGAACACGCCGTTGACGCCGATGCCCCACAGCATCTGCGCGAGCACCCCGCCGGTGAGGAACCGGTCGCGCAGCAGCCGCAGGTCGACCAACGGGCGCTCGGCCCTGGCCTCCACGACCACGAACACGCAGGCCGCGAGGGCGGCGACGCCCAGGCAGAGCCGAACGGGCGTGGCGGTGAACCCGTGCTCGCCGCCGCGCACCAGACCGTATGTGAGGAGGTACAACGACAGGACGGACCAGCACACGCCGGGCAGGTCGAGGCCGCCGCGCACCGGCTCGGCAGATCCGCCACCCGTCGCCCCCGCGGCACCGTCACCCACCGGCCGGGCAGACCCGGGCCGGGAAGATCCGTCATCCACCGCCCCGGCGGGCGTGGCCGGTATCGCGGGCACCAGCAGCAACGCCAGCAGGCCGAAAGGGACGTTCAGGGCGAACACCCAGTCCCACGACCACCGTTGGGTGACGTACCCGCCGACCACCGGGCCGAGCGCCAGCGCCACCGCGAGGGCCGCCGTCCACAGCCCCACCGCCGTGGACCGCCGGTGCGCCGGGAGATCCGCGGCCACCACGGCCAGCGAGGCCGGAATGACAAGTGCGGCGCCCACACCCTGCACCGTCCGCGCCGCGATGAGCGTTCCCCCACTGTCCGCGACCGCCGCCGCGGCCGAGGCGGCCGTGAAGACCACGATCCCCGTGGCCACCACCGAGCGGCGGCCGAGCAGATCGGTCAGCCGCCCGGCGGGCAGCAGCAGCGCGCCGAAACTCAGCACGTAACTGCTCGCCACCCACTCCAGGTCCGTGACCGACAGGCCGAGTTCACGCTGCACGGTCGGCAGCGCCACATTGATCACCGTGTTGTCGAGCGTCGTGACGAAACCGGTCAGCGTGAGCAGCGCCAGCAGCGCGAACAACCGTGCACGTCCCACTGTTCACCCCTTCGCCGCGGGTGTGGTGGCAGGGATTCTCGGGGGCGGGACGGCACCGCGGCTCTGCCTCTGAGCACCGAATCGGGACCCGTCTTTGTCACCGAGCTGACAGAACCGGCGAGACGAACTGTCAGCACGTCGTCTAACCCGACCGGCACCCGACGGCGGAACCTGGTGCACCGCGCCAAGACCGACAGCTCCCTACGCCGACAACTCCCTACGCCGACAACTCCTCTGCCCGACAGCTCCGCACGCCCGACAAACTCCCCACGCCCACAACGGTTCGACCGTTCCTGTCAGTTGGAGCCGCCATGCCTTCCGCCCGGCCCGCCCCCCAGGCCTTACTGACGGACCATCTGCGGCACTGGGCCCGCCACCGGCCGCAGCAACGCGCCCTCACCCACGTGGACTTCCCTGCTCCCGACTCGCCGGGAGCGCACCGCACCCTCGGCTGGCGTGCCCTCGACGCGCGTGCCCGTGCCGTCGCCGACCGACTGGCGACCGCGGGCGCGTCCCCCGGCGACCGCGCCGCCCTTCTGCTGCCCCAGGGCCTCGACTACGTCGCGGCCTTCCTCGGCTGCCTGTACGCCCGCGTGATCGCCGTCCCTCTCTTCGGTCCCCAACTCCCGGGCCACGAGGGCAGACTGGCCGCCGTCCTCGCCGACTGCGAGCCCGCCTGCCTGCTCTCCGACACGGCGACGGCGGACTCGGTGCGGGACTTCCTACGGGACTACGGCCTCCCCGAGTCGCCCGTCGTCCCCGTCGACCGGCTTCCCGTCGACCGAACCCCCGCCGACGAACTTCCCATCGACCGAACTCCCGCCGACCGAACCCCCGCCGGGAGCCCGGGCCCCGACGACATCGCCTACCTCCAGTACACCTCCGGCTCCACCCGCACCCCCGCCGGCGTGATGATCAGTCACGCCAACGTCGTCGCCAACGCCCACCAGGCCATCGAGGCCTTCGTCGCCGACCCCGAGGCCGCGACGACGGTCGGCTGGCTGCCGCTCTACCACGACATGGGCCTCGTCCTGAGCATCGCCGCGCCCGTCGTCGGCGGCTTCCCGTCCGTCCTCATGGACCCCGTGGCATTCCTGGAGGACCCATCCCGCTGGCTGCGCCTGCTCGGCTCGTACGACGGCACCATCAGCGCCGCCCCGAACTTCGCGTACGACTACAGCGTCGCCCGCACCGATCCGGCGCTGGCCGAGGAGTTGACCCTCGACCGCGTACGGGTACTGATCAACGGCAGCGAGCCGGTCCGGCCCGGCACGATGGAACGCTTCCAGACCGCCTTCGGCCCGGCCGGACTCGCCCCGGTCGCCCAGTGCCCGGCGTACGGCCTCGCCGAGGCCACCGTGTTCGTGACGGCGGACTCGCGTACCGTGCCCCCGGCCACCGTGCCCTGTGACGCGGACGCGCTGGCGAACGGGCGTGTCGAGGAGTCCTCGGACCCCGCGGCGACCGTGCTCGTCTCGTGCGGTGCGCCCGTCGGGCAGGAGGTACGGATCACCGGACCCGACGGGAGCGAACTGCCCGAGGGACACGTCGGCGAGATCCGGCTGCGCGGGCCGAACATCGGGCTCGGCTACTGGAAACGCGACGCGGACGACACCTTCGGCGGCCCGGAGGGCTGGCTGAGCACCGGAGACCTCGGAGCCCTGCGCGACGGGCGGCTCCTCGTCACCGGCCGCCTGAAGGACCTGCTCGTCGTCGACGGCCGCAACCACTACCCGCAGGACGTCGAGGAGACCGTCCAGACCGTCCTCCCCATGGTCCGCAGGGACCGCCTCGCCGCCTTCGGCGTGCCCCGCCCGGACGACGCGGGTGAGGAACTCGTCGTGGTCGCGGAACACCGCCGGGACACCGCACCGACCCTGCGGGAACGCCGGGAGGCCGAAGCCTCCGTGCGGAGCGCCGTGTCGGCACGCCACGGGCTGCGCCTCGGCGCCCTCGTGCTCGTCCCACCGGGTGCGGTACCCCGGACGAGCAGCGGGAAGGTGGCGCGCGCCGCCAGCCGGGCCCGCTTCCTCGACGGCGGGTTCGGTCCCCGGTGAACGCCACGGCCCTGACCCGCGACGAGGTCCGTCGTGTGGTCGTCGAGCGGCTGTGCGCCTGGTACGGGCTCGCCGCACACGAGATCGCCGACGACCGGCCCCTCACGGAACTCGGACTCACCTCGCGGGACGCGGTCACCCTGGCCGCGCTGCTGGGAGACCGCGCCGGACAGCGCCTGCCCGGCACGCTGCTGTGGGAGGCGGGGACGATCGAGGCGTTGGCGACGCGGCTGGGCGAGACGCGGGCGGGGACGGGAGCCATGGGGCAGGCGTCCCCGGCCGCCGCGCAACGGCCGCGGACCGGCGCCGCCGAGCGGCCTCGAACCGGCCCCGACACGCCACAGGCCCCCGCCGCCGGCGCCCCCATCGCCGTCATCGGCCTCGGCTGCCGCTTCCCCGGTGGCGCCGACTCGCCCGCCGCGTACTGGCGGCTCCTCACCGAGGGCCGGGACGCCGTCGGGACCGTCCCGGGCGGGCGGTGGGACCCCTACCCCGGCGCCGCCGAAGCCCCCCGACACGGCGGGTTCCTCGACGACGTCGCGGGCTTCGACGCGGAGTTCTTCGGCATCGGAGCGCACGAGGCGGCCGCCATGGACCCGCAGCACCGCATGCTCCTGGAGGTCACCCGCGAGGCCCTCGACCACGCGGCGGTACGCGTCGAAGGCACACGCACCGGAGTCTTCGTCGGCATCAGCGGCAACGAGTACGCCCACCTCACCAGCGCCGCCCCCGACGCCTGGACCGCCACCGGCGGCGCCCTGAGCGTCGCCGCGGGCCGGCTGTCGTACGCCCTGGACCTGCGCGGCCCGAGCATGGCCGTGGACACGGCCTGCTCGTCGTCGCTGGTCGCGGTGCACCACGCGGCAGGGGCCCTGAGGTCGGGGGAGTGCGACACCGCGCTCGCCGCCGGGGTGAACCTCCTGCTCACCCCGGCCGTCACGCTCGCCTTCCAGCAGACGGGCGCGCTCGCTCCGGACGGCCGGTGCAAGGCGTTCGACGTCCGCGCGGACGGGATCGTGCGGGGCGAGGGTTGCGGCGTCGTCGTCCTGAAACGGCTCGCCGACGCCGAAAGGGACGGCGACCGTGTGCTGGCCGTCGTCCGCTCCTCGGCCGTCAACTCCGACGGCCGCTCCAACGGCTTGACCGCCCCCAACGCCCACGCCCAGCGCGCCCTCCTCAGCGAGGCGCACCCCGAGCCCACGATCGTCGACTACGTCGAGGCACACGGCACCGGCACCGCCCTCGGCGACCCCATCGAGGCGGGCGCCCTCGGCGCGGTGCTCGGCAGCGGGCGCGACCTGGACCAGCCCCTGCTCCTCGGGTCCGCCAAGACCAACCTCGGCCACCTGGAGGCCGCCGCCGGAATCGCCGGGCTCATCAAGACCGTCCTCGCCCTCCACCACGGCGAGATCCCGCCCCAGTTGCACTTCACCCGCCCCGGACCGCACGCCGACCTCGACGCGCTCGGCCTGCGCGTGGTGACCTCACGCGAACCGTGGCCCCGATACAGCGGCACGGCGACCGCCGGAGTCTCGTCGTTCGGCTTCGGCGGCACCAACGCGCACGTCGTGCTCACCGAACACCGGCCGGGAGCACGGCGGTCACGGCAGCCCGGCCCGGTCGCCCCCGCACTGCTCCTCCTCGACGGCCCGACACCCGACCGCCTCCGCTCCCACGCGGGCGAACTCGCCGACCGGTTGCTCCCGCGCACGAGCGACACCGACGTGGCGTACACCCTCGCCGGCCGCCCCTCTCGCGGACGCCACCGGGCCGCCCTCGTCACCCGCGACCGCGCGGAGACCACCGAAGCCCTGCGACGCCTCGCCGCCGGGGAACCCTCCCCGCACCTCGTCACCGGTGAGGGAAGACACGGCGACGCCGTGTGGGTCTTCTCCGGCTACGGCTCCCAGTGGCCCGGCATGGGGCGCCGACTCCTCGCCGCCGAACCGGCGTTCGCGGACGCCGTCGCCCGCCTGGAACCCCTCTTGCGGCGCCACGCGGACCTCTCCCTCACCGCGGGCCTCGCCCCGGACGCCGACCTGTCCTCGCCCGCCACCGTCATGCCGGTCCTCTACGGCGTGCAGGTCGCCCTCGCCGAGCTGTGGCGCTCCTACGGCCTCCGGCCCGCCGCCGTCATCGGGCACTCCCTGGGCGAGATCGCCGCCGCCGTCGTGTCCGGCGCGCTGGACGAGGACACCGGGGCGCGGATCGTCGCCGTGCGTTCCCGGCTCCTCGACCGGCTGACGGGCGGAGCCATGGCCGTGGTGGACCGTCCGGCCGATCAAATTCACGCCCTGACAGGGGACTTGCCGACCCTCGACGTGGCCGTGCACGCGTCCCCGGTGCAGAGCGTCGTCACCGGCTCGGCCGAGGACGTGGCCGCGATGGTCGCGCGGGTGACGGCCGAGGGCGGGTTCGCCCGGCGCATGAAGGTCTCCGGAGCCGGTCACTCGGCCGAAGTCGAGCCGCTGCTGGGGGAGTTCGCGTGGGCTCTGGGGAAGATATGGGCCACGGCGCCCGGTTGCCCGCGCTACTCGACGGTGCTGGACGACCCACGGAACCCGGCGCCGTACGACACCGCGTACTGGGTCGCCAACCTCCGCAGTCCGGTGCGCTTCCTGCACGCCGTGCGCGCCGCCGCCGAGGACGGACACCGCGTCTTCGTCGAAGTCGCTCCGCACGCCACGCAGTTGCACCCCCTCAACGACACACTCCCCGAGGACGCGCTCGTCGTCCCCACGCTCCGCAAGAACACCGACGACGCGCTCACCTTCCGCACCTCCCTCGCCACACTCCTCGTCCACGGCGTACCGGCGCCCGGACTGCGCGAGCGGCTGGGCGGCCGGGTCGTGGACGTACCGTCACCCCGCTGGCGGCACCGCCGCCACTGGTTCGGGGAGCGGACCGACGCGCTCCCGGCCGACGCCCCTCCGGCCGGCGCCTCTGCGGCAGAGGCCGTGCCGTCGGTGGAAGCCGGCCCGCTGGACCAGCTGCGGCGGTGCGTGGCCGAGGTGATGGGCTTCGGCCCCGACCGGCTCGACCCGGACACGCCCCTCACGGACCTCGGCCTCGACTCCCTGACCGCCGTGCGGATACGGTCCGCCGTGGAGCGGGAGTTCGGGGTCACGCTCGAAGCCGGGGTGATGCTGCGGCGCGGCACCCTGCGGGCGGTGGCGGACCTCCTCCAGGCGCCCGCCTCCCTGCGCGCCTTCCCGGCCCAGGGCCCCGGCACCCCCCTCTTCCTCTGCCACGCGGCGGGCGGCGACGCGGATGTCTACGCCCGCCTCGCCGAACGCCTCGGCGGAGACCGGCCGGTGTACGGCTTCGACCGGCAGCCCGACCCCGACGACGTACCCGGCAGGGCGGCGGAGTTCACCCGGCGCATCCGGGAGGTGCAGCCCGACGGCCCGTGGATCGTGGGCGGTTGGTCCTACGGCGGTCTCGTGGCCCAGGAGGCCGCCCGGTTGCTCGCCGCCCACGGCACCGTGTCCGCCCTCGTCCTGCTCGACTCGGTACTGCCCCTGCCGCTACCGGCCGGCCTCACGCCCGGCGACGTCGAGCGGCGCCACTTCGAGGGCTTCGCCGCGTACGTGGAGCGCACCTACGGAACTCCGCTCGACCTCCCGTACGACGAACTCGCCGCCCTGGACGACACCGGGCGCATCGACCTCGTCCTCAAACTCCTCGCCGAGACCGTCGACCTGCCGCCGTCCGTACTGGAACACCAGCGCACCTCGTACCTGGACCTGCGCAGCGGCGAGCGGCACCGGCCGGGCCCGTACGACGGCAGGGCCCTGCTCTACCGGGCGAGCGAACCGGCCCCGCACACCGTCCGCGACGCCCGCTACGAGCGCGACGACATGGCACTCGGCTGGGACGCGCACTGCGCCGACCTCACCGTGGCCCCGCTGCCCGGCCACCACCTCGCCCTGCTCGACCCACCCGTCGTCGACACGCTGGCGCGGCTCCTGAGACGGGACCTGCGCGACACCTGACCGCGACGGGCCCCGGAAAAGCCCGGAGAGAGACGAGGACCGCCCCATGCCCGTACCCCGCCCCACTCGCAGAACCGTCCTGCTCGCCGCGGCCGCCGCGACCGTCGCCCCGGCCGTCGCGGCCACCCCGGCGGTCGGCGCCGAGGCCCGCATCACCGGCGAACGGTGGCTGGGCGCCCGGACCGTCGACCTCACGGTCGCGTCACCGTCCGTCGGCGCCTCCCTGCCCGTCCGCGTGATCCTCCCGACCGGGTACGCGGCACAGCCCACCCGCACCTGGCCCGTCCTGCACCTCCTCCAGGGCGCGCACGACGACTACACGTCCTGGACGCGGGAGACCGACATCGAGTCCTTCCTCGCCGACAAGGACGTCATCGCCGTGATGCCGGCCTCCGGGCCCACCGGCATCCCCACCGACTGGTGGAACTACGGGCTGGGCTCCCCGGACTACGAGACGTTCCACGTCGACGAGGTCATGGGGCTGCTGCGCACCACCTACCGGGCGGGCACCAGGCGGGTCGTCGCCGGTGTGTCGACCGGCGGCTACGGCGCGTTCGCCTTCGCCGCCCGGCGGCCAGGTCTGTTCACGGCGGCCGCCTCGTACAGCGGCATCCTCGACACCCTGGCCCTCAGCATGCCCCTGGTCCTGAGCGCGATCGTCGCCCGTGAGTCGCTGATCCCGCTGACCCTGTGGGGAGCGTCGGTGCTCCAACGCACCAACTGGGAGCGGCACAACCCCTACGCCCTGGCCGCCGCGCTCAAGGGCACCGGGCTGTACCTCTCCCAGGGCAGCGGGCAGTCCGGCGGCGCCCCCGACAACCTCGAAGGGGCCCTGCTGGAAGGGACGTTGTGGGAGCAGTCGCAGCGGTTCGCCCAGCGGCTGGTCGCGCTCGGCGTCCCCGCCACCACCCACTTCTACAGCGGCGGCGCGCACGCCTGGCCGTACTGGCAGCAGGAGTTCCGGGCTTCGTGGCCGTTGCTCGCCAAGGGCCTCGGCCTGAGCTGACCGAAGGACAAGGAGGACACGCATGGACCCCCTCGCCGAGGCCGTCGTGGCCGGAGTCACCGGCGCCGAACTGGAACAGCTGCCCGTGCCCGACCGGTATACCGCCGCCCACCTACGGGAGGAGGACGTGGGCGGCTTCACCGGAGTCGCCGACAAGGACGTCCGCAAGACGATCCACGTCGGGCCGGTGCCGATGCCCGAACTCGCCCCCAACGAAGTACTCGTGGCCGTCATGGCGAGCGGCATCAACTACAACACCGTCTGGTCGGCGATGTTCGAGCCGATCCCGACCTTCACCTTCCTCAAGCACTACGCGCGGCAGGACCGTTGGGCGGCTCGGCACGACCAGCCGTTCCACGTCGTCGGCTCCGACGCGTCCGGGGTGGTCGTGCGCACCGGGTCCGGGGTGCGCAGGTGGCGGGCCGGTGACCACGTCGTCGTCAGTCCCGTGTCCGTCGACGAGGAGGACCCGGCCACGCACGCCGACGGCATGATGGACGCCGGCCAGGTGGCGTGGGGCTTCGAGACCAACTACGGGGGCCTCGCCCACTACGCCGTGGTGCGTACCACCCAGCTCCTGCCCAAGCCCGCTCATCTGACCTGGGAGGAGGCGGCCGCCAACCCGCTGTGCGCCGGCACCGCCTACCGCATGCTCGTCAGTGACCGGGGCGCCCGGATGACCCAGGGCGATGTCGTGCTGATCTGGGGCGCGGCGGGCGGACTCGGCGCGTACGCGGTGCAACTCGTGCGCGGTGGCGGGGGGATCGCGGTCGGCGTCGTCAGCAGCGAGGAGAAGGCCGAGTACGTGCGCGGCCTCGGCTGCCAGGTGGTGATCAACCGCGAGGAGGTCGGACTCGCCGGTGACGCCCCGGCCGACCCGATCGCCGTGGGCAAGCGGCTGGGCCGGCGCATCCGGGCCGAGACGGGGGAGGACCCGCACATCGTCTTCGAGCACGTCGGCCGCGCCACCTTCGGGGCCTCCGTCTTCGTCGTACGGCGCGGCGGGACCGTGGTGACGTGCGGATCCAGCTCGGGTTATGTGCACGAGTTCGACAACCGCTACCTGTGGATGCGGCTGAAGCGGGTCATCGGCAGCCACGGCGCCAACCTGCGGGAACAGGCCGCGGTGGGGCGCCTGTTGGACATCGGCCATCTCCGGCCCGCGCTGACCGTCACCTACCCGCTCGCCGAGGCCGCGGAGGCCGCCCGGCTCGTCCAGGACAACGCCCACCTCGGCAAGGTCGGCGTCCTTGCCCTGGCACCCCGGACGGGGCTCGGGGTGACCGACCCGGAACGGCGGGAGCGGCTGGCGCGTGCGCATCCACAGAACTGACGCGTACACAACTGCGAAGGTGAGTAAAGGCACTTGTCGATATGGAGGAATCCGGCGGAGGGTGACGAATCCTTGACGGGTCGGCGGCGGAGCGGTTGATCATTTCGCTCGCCGACCCTATAAGCTCCCTTGTGGCGCCGTGAGTTGACGCGATCACAATGGGGTCGGCTCTCGGTGCGTACTCATGAGTGCGACTCCCCTTGCTCGCCCCCTTGTACGATCGTGTTGCTTCGAAGGATGCAGATGGAACTCGCCACTCCGCCTCCGGCGGCACGGCCGCCCGTCGCCTGGTACAGCTGGTGGCTGCTGCCACTGGCCATAGGGGGTGGGACGGTCGCCACGGCGACCGCGGCCCCCGGCTGGGCCGGTCTGGCCGTGGCCGCCGGTGGAGCCGCGACGGCCGCCTGTGCCGTCTGTGTACGCCTGCTGATCCGTTCGCAGCGTCAACTGAGAAGCAGCGCGGACGCCTTCCGTGGTGCGCAGGCCGAGCACGCCCAGCAGTGGCAGCAGCATGTGGCGGGCCTCGAGCAGTCGTTCACCGCCGAGCGCGCCGCCCACGAGGAGCGGTACTCGGAGCAGACGCGTGAGTACGAGGCCCGGCTCGCCGAGCGGAACCAGGCCTGGCAGGAGCAGCTGGACAAGCAGCAGGCCGCGGTGGCCCAGCTCGCCGCCGAGCAGCTGCCCGACGCGCTGAAGCGGCTGCGCGAGGGCGAGGCCATCGACGACGTGCTGCCCACCATCACGCAGTGCGCGGAGGTGAGCGCCGACCTGCGGTCCGAGCTGCGCAAGGTGCTGCGGACCTCGCTCATCGCCGTCGAGGAGGAGTTCGACCGCTCCACCGCAGCCGAGCAAGCCGTCGTCAGTATCGGCAACCGTATCCATGTGCTCACGAGTAAACTCCGCAACCGGCTGCACGAGTTGCAGGGCGAGCACGGTCGGCTGCCCGCGGTCGCCCGGGGCCTGATGGAGCTGGACCAGGCGATCGGCCCCGCCGACTGTCTCGCCGCCAGCGTCGGTGTCCTCGGCGGCTCCGACCGGCCCGGACGGCAGTGGCAGGAGCCGCAGCGCCTGCTCAGCGTGGTCCGCGGCGGCATCGGCCGCATCAAGGACTTCGACCGCGTCCAGGTCCGCCACCTGCCCGACCTCGGCGTCGACGGCGGTCTGGTGGACCACCTCACGCTGGTCTTCGCCCACCTGCTGGACAACGCGGCCCGCTACTCGCCGCCCACCGAACCCGTCCTCGTCTCCGGCAAGGAGGTCCCGAACGGCGTCGGCATCGAGATCCAGGACGCCGGCAAGGGCCTGAGCGAGGAGAAGAAGCGCGAGGCCGAGCACGCCCTCGCCGGTACGGATGCCGGACCCGGCCTCGGTGGCATCTCCGAGGACGCCAACCTCGGTCTGCGCGTCGTCGGCGCCCTCGCCCGCCGCTACGGCATCCGCGTCACCTTCGCGGACTCGCCCTGGCTCGGCACCTCGGTGGTCGTCGTGGTCCCGCACAAGTACTTCACCCCGCTGCCCGCGGCACCCACCGCCACCCCGGCCGACCGGCCCGCGCCCGCCGCGACCGCGGGCCGCCCCGCGGCGGCCGCACCGGCCGCGACCGCGCCCACCGGACGCGGTGAGCGCACGGAGGGCGGCGAGGAGCCGGACACCACGCCCGGAGGCCTGCCCCGGCGCCGCAGCAGGCGCGGCGAGCCGACCGCTCGCGCGAGGACCGCGGACCGCGCCGAACCCGCCGCCTCCGCCGAACCCGCGGCCTCCGCCGTACCGCCGGACACGTCCTTCCGGGGCCTCGCCGCCTTCGCCACGGCCGGACGCGGGATCTCCACGGAGCACGCGACCACCGGGCGCGAGACGGACACCACGGCCGACCGGGCGACGGTCGAGCGCGACACCGCCGTCGCGAACGAGCAGACCGGCACCCGCGTGTCCACCGAGCAGCACACCGAAGAAAGCGACCAGTCCTCATGACGCAACACGGAACCGACGTGAGCTGGGCGCTCCGCGACCTCGTCGAGAGCATCCAGGAGATCCGTTTCGCCCTCGTCGCCTCCAGCGACGGCAAGGCCATCACCTCGTTCGGTGCCGAGGACCCCGACGACGTGGACCGCTTCGCCGCCGTGGTCGCCGGCCTCCAGGCGCTCGCGCAGCCCGTGGCCGAGCAGTTCCCCAAGTACGCGGGGCAGCTCCGTCTGGCGATGATCGAGGTCGACGGCGGCCATCTCTTCGTGGTGCGGGCGGGTGTCGAGACGTACCTCGGAGTGCTCGCCAGGGAGGGCCTCGACCAGGGCCTCCTCGGCCACCAGATGATGGACCTGGCCCGCAGGATGGGTGACCTCCTCGGCACCACTCCGCGCCTGGAGGATCACTCTGGATGAGTGCTCCCCGCCGGCCAACGGACCCTTCCGGTCTCGAGCGCTACTACGTCCTCACGGGTGGCCGTAGCGGACCGGGCGGCGGTTCGGCGTCGAGCCTCGACGTGGCGACCCTCATCCTCGCCCGCTCCGCCCCCGCTCCGGGCATGCAGCACGAGCACGAGGAGATCCTCCGGCGCTGCCGCGATCCGCTGTCTGTGGCGGAACTCGGCGCCCACCTCGGATTGCCCTTCAACATTCTCGCGGTGCTCCTCGCCGACCTGCTCGACGCGGACCGGATCGAAGCCCGTGACCCCATCCCGGCGTCCGACGCCGACCGCGGGCCCGACCTCGCGCTCCTTGAGGAGGTACTCAGTGGACTTGAAAGGCTTTGACCACCCCGACGGGGCGGCGGACGGGGGCACCCGGTCCGTGAAGATCATGATCGCCGGCGGCTTCGGCACCGGGAAGACCACCCTGGTCCGCTCGGTCAGCGACATCAAGCCGCTCACCACCGAGGCGACCCTGACCCAGGCCAGTGCCGGCGTCGACCACCTCATAGGCGTGGCCGACAAGCAGGAGACCACGGTCAGCCTCGACTTCGGCAAGATCGGCATCAACGACGAGCTGGTGCTGTACCTGTTCGGCACGCCGGGCCAGGAGCGGTTCTGGTTCCTGTGGAACGGCCTGTTCAAGGGCGCCCTCGGCGCGGTCGTCATCGTGGACACGCGGCGGCTCGCCTCCAGCTTCCGGGCGATAGAGGAGATGGAGCGGCAGGACGTCCCCTTCGTCATCGCGCTCAACGTCTTCCCCGACTCCACCGAGCACCCGGTCGAGGAGATCCGCGACGCCCTCGACATCTCCGAGCACATCCCGGTCGTGGCCTTCGACGCCCGCGACCGCGCGTCGAGCCGGGACGTGCTCATCGCCCTGATCCACCATCTCAAGGATCGCTCTGCCGTCGCCCTGGAGCCCCGATGAACGACCAGCCTCCGACTCCCGAACACCCCTTAAACGATCCGAGCGATCCAGGGGCCGCGCGGGGGTGCCCTGTCGCCCACGGTGACCTCGCCCATGGTGACGTCACCCGGCTGTACGGCCCCGACGCGTCGGTCGACCCGCACGGCATCTACGCCCGGCTGCGCGAGGAGTACGGCGCCGTCGCCCCGGTCCTGCTGGAAGGGGACGTTCCCGCCTGGCTGGTGCTCGGCTACCGCGAGTGCCGACGGGTGCTCGACAACCCCCTCCAGTTCAGCCGGGACTCCCGTATCTGGCGCGACTGGAAGGAGGGCCGGATCGAGGCCGCCTCGCCGCTGATCCAGATGGTGGGCTGGCGGCCCGACTGCGTGTCCCAGGACGGCGAGCCGCACCGCAGGCTGCGCCTCGCGGTCACCGACAACCTCCACGCCGTCGCGAGCCGCGGCATCCGCCGGCACGTCACGTACTTCGCGAACAAGCAGATCGACGCGTTCGCGGACCGGGGCACCGCCGATCTGGTCGCCGACTTCGCCGAGTACCTGCCCATGCTGGTGCTGACCCGTGTCTTCGGGCTCGCCGCCAGCGAGGGCCGCACCCTGGCCGAGTCCTGCGCCCACGTCATCAAGGGCGGCGCCGAGGCACTCGCGCACAACGACCGCATCATGCGCATCCTCGGTGAACTCGCCGAGCGCAAACGGCAGGAACCCGGCTCCGACTTCACCACCGGGCTCCTGGAGCACCACGCCGGCCTCGACGAGGACGAGGTCCTGGGCCACCTCCGCCTGGTGCTGATCGCGGCGCACACCACCACCAGCAACCTGCTCGCCCGGGTGCTCCAGCTCCTCCTCACCGACACCTCACGGCTCGCCGGGCTCGTCAGCGGCGAGTTGAACGTGTCGGCGGTGGTCGAGGAGGTCATGTGGAACACGCCTCCACTGGCCGTGCTGCCGGGCCGGTTCGCCACCGCGGACCTCGAACTCGGCGGCACGGGCGTCAGGGAGGGCGACCTGCTGGTGCTCGGGCTCACCGCGGGCAACCTGGACCCGGAGATCCGCCCCGACACGGGCGTGTCCGTCCAGGGCAACCAGTCCCACCTCGCCTTCAGCGGCGGCCCTCACGAGTGCCCGGGCCAGGGCATCGGCCAGGCCATCATCGAGGGCGCGGTGGACGCGCTGCTGCACCGGCTGCCGGGCCTCCATCTCGCCGTGGCGGCCGAGGAGTTGACCTCGACGGCTTCCACCTGGGAGTCGCGGCTGGACACGCTGCCGGTGGCGTTCGCGCCGTAGGAGCTGTCCGGCGGATCACGACCGGGGCGGGAC
>NZ_VJZC01000421.1 GCF_009377185.1 Streptomyces spongiae
GATCCCACCCTCGACACCGCCCCCGCCGAGGCCGCCGCGGCGTCGGCCGCGCGCCGCCCCTCCAGACCGGTCCCACGGCAGTTACCGCCTCCTCCCGCGGCCTTCGTCGGACGGGACGACGAACTCGCTGCCCTGGACAGCCTGCTGAAGGAAGCCACCGACGCGGACAGAGTGCTCGTGATCTCCGCCATCGGCGGTGTGGGAGGCATCGGCAAGACCTGGCTGGCCCTGCACTGGGCCCACGAGCACCTCGACCGGTTCCCCGACGGCCAGTTGTATGCGAACCTGCACGGCTTCGACCCGATCACCACCCCGCTGCCCGCCTCGACGGTCGTACGCGGCTTCCTCGACGCCCTCGGCACCGACCCCCAGGAGATACCAGCCGATCTGGAGGCCCAACTGGGGCTGTACCGGTCCCTGGCCGCCGACCGGCGCATGCTCGTCGTGCTGGACAACGCCCGCGACGCCGACCAGGTCCGCCCTCTGCTCCCCGGCAGCGCCACCTGCATGGTCGTCGTCACCTGCCGCAGTCACCTCGGCGCCCTGACCGCCACCCACGGCTCCCGCTGCCTGGCTCTCGGCGCACTCCCGGACGACGAGGCCCGCCAGGTCCTCACGCGTGCCCTGGGCCAGGACCGGACGACGGCCGAACCGGACGCGGTGGACGCCCTGCTCAGACGCTGCGCGGGACTGCCCCTGGCCCTGGGCATCGTCGTCGCCCGAGC
The DNA here is from genome assembly GCF_009377185.1 of Streptomyces spongiae. GTDB lineage: Bacteria > Actinomycetota > Actinomycetes > Streptomycetales > Streptomycetaceae > Streptomyces > Streptomyces spongiae. The sequence continues at coordinate 726 of NZ_VJZC01000421.1, forward strand.
CGCCGCTCGACCCGACTTCCCCCTCTCCTTGCTGGCCGAGGAGATCGACGACGCCACCCACAGACTCGACGCCCTGACTGCCGGAGACCTCACCACGGATCTGCGAGCGGTCTTCGAGACGTCCTACCGGGCCCTGGACGACCGGACCGCACAGGTCTTCTCCCTGCTGGGCCTGGCACCGGGGCCGGACATCAGTCTGCCCGCCGCGGCCGGCCTCACCGGGCTCCCGGGCCCCCGCGCGCGAGTCCTGCTGCGGGCGTTGGAGGAGGCCCATCTCCTCCAGCAGCACACCCCCGGCCGTTACCGCATGCACGACCTGGTCCGCCTCTACGCCACCGAACGGGGCCACACCCTGCCCGGCGACCTCAGCGACACGGCTCTGCGCCGGCTGGTCGACTTCCACCTCCACACCGCCTGCACCGCCGACCGGCTCCTGTTCCCGCACCGTCAGCCGATCCGGCTGGACCCCCCGGCACCCGACGCAGGCCCGCTGCCGATGGAGAAAGCGGCGGCACTGGCGTGGTTCGACGCGGAGCACCCGTCCCTGCTCGCCGCCCAGGAGCTCGCCCTGGAGCAGGGCAGGGACCGTCAGGCATGGCAGCTGGCCTGGACACTCGACGCCTTCCAACGGCACCGGGGCCATGTCCGGGACGGGCTCACGGCCTGGCGGAACGGGCTCACCGCCGCCGACCGGCTGGGTGACCCCGCGGCCCGGGCCACCGCCCACTGGCTCCTGGGCCGGACCCGCGCAGACCTGGACGAGAACGACTTGGCCCTGGACCATCTGAGGTCGGCTCTAGCACTGTTCGAGCAGGTTGACGACGCCGCGGGCCAGGCCCACGCCCACCGCAGCATCGCCCGGGTCCGGGCACGGCAGGGCGACCACCGGCAGGCTCTGGACCACGCCCAACGCGCCCTGCGCCGCTACGGGACACTCGACAACCCGGTGTGGGAGGCCAACGCGTTCAACGCCGTGGGCTGGAACCACGCGATCCTCGGCAACCACGAACTAGCCCGTCGGCACTGCACCCAGGCCCTCGCCATGTTCCGCGAGATCGGCTACCACGCGGGCGAGGCCTCCGCCCTCGACAGCCTGGGCCATGTCGCCCGGCACACCGGACGGTACGCCGAGGCGCTGGACCACTACCAGCAGGCACTGGGTCTGTGCCGCGAGACGGGCAACACCGCACAGGTCGCGGACGCCCTGCTCAGCCTCGGAGCGATCCACCAGGCCCTGGGCCATGCCACCGACGCCCGCGAGAGCTGGCAACAGGCTCTCGACCTGTTCCGCTCCCAGCACCGCACCGAAAAGGCCCGGGACACCCAGGAACGGCTCGACGCGCTCGGCCCGAACGCCCCCCTCACGCCAGCAGGCCCGACGACTTCCACAACCGTCGGCCCACCCCCCGCAACACCCCGATGTCGTCCAGGAAGTCCGTCAGCTTCTTCGCGCCCGTCCGCATGATGTCCCGGCGGTGGGCGCTGGACTTCACCTGGGCCATGGCCGCCTGCTTGTCCAGGCCGACGTTCGTGTAGACCTCGGGGTTCACGAAGGCCACCGAGAAGACGCGGGCGAACTCGCCCGAGGTGACGCGGGTGAACTCCTGGGACCAGCGTGGGGCCGTGAGCATCTGGCGGCGGAGCTCCTCGCGGGCGTACCGGACATGGCGGGCCTCCTCCACCACGTGGATGCGGGTCACGCCGCGGATGAGGGGCTGGACCCGTTCGTCGGGGAACGTCAGGCGCTGCATCCAGTCCAGCACCTCCTCGCCCAGCAGGGTGGCCGTGAAGGACCCCGGGGTGGTCGAGATCGTCTTGAAGAGGCGGCCCAGGTGCTGGTGGGCACGGCTCACCGGGTACCAGGGGGTGCCGCCCTGGGCGATCAGGCGCGCGAACATCTTCGAGTGACGGCACTCGTCCTCGATCTCGGTCAGCGCGTAGCGGACGTGCGCGCTCGTCGCCGACTTGTCGTAGATGTGCCGTACCAGCAGCTGCATCAGGATGATCTCGAACCAGATGCCCAGGGAGGCGAGCGCCGCCGCCTCGTGCTGCGACAGCAGGATCCGCTGCTCCTCGCCCATCCGCCGCCACATCGGCGTGTCGTACAGCGACACCAGCTCCGGCGGCCAGAACCACTTGCCGTCCTCGAAGGGCGCGTCCCAGTCCAGTTCCGTGTCCGGGTCGAAGGAGTGCCTGGCGGAGGAGGCGAGGAGCCGCTCGGCCACCTGTTCCCGGTCCTTGAGGAGGCCGAGCGCGTCGCGCAGCACCTCGGCCTCGGTCACCGTCGTCATCGTCGCCGTCCCACCTCACACCACGGGTTACCGCCGGTCACCGGTTATGAGACCGCTTGTCAGCAAGCTCGTCAATCCCTTGGGCGCCACTTGCTGACAAGTTGTCTACCGCGGATGCCTGCCGCGTTGCCCGCCGCGGTTTCTAGACCGGGCAGCCCAGATCCTCGGCCACCTGCCCCGCTTCCGCTCCCGCGCCTGCCCCCTCGCCCGCTCCCAGGACCGGGAACGCCTCCTGGGGCGGGAAGGACGTCCGCAGCGTGAACCCGTACGGTGTCGGCCCGTGCGCCCGCAGGTGCAGCAGCCGCTCCTCCGCCTCCGCGACGGTCGGCCGGTGCCCGGCCGGCACCCACCACAGTGCGACCATCGCCTCCCGCACCCGCTCGAACCACTCCCGCCGCCGCGCGAGCAACTCCCGGTGCTGCCCCTGGTACATGAACGCGGTCAGCGCGTTGGTGTCCCGCCACACCGACATGTTGATGATCAGCCACTCGTCGCCCAGGACGGGGATGTTCGTCGCGTCCCCCGACTCGTCCTGCAGTCGCCAGACGAAGCCGTCCGAGGCGTCGGCCACGGCGTTCACGGGGTCGAGGGCGTCCACGAAGTCCTTCAACTGCGGGGAGTCCAGGGGGGCCTTGAGGCGGGCGATGTTGACCTGGGCGAGTTCGTACGCGGCGGGTTTCGTCATGGAACCGAACGATAGGTCGGGCATGGGCCCTCGCCCAGCCTGTATCTCAATACCTGAACACCACGGGACCTGAACACCACGGGCATGCACACGCCGTCACCGTCGCCCGTCCGCGGCCGCCTTCTTCAGTACGGCCTTCATCACCGCGCGGGCGATCGGGGCCGCGTCGCCGCCGCCGCTGATCTCACCGCGGTCGGCGTCGGCGTCCTCGACGACGACGGCGACCGCGACGGCCGGTTCCATCGCGTCGTCCGCGTGGGCCCAGGAGATGAACCAGGCGTACGGGGTGCCGGAGTTGCCGACGCCGTGCTGGGCGGTGCCGGTCTTGCCGCCGACCGTGGCGCCGGGGATCGCGGCGTTCGCACCCGTGCCCTTCCTCACCACGTCGGTCATCAGCTCGCGCAGCTCTGCGGCCGTCGCCGGGGTCATCGCCAGACGCCGGGTGCGCGGGCCCCTCTCCTGGAGCGTGGCTCCGATGCTCGTGGTCGTCCGGTCCACGAGATGGGGTGCCATGACCGAGCCGCCGTTCGCGACCGCCGCCGTGACCATGGCCATCTGCAGCGGGGTGGCCCGCGTGTTGTACTGCCCGATGGAGGAGAGCGCGAGCTGGGCCCGGTCCATCGAGGTGTCGAAGTTGCTCGGCGCGACCCCGAAGGGGATCCGCAGCCCGGAGTCGTTGAAGCCGAAGTTCCGCGCCGTGCTCCGCATCCGGTTCAGCCCCACGTCCGCGCCCAGCTTGGCGAAGACCGTGTTGCACGACCACTCGAAGGCGTAGCGCAGGGAGGCGTTCTCGCAGCCCTTCGCCTCGTTCGACAGGGAGGTCCGGGTGCCGGGCAGGGTGTACGGGGCCGGGGACCTGGTCTTCGCGTCCAGGCTCCTGACCGCACCCGAGTCCAGCGCCGCCGCGGCCGTCACCACCTTGAACGTCGAACCCGGTGGATAGGTCTGCCGGATCGCCCGGTTGAGCATCGGCCTGGCCGGGTCCCCGTTCAGCCGCGCCCACGCCATGGCCGCGGCCGAGCCGTTCCCGGACAGCTCTCCCGGGTCGTACGACGGTGTGGACACCAGCGCCAGGACGCGTCCGGTGGTCGGTTCGAGCGCCGCCACAGCGCCCCGGCGGTTCCTCAGCCCGGTGTAGGCCGCCCGCTGTGCCGCCGGAACGAGCGTCGTGACGACCCGGCCGCCCGGGGTGCGGGAGCGCGTCACGTCGTTCCAGGCCGGCAGCAGGGACATCATCGGATCGGTGCCCGCCAGTACGGCGTCCTCCGTGTGCTCCAGGAGCGTCGAGCCGTACATCTGCGAGGCAAAGCCGGTGATGTGCGCGTACAACGGGCCGTTGCCGTACGTCCGCTCGTGGCGGAGTTGCTCGCCGGTGTCGCGGGAGCCGGTGACCGCACGGTCGCCGACGACGATGTCCCCACGCGGCTGGCTCCAGCGGGCGATCGCCCCACGGCGGTTGGCGGGGCTGTCGTCGTACGTCCCGGCCTGGAAGACCTGGATGCGGGCGGCGTTCACCAGGAGGGCGAGGAACAGGAACGCGGAGAGGGCGGCGGCCCGGTGGATGTACTTCGTCATGAGCGGACCTCCTGTGGGCCTGGGGCTGGGCCTGGGCCTGGGCCCGGAGTCCGGGCCTGGGGTCTGTGCCGGAAGCGGTGTCGTCCGCCCGGACCCCTCACGGCGCCCGTGTCCCGTCGTACTGGCTGCGGGCCGAGTCACTGATGCGGATCAGCAGCGCCACGATGATCCAGTTGGTGATGACCGAGGAGCCGCCCTGCGCGAGGAACGGCATCGCCATGCCCGTCAGCGGGATCAGTCCGGTGACCCCGCCCGCGATGACGAACACCTGGAGGGCGATGATCGAGGCGAGGCCGATCGCCAGGAGCCGGCCGAAGGGGTCCCGCAGGGCGAGGCCCGCCCGGTAGCCGCGCTCCACCAGCAGCGCGTACAGCAGGAAGATCGCCGACAGGCCCGCGAGGCCGAGCTCCTCGCCCGCCGTCGCCAGGATGAAGTCCGACTTGGCCGCGAAGCCGATCAGGATCGAGTGGCCGAGACCTAGGCCGGTGCCGAGCACGCCGCCCGCGGCGAACGCGAAGAGGGACTGGGCGATCTGGTTGGGCCCCCGGCCCGCCTCGATCGACGCGAAGGGGTGCAGCCAGTCCTCGACCCTGCTGTGCACGTGCGGCTCCAGCCGGCCCACCGCGACAGCGCCCGCGACCGCGAGCATCAGCCCCACCGCGATCCACCCGGTGCGGCCGGTGGCGACGTACAGCAGGATCACGAACAGACCGAAGAACAGCAGCGAGGTCCCCAGGTCCCGCTCCAGCACCAGGACGCCCACGCTGAGCAGCCAGATGGCGACGATCGGGCCGAGGACCCGCCCGGTGGGCAACTGGAGCCGGTTGAACCGCCAGACGCGGCGGCCGGCGTACGCGAGCGCGTTCCTGTTCGCCGCCAGATAGCTGGCGAAGAAGACGGCCAGCAGCACCTTCGCGAACTCGCCCGGCTGGAGGGAGAATCCGGCGACCCGGATCCAGATCCGGGCTCCGTTCACCGCGGGGAAGAGGATCGGCAGCGCCAGCAGGCCCAGCGCGCCGGCGACGGACACGTACGCGTAGCGCTGGAGCACCCGGTGGTCCCGCAACCACACCACGGCCGCGATGAACAGCGCGACCCCCAGCGTCGACCAGTTCAGCTGCGCGGGGGCCGCCTGGTCGTGCGGGGTCTCCAGGTCGAGGCGGTAGATCAGTACGAGGCCCAGGCCGTTGAGCAGGACGGCGATGGGCAGCAGCAGCGGATCGGCGTACGGCGCCCGCAGCCGCACCGCGCAGTGCGCGAGCAGCGCGAGCACGCCGAGCCCGGCGCCGTAGTGGGCGGCGCCGGGCGGGACGGTGCCGCTGCGCGCGAGACCGACAGCGCAGTAGCCGTACACGCAGAGCAGAACGGCGACGACGATGAGGGCGAGCTCCACGCCACGGCGCCGGGGCAGGCGTACCGCCGCAGGGGACGGGGCGGCGGCCACGGTCGTTCCGGCCTTGGTCATGTCCGGAACGTAGCAAGCGATATGTCTGATGTCCCGTTATGTCGTGACAATCAGGCCGTTATGGCGCACGCGTTGCCCCTGTGTTGACCCAGCGTCGCCCGTGTCGCCCCTGCGTCGCCGCCGTGTCCGGTGTCACTGGCACCAGCGGGGAGTCTTGTCGATGTTGTCGATGAAGCGGGCCGCACCCCAGGCCCAGGTGCCGTCGGTGAGCAGGTACCACAGGGGGTTGCTGTCGACCGTCTCGCCCGGCGTCTTGCAGAAGATGCTGACGATTTCCCCGAAGGGGGCGACGCGGACGACCCTGCTGTCGCGGGTGGGGGCGTCGCGCAGACGCAGGCCGCCGACGGCGGTGACCCGGCCCTTGGTGACGCTCGTCGAATTGCTGTCGCCGTCGCCGCTCCGGTCGCCGGCGGACACGGGGCCGCTGGCGGCGAGGGTGACGAGGGCGCCTCCGGCGGTGAGTATGCCGACGCGCATGAGGTTGGACCGCAAGGACATCCGCACGGACATGGAACTCCTCCATGAAATGGGCGAAGCTGACTAATCGCCACATTAGGAGGGGGGTGGGGGCTGCGCCTGTCATGCTGGGCCATCGGGGATCGCGTGCGTCTCCCGGCTTTCGCTACTCCGCCGCCTCCTCCGCGAGCTCCTCCAGGAGACGTGCCGTGGCCAGGCCCGTGCGCAGGTACTCCACGAACAGCTCGTTGTGCAGGGCCCACGGTGAGCGGCGGGAGCGAATGAGGCGGATCGCGTCGTCGGGGGAGCGCCCCTCGCGGATCAGGGACTGGGCCACGACGAGCCCGGAGCGGTTGTACCCGTGGTAACAGCGCACGAGCACCCTGCGCTCCTCCGCCAGCGCCTCGGAGGCGGTCTGCGCCAGCCGCATCACGCCGGTGAGCTGGGTCCCGTCCAGCGGACCGTCCGGGATGGGCCACACGTGGTGCTCGACGCCCTCGTCCGGCCCGTGCCCCGGGAGTCGCAGCAGTGTCAGGACCAGATCGAACTCGTCGTGCACGACGGCGAACTCCCGCTCTCCGGAGCGCCCGGCGAACTCGTGGCCGCCCATCCACAGGCCGGGCACGATCTCGCTCCACGGGCTGTCCGGGGCCGGTACATCGGGTTGCATTCCGCGGGTCCGCAACGGCACCTCCCCCAAGTCATCCCAAAGGTAACCGGCTTCTTGCACCTTGAGCACCCCGCCTGTTCCCATGGTCGGGGGTGATGGTGCATGAGCGAACTGCGCGTCGTACCGGGCGGGCGGCACGGACAGGACCGGCTCCACGTCTGCCTTCCGGACGGACGGAACGTCGCCTGGTACGACAGGGAGGCGGGCCGGGTCAACCTGCTGAGCGAGGACCGGCGGGAGGACGTGCTCGACGTGCTCGGACCCTTCCTGACCGGCCCGGTCGCGGTGGGTCCGCCCCCGGTGCCGACCCCCGCGGAGCTCGCCCGGCTCGCCCTGCCGCCGGACGACGACCTGGCCCCGAACCGCCCCGGGGAGGCGCTCCTGATCGCCCTCGACCGCGATCCCGGCCCGCCCCGGAGGCTGCGCCCGGACCCGCGGCGCCGGGCCCTGACCGCGGAGCAGGCGGTCGGTGAGGCGCTGGACCGGCTGGAGGGCGCGGGCTGGCACACCCTGCACTCGATCCCGCTGCCCGGCGGTGACCGCGTTCACCATCTGGTGATCGGGCCGGGCGGGCTGTTCTGCCTCCGCGCGCTGTACGCCCGTAAGCAGCGTGTGCTGGTCGCCGACCCCATGGTCACGGTGGGGCGGCACGAGCCACGGCCCCTGCTACGACAGGTGCGGGCGGACGCGGCCCGTGCCTCGCACGCGCTCACGGCGGAGGCGCGGGCCGTGCTGGTCCCTGTCGGCGCGTCCGACGTCGACGTGGTCGCGCCCCTACGAGAGGCCCGCGTCCTGCGGGACACGGACCTCTCGCAGCTCGCCCGCTCGGGAGGGGTCCTCAAGCCGGCGGATGTGGAGGCGCTGCACGCGGTGGCGCGGGATCGGCGTACGTGGTTGCGGGTGTGAGGGTGGCCGGCATTCCAGCCCCTCCGGCGTTTGAGGAGCGGGGTCCGGGGCGGTCT
>NZ_VJZC01000422.1 GCF_009377185.1 Streptomyces spongiae
CCCATACGCTGGTCCCGTGACCCCCGTCGAGCTCTCCCGTACCGTGCTGCGCGCGGTGCGTCGTGCTGTGGACGAGGGGGAGCTGAGCGTGGCGGTGCCGGTACGGGTCGTGGTGACGCCGCCGGGGCCCGGGGGGCGGGGGGACTACGCGACCAACATCGCGTTGCAGCTGGCCCGGCCCGCCGGTCGGCCACCCCGGCAGGTCGCCGAGATCCTGCGTCCCCACATCAGCCGCACGGAAGGCGTCGCCGACGTCGAGATCACCGGTCCCGGCTTCCTCAACATCCATCTCGGCGGGGCCGCCACCGCGGCGCTTGTGCGCAGCATCCAGGCGGGGGCCCACGAGGGCGCGTACGGCCACAGCGACGACCTCCGCGGCGACGTCGTCGAGCTCCGTATCCCGTACGACATCCGCGCCGAAGTCGTCGCCGACGCCCTCGTGCGGATCATCGCCAGTCAGGGCGGCCGTGTCGAGGTCGAGCACGCCGAGCCCGTGAACCTCCGGCCCGTGCCGGCGCCGGAGGACCCCGCGCCGCTCGGGCCCGACGCCGCGCGCTGGGCCCTCCTCCATCCCGCCGTCCACGACCGGCCCCGGGTCACCGCCGATCTTCTGGTGCAGCGGGAGAGCAACCCCCTCTTCAGGGTCCGTTACGCCCACACCCGCGCCCGGGCCCTCCACCGCAACGCCGCCGCCCTCGGCTTCACCAGCACCCCCGGTGACGTACGAGATGCCGACCACCACCTCCCGGCGGACGCCCCGAGCGAGGACGCCACCTCTCTCACCACCGCCCTCGCCGAATACCCCCACGCCCTCTCCCACGCCGCCACGCACCGCGCCCCCGACCGCCTTGCCCGGCACCTCGTCACCGTCGCCGACGCCCTGCTCGCCTTTCAGCACACGGTGCTGCCCCGCGGCGAGCAGAAACCCTCGGCCGCCCACCGTGCCCGGCTGGCCCTCGCCGAAGCCGCCGGGACGGTGCTGGCCGGTGGCCTGTCCCTGCTCGGCATCGACGCACCCGAACACCTCTAGAGAGCCAGCCAAGAACATGAGCCGTTCCGCACACCCCGCAGGGCCCCGTCACGCCGACGTCTTCCCCGAGGGCCACTACTCCGCACCGCCCGCCGACCTCAACACCCTCGACCCCAAGGTGTGGGCACAGACCGTCAGCCGTGGCGCCGACGGTGTCGTCACCGTGGGCGGGATCGATGTGAAGACGCTGGCCGAGGAGTTCGGCACGCCCGCCTACTTCGTCGACGAGGCCGACTTCCGGGCCCGGGCCCGGGCCTGGCGTACCGCCTTCGGGCACGACGCCGACGTCTTCTACGCCGGGAAGGCGTTCCTGTCCCGGGCGATCGTGCGCTGGCTGCACGAGGAAGGGCTCAACCTGGACGTCTGTTCCGGCGGCGAGCTCACCACCGCCCTCTCCGCCGGCATGCCCGCCGACCGCATCGCCTTCCACGGCAACAACAAGTCCACGGCCGAGATCCGTACGGCCATAGAGGCCGGCGTCGGGCGGATCGTGCTCGACTCCTTCCAGGAGATCGTGCGGGTCGCGCACATCGCCCAGGAGCTCGGAAAGCGGCAGCGGGTGCAGATCCGCGTCACCGTCGGAGTGGAGGCGCACACACACGAGTTCATCGCCACCGCCCACGAGGACCAGAAGTTCGGGATTCCGCTCGCGGGCGGGCAGGCCGCCGAGGCCGTGCGGCGGGCCCTTCAGCTCGACGGGCTCGAACTCATCGGCATCCACAGCCACATCGGGTCGCAGATCTTCGACACGTCCGGGTTCGAGGTCGCCGCGCACCGGGTCGTCGGGCTGCTGAAGGACATCCGCGACGAGCACGGCGTCGAGCTTCCCGAGATCGACCTCGGCGGTGGGCTCGGGATCGCGTACACCAGCGACGACGACCCCCGCGAGCCGCACGAGATCGCCAAGGCGCTCAACGAGATCGTGGGCCGTGAGTGCGAGGGGGCGCGGCTGCGCACCCCCCGTATCTCCGTCGAGCCCGGGCGCGCCATCGTGGGGCCGACCGCCTTCACGCTCTACGAGGTCGGCACCATCAAGCCGCTCGACGGGCTCCGTACGTACGTCTCCGTCGACGGCGGCATGTCCGACAACATCCGGACCGCGCTCTACGACGCCGAGTACAGCGTCGCCCTGGTCTCCCGCACCAGCGACGCCGAGCCGATGCTCGCCCGCGTCGTCGGCAAGCACTGTGAGAGCGGGGACATCGTGGTGAAGGACGCGTTCCTGCCCGGCGACCTGGCACCGGGTGACCTCATCGCCGTGCCGGCCACGGGTGCGTACTGCCGTTCCATGGCCAGCAACTACAACCACGCGCTCCGCCCGCCCGTCGTCGCCGTCCACGAGGGCGAGGCCCGGGTGATCGTCCGCCGCGAGACGGAGGAGGACCTCCTGCGTCTCGACGTCGGCTGAGCTCCCACAGCGGACTCGGCAAGAGACCCGGTAACCCGGTGGAAGATCTCCTGTCTTCCCCCGTCGAAAAGATGAAATAGATATCTCACGATCCGGACGGAGGGCAGAAACTCCCGTCCGGTGAGTGAGACTGGTCCCACCGTATTCGGTATGTGAGGAAACGAGGTCGGATGATGCGTACGCGTCCGCTGAAGGTGGCGCTGCTGGGCTGTGGGGTTGTCGGCTCAGAGGTGGCTCGCATCATGACGACGCACGCCGACGACCTCGCCGCCAGGATCGGCGCCCCGGTGGAGCTCGCCGGGGTGGCGGTACGGCGGCCCTCCCGGGTGCGCGAGGGCATTCCCGCCGAACTCGTCACCACCGACGCCACCGCGCTCGTCAAACGCGGGGACATCGACGTCGTCGTCGAGGTGATCGGCGGCATCGAGCCCGCGCGCTCCCTCATCACCACCGCCTTCGAGTACGGCGCCTCCGTCGTGTCCGCCAACAAGGCGCTGCTCGCCCAGGACGGCGCCGCCCTGCACGCCGCCGCCGAGGACCACGACGCGGACCTCTACTACGAGGCCGCCGTCGCCGGTGCCATCCCGCTGATCCGCCCGCTGCGCGAGTCGCTCGCCGGCGACAAGGTCAACCGGGTGCTCGGCATCGTCAACGGAACCACGAACTTCATCCTCGACAAGATGGACTCGACCGGGGCCGGCTATCAGGAGGCCCTCGACGAGGCCACCGCGCTCGGGTACGCGGAAGCCGACCCCACCGCCGACGTCGAGGGGTTCGACGCCGCCGCCAAGGCCGCCATCCTCGCCGGGATCGCCTTCCACACGCGCGTACGGCTCGACGACGTCTACCGCGAGGGCATGACCGAGGTCACCGCCGCCGACTTCGCCTCCGCCAAGGAGATGGGCTGCACCATCAAGCTGCTCGCCATCTGTGAGCGGGCCGGGGACGGTGCCTCCGTCACCGCGCGCGTGCACCCCGCCATGATTCCGCTCGCCCACCCGCTCGCCTCCGTGCGCGGCGCGTACAACGCCGTGTTCGTCGAGTCGGACGCCTCCGGGCAGCTCATGTTCTACGGGCCGGGCGCGGGCGGTGCCCCGACGGCCTCCGCGGTCCTGGGTGACCTGGTCGCCGTCTGCCGCAACCGGCTGAACGGCGCGACCGGGCCCGGCGAGTCGGCGTACGCGGCCCTGCCCGTCTCGGGCATGGGAGAGGTCGTCACGCGGTACCACATCAGCCTCGACGTCGCCGACAAACCGGGTGTTCTCGCCCAGGTCGCCACCGTTTTCGCTGAGCACGGTGTGTCTATCGATACGGTGCGCCAGCAGGGCAAGGACGGCGAGGCCTCCCTCGTCGTCGTCACCCACCGCGCGTCCGACGCCGCCCTGGGCGGGACCGTCGAGGCGCTTCGCAAGCTCGACACCGTGCGGGGTGTCGCCAGCATCATGCGGGTTGAAGGAGAGTAACGAGCAATGACCCACCAGTGGCGCGGAATCATCGAGGAGTACCGGGACAGGCTGCCGGTCTCGGACACCACGCAGGTCGTGACGCTCCGCGAGGGCGGTACGCCCCTCGTACCCGCACAGGTGCTCTCCGAGCGCACGGGCTGTGACGTTCACCTCAAGGTGGAGGGCGCGAACCCGACCGGTTCCTTCAAGGACCGCGGGATGACGATGGCCATCACCCGGGCCAAGGAGGAGGGCGCGAAGGCCGTCATCTGCGCGTCGACCGGCAACACCTCCGCCTCCGCCGCCGCGTACGCCGTACGGGCCCAGATGGTGTCCGCCGTGCTCGTGCCGCAGGGCAAGATCGCGCTCGGCAAGATGGGCCAGGCCCTGGTGCACGGCGCGAAGATCCTCCAGGTCGACGGCAACTTCGACGACTGCCTCACCCTCGCGCGCGAACTGTCCGACAACTACCCGGTGGCCCTGGTCAATTCGGTCAACCCGGTGCGTATCGAGGGCCAGAAGACGGCCGCCTTCGAGATCGTGGACATGCTGGGCAACGCGCCCGACATCCATGTCCTGCCGGTCGGCAACGCGGGCAACATCACGGCCTATTGGAAGGGCTACAAGGAGTACGCGGCCGACGGCGTCGCCGGGCGGACCCCGCGCATGTGGGGCTTCCAGGCCAGCGGCTCCGCCCCGATCGTGCGCGGAGAGGTCGTCAAGGACCCGTCGACCATCGCCACCGCGATCCGCATCGGCAACCCCGCGTCCTGGCAGCTGGCGCTCGCCGCGAGGGACGAGTCGGGCGGCTTCATCGACGAGGTGACGGACCGTGAGATCCTGCGCGCCTACCGGCTGTTGGCCGCGCAGGAGGGCGTCTTCGTCGAGCCCGCCTCCGCCGCGTCCGTGGCCGGTCTGCTGAAGGCGGCCGAGCAGGGCAAGGTCGACCCCGGGCAGACCATCGTGTGCACGGTCACCGGCAACGGCCTCAAGGACCCCGACTGGGCCGTCGCCGGCGCCCCCCAGCCCGTCACCGTCCCGGTGGACGCGGCTACGGCGGCGGAGCGGCTCGGCCTTGCGTAGGCGTTCCACTGGGGTGCGGGAGTGAGTCTGCGGGTCGGTGGGGGCTTGTCGCGCAGTTCCCCGCGCCCCTTATGGGGCGCGGGCACCGCGTTCCGGCGTAAGGAGGGGACCGCTGGGGGATAACCCCGCACGGCACCCGACACGGGGGGCACGGGGGGCTTTCGACACGCATCGTGCGCCTCCTGTGCGCCCTATGTCGCCACAGAACCTTCCTTCGATAGGCTGTACTGAACCCGCCCGCCGCATATGCCGCGGTGCTGCGTCGTCGACAGTGGTCCCCGGATCCCGTCGGCAGCGGCCTGAAGGGTCTTCCGTACGTATCGGATGTCAATCGAACGTCATTCGACAATCTCGCAGCTCAAGGAGAGTCATCGAGCGATGGCCGGTCCAGCGTTCCGCGCCGCCGCCGTCCGGGTGCGCGTCCCCGCCACCAGCGCCAACCTCGGCCCGGGCTTCGACGCCCTCGGCCTGGCGCTGGGTCTCTACGACGACGTGGTCGTCCGGGTGGCCGACTCCGGCCTGCACATCGACATCGCGGGTGAGGGCAGCGAGACGCTCCCGCGTGACGAGAGTCACCTCCTCGTCCGCTCCCTGCGTACCGCCTTCGACCTGCTCGGCGGGCAGCCCCGCGGCCTCGAAATCGTCTGCGCCAACCGCATCCCGCACGGGCGCGGCATGGGCTCCTCCTCCGCCGCCATCTGCGCCGGAATCGTCGCCGCGCGCGCCGTGACCATAGGCGGCGACTCCCGGCTCGACGACACCGCACTGCTCGAACTGGCCACCGAGATCGAGGGCCACCCCGACAACGTCGCGGCCTGTCTGCTGGGCGGTTTCACGCTCTCCTGGATGGAGGGCGGCGCCGCGCGGGCCATCAGGATGGAGCCCGCCGATTCCATCGTTCCGGTGGTTTTCGTACCGGGGAAGCCGGTACTGACGGAGACGGCCCGGGGACTGCTCCCGCGCACCGTCCCGCACGTCGACGCCGCCACCAACGCGGGCCGTGCGGCCCTGCTCGTCGAGGCCCTGACCAGGCGTCCCGAGCTGCTGCTGCCCGCCACCGAGGACCGGCTGCACCAGGAGTACCGCGCCCCGGCGATGCCGGACAGCGCCGCCCTGGTGGAGCGGCTGCGGGCCGATGGAGTCCCCGCGGTGATCTCCGGCGCCGGACCCACGGTCCTCGCGCTGGCCGACGGCGACAGCGCCGACAAGGTGGCCCACCTGGCCGGCCCTGGCTGGGCCGCCAACCGGCTGGAACTCGACGCCCAGGGAGCGAGCGTGCTGCCGCTCGCTGCTTCCGGTGTTGATTAAAAGCGTGCGGTTGCCGGATTTCGAGAGGGGGAATGTTTGTTGGATCCGGTAGTGTTAACCTCAAGTCTGCACCCGACCCCACCATGGCGAGGTGCTTCGTGTCCCCGTCCGGGACAACCTTTCTTCCGGGAGCCTCCCAAATCGCACCGTGTCTCGTACGTCACGCAGTACGTCGTGCGCAGGCGCTGAGCGATCTGTTGAGCACGCTCCGGAAGCGGCGTGACCGAGCCGCGTGACACCGACACTCAGTGCCACGGCTCGGGGAAGCGTCGAATCACCAGAAATCACCTCCGCCGCCTTTGGCGGACCACCGCCCCGGCACGGTCCACACACAAGGACCGAAGCCGGACAGCAAAACCGGTCGCCGAGCCAGACAGGCCGACGTCCGCTCCAGGGAAGGACCCTTCGTGAGCGACACCACCGATCTGATGGGCGCACGTGTCGAGGAGACCGCTGCCGCGCCCGCCACGGACGCCTCCGCGCCTGCCAGCGGTGCCGGCTCGCGGCGGCGCCGCGGTACCGGCCTCGAGGGCATGGTGCTGGCCGAACTGCAGCAGGTTGCATCCGGCCTCGGCATCAGGGGCACCGCGCGTATGCGCAAGAGCCAGCTGATCGAGGTCATCAAGGAGGCGCAGGCGTCCGGGGGTGCCCCGGCGAAGGCCGACGCCACCGCGGAGACCAAGCCGAAGCGCCGCGCCACCTCGAAGGCCCGCACGGGTGAGGACGCCCCCGCCGCGAAGGCCGAGGCTCCCGCCGACAAGAAGGCCGAGAAGGCCACGAAGGCCGCCAAGGCCGAGGCGCCCGCCGAGAAGGCCGTGGCCCAGCAGCAGATCGAGATCCCCGGCCAGCCGCAGCCCGCGAGCGAGGACGCGCCCACCGAGCGCCGCCGCCGTCGCGCCACCGCCGAGGCCGGCAGCCCCGAGACGGTCGCCGCCGAGGCCAAGAGCGAGCCCAAGGCCGAGACCCCGGCCCAGGGGCAGTCCCAGCCGCAGGGCGAGGCCAAGGGTGACGCCGGTGACCAGGGCGGCGAGGGCCGCCAGGGCCGCCGTGACCGCCGCGAGCGCGGCCGGGACCGCGGCGACCGTGGCCGTGGCAAGGGCGACGACCAGCAGGGTGGCCAGCAGCAGCGCGGCCAGCAGCAGGGCCAGCAGGGTGGCGGCGGCCGTCAGGACCGACAGGACCGACAGGACCGTCAGCAGCAGGACGACGACGACTTCGAGGGTGGCCGTCGGGGCCGTCGCGGGCGCTACCGCGACCGCCGTGGCCGCCGTGGCCGCGACGACATCGCCGAGCCGCAGCTCGCCGAGGACGACGTCCTGATCCCCGTCGCGGGCATCCTGGACATCCTCGACAACTACGCCTTCATCCGCACCTCGGGCTACCTGCCCGGCCCGAACGACGTGTACGTCTCCCTCGCCCAGGTCCGCAAGAACGGCCTGCGCAAGGGCGACCACGTCACGGGTGCGGTCCGTCAGCCCAAGGAAGGCGAGCGCCGCGAGAAGTTCAACGCGCTGGTCCGCCTGGACTCCGTCAACGGCATGGCGCCCGAACACGGTCGTGGCCGCCCGGAGTTCAACAAGCTGACGCCGCTGTACCCGCAGGACCGCCTCCGCCTGGAGACGGACCCCGGTGTGCTGACCACCCGCATCATCGACCTCGTCTCGCCCATCGGTAAGGGCCAGCGCGGTCTGATCGTGGCCCCGCCGAAGACCGGCAAGACCATGATCATGCAGGCGATCGCCAACGCCATCACGCACAACAACCCCGAGTGCCACCTGATGGTCGTCCTGGTGGACGAGCGTCCGGAAGAGGTCACCGACATGCAGCGGTCGGTCAAGGGCGAGGTCATCTCCTCGACCTTCGACCGTCCGGCCGAGGACCACACCACCGTCGCCGAGCTCGCCATCGAGCGGGCGAAGCGGCTGGTGGAGCTGGGTCACGACGTCGTGGTCCTGCTGGACTCCATCACCCGTCTGGGCCGTGCGTACAACCTGGCCGCGCCGGCTTCCGGCCGCATCCTGTCCGGTGGTGTCGACTCGACCGCGCTGTACCCGCCGAAGCGCTTCTTCGGTGCGGCGCGGAACATCGAGGACGGTGGCTCGTTGACCATCCTCGCCACCGCCCTGGTGGACACCGGGTCCCGCATGGACGAGGTGATCTTCGAGGAGTTCAAGGGCACGGGTAACGCCGAGCTCAAGCTCGACCGGAAGCTCGCGGACAAGCGCATCTTCCCGGCGGTGGACGTCGACGCGTCCGGTACGCGTAAGGAAGAGATCCTGCTCGGCAGCGACGAGCTCGCGATCGTCTGGAAGCTGCGGCGGGTGCTGCACGCGCTTGACCAGCAGCAGGCGATCGAGCTGCTGCTCGACAAGATGAAGCAGACGAAGTCGAATGCGGAGTTCCTGCTTCAGATTCAGAAGACGACGCCTATGCCTGGTAACGGTGACTAGGCGCCGTTGAGCTTGCGGTTGGTTGTCGGGTGCGGGTGCGTTGTGGCTTGTCGCGCAGTTCCCCGCGCCCCTGAGAGGCCGGTGGCCGCCCCCCTTTCCGGGGG
>NZ_VJZC01000423.1 GCF_009377185.1 Streptomyces spongiae
ATGTTGCGTCCCGTGGGTGGGGGCCGCGAGTGGCAGGCCGATCCGGGGCGGATCCGGTCGGCCACCCCCGAGGAGCGGCTGCGGGCCGAGGTGAAGGCCGCCAATGACCGTGCCGTACGGGGGAGTTCGACGTCGCTCGGGCCGGGGTGGGGGCGTCCGCCGCAGCCGGAGCCCGGTTGTGAGGGGTGCGCCGAGCTGGTCGTACGGCGTCAGGCGGCGCGGGCCCGGTTCGACTGGAGTGGCGAGACCGACGCGAATGTGATGCTGCGTCAGCACCGGAGTCGGAAGCACGAGAGCCAGGCCGAAGCCTTGCCGGAGCAGCCGCCTCCTCCTGTGTCGGAACTGTGATCGTAAATTGAACTACTCGTGGTTCTCCGAGGTTGACAGCACTTTTACCGGTGATCGACTATGTGCGAACGCTGTGGCTCATGTGACCGGTGAGCACGGTGTTTCTCCGACCACTTCACCCCTGGCGCGGCCCGGCGGCGGCTGCTTCGTGCTGCCTGCCTGCCCCGCTGTCGTGCGCCATGGGTCCCGCACATCCAAGATGGGGTCCGCATGCCCATAGCGAGACGTGTCACCGTGAGCCGCCTGCTGGGGACAGGTGCTGCCGCGCTTGCCCTCTCCGCCGTCACGACCGGAGCCGCCTGGGCGACCGGGACACCCGGTGGCGACGGTTGGGGCACGAAGACGTACGCGCCCGGCAAGGGTGCGGGCACGGTGACCGAGACCGATCGCTGCCAGTTCTCCCTCGACGGCTCGAACTTCTTCGACTCGGTCAAGGTCGACGACCAGAACCTCAAGCCCACCGACGACGGCAAGGTCCACATCAAGGTCCGTACCGCCGGTGACGCCACCACCTGCACGGCCTCCCTCGCCTCGTACAAAGCCCACGGTCCGACGTTCGCGACCTCGGGTGAGCAGGTCTTCGTCGACTTCGACACGGTCACGGTCAAGCCCGGCCAGACCGACTCGCTCGACATCGTGGTGCCCGACGCGGGCTGCTTCGCGCAGATCGACCTGTACCGCGGGGCCGTGAAGTTCGACGGCAAGCTCGACGCGAAGGACGGCTTCGAGCACGGTGAGCTGCCCAAGGGCCCGGACCGCACGGTCATCAAGGACAAGCTGATCGCGGCCTGGAACGGCGGTACGAAGGACTGCACGACCGAGGAGCCGCCACCCGCCGAGAACCCGCCGCCGGCCTCCTCGACCCCCACGCCGACCCCGTCCGAGACGCCGCCGGGCAAGGAGACGCCGTCCGAGCCCGACGAGCCGAAGAGCGAGACCTCGACGACCCCGCCCGCGGACGCGTCGACGACTCCGGCCGAGCCCACCCCGAACGGCGGCTCGTCCACCCCGCCCGCCGACGGTGACCTCGCGGAGACCGGTGGCGGCAACGCGATCCCGATCGCCATGGGCGCGGCCGCCCTCGTCGCGGCCGGCGGCGGCATCTTCGTCGTGACCCGGCGCCGGGCGGCGGGCAACCGCGGCTGAGCCCGTGCCTGGGCGCGTCTGATTCGAGGCCCCGGTGGTTCCGTACAACGAGGTACGGGATCACCGGGGTCTTTTGTTTGAGCAGTTCCTGAGGGGGCATATCTCTCCGGCGCACAGCTAGTCAAACTTGATTAAAGAGCGACAGGAGCCCCTGTGATCCATCTGCCCGAGACCGGATACGCCCCCACCGACGAGGACCGCGCGAGCCTGGACGCCTGGTTCGCGGCGTACGACGCGGCGAGCGCGAAGCGTGACGTCGAGCGCATGGCCGACATGGCCGTGTTCCCGCTCAACCTGGTGAGTGACGACGCGGCGGGCGACGGTCGTTCGGCGCAGTGGGACCGTGAGCGGTTCGTCGCCACGATGACGCAGGTCATGGGGGAGGGCGGGGAGGACATCACGTTCGAGTCCACGCGCACGCCCGTCTTCCTGTCCTCCGCCATGGCCGTGGTCTTCACCGACTCGACCATGACCGCGGCCGGGCACACCCAGCAGCTCCGGTACGCCGACATCCTCGTCCGGCGGGGCGGGACGTGGGCGTTCCAGACGATGCTGCAGTGCGGCTGGGGCGACAACCTCTGAACAACTTCCCGGTTCCGTGCGTACTTCCCGGGAGGAGCTCTGCGGAGAAGGACGTACGACCGACACGGAGACGGGACGTGCTGAGGAAACAACAGCTGGCCGCGGCCGTGGTGGGACTCCTGGTCCTGCCGCTGGCCGCGGGCTGCAGCGGTGGGGACGACGCGGGAGCGGGCGGCAAGGCGTCGAAGACCACGTCGGTGCCGGACGCCGAGCAGGCCGCCGTGGTGGCGCCGGCGAAGGTCGAGGTGATCGCGGACCTCACCGGCTGCAAGGTGAAGATCCGCGTCGACGCGGACGAGCTGCGCGAGGGCGTGTGCCACACGGCCGACGGCGACTACCTCATCACCACGTTCCCCAAGGAGAAGTTCAAGCTGACCTGGCTGGACACCGCGGCCATCTACGGCGGCAAGTACCTCGTCGGGCCGAAGTGGGCCATCACGGCCAAGCCGAAGATGCTGGAGCCGCTGCGGAAGAAGGTCGGCGGCACGATCCAGTCCGTGGGCAACGGGAGCGCGACGCCTCCGACGGCGCCGTGAGCGCGTTGCCCCGCGTGCTGCCCCGTGCGGTGTGTCAGGACGCGGTCGGCTCGTAGGCGCTGATCACGTACAGCGCCACGGCCTCGGTCACGTTGCTGTCCCTCACCCCTTCACCGCCGAGCTCGCCACCCCCTGGACGAACCACCGCTGGAAGAACGCGAAGACGATCAGTACGGGCAGGACCAGCAGGACGCCGAAGGCGAGGATCTGGCCCCAGTCCACGGGCTGTTGGCCCTGGAAGACGCTCATCTGCAGGGGGAGGGGGCGTACCGCGGGGTCGGAGACCATCAGGACCGGCCAGAGGAAGGAGCCCCACTGGGTGAGGAAGGTGAGGATGGCGACCGAGGCGAACACCGGCTTCGACATCGGGACGATGATCGCGAAGAAGGTGCGCCAGGGGCCCGCGCCGTCGATACGGGCGGCCTCCTCGATGCTGGGCGGTATCGCGCGGAAGAACGTGGCGAACTGGTAGACCGAGAAGGCGTGGGCGATGAAGGGGATCGCCTGGATGTAGATGGTGTTGCGCTGGTCGTTGAACATGTAGAACAGCGGCACCGCCACCGCTTCGAACGGGACCAGCATCAGCAGCAGGACCAGGGTGAAGACGGCGTTGCGGCCGCGCCACTTCAGGCGGGAGAGCCCGTACGCGGCCATGGAGTTGACGATCAGTCCGCCGAGTACGACCACCGTGGCCAGGAGCAGTGAGATGCCCATGAAGCGCCAGAAGTAGCCGGTGGCGTCGGAGTTGAAGCTGTCCAGAACGGCGGAGTAGTTGTCCAGGGAGAGGTGGGTGGGCAGGAAGCCCGTCAGGCCGTCGAGGACCTCGTCGGAGGGCTTGAAGCTGCCCAGGATCAGGTACAGCACGGGCAGGACGAAGATGAAGGCCAGCACGCTCAGGACCGTGTAGTCGAGGGAGCGGCGCAGCGGTGTGCGGGTCATGGCCATGGGGCAGTCAGTCCTCGTTGTCGGTGCGGACGACGCGGCGCTGGATGAGGGTCAGGACCACGACGATCAGGAAGAAGACGACCGTGATCGCGGACGCCTGGCCGATGTTGTTCTGGTCGAAGGCGGTGGTGACGGCCTGGTACATCACCGTGCGGGTGGAGTCCTCGTCCAGGCCGCCGCCCCGGATCAGCACGTACACCTGGTCGAAGACGCGGAACGACAGCACCGAGGTGAGCAGCGCGACGAAGACCAGCGTGCCCCGGATGCCGGGCAGGGTGACGTGGCGGAACTGCTGCCAGCGGGAGGCCCGGTCGAGCTGGGCGGCCTCGTACAGCTCACCCGGGATCTGCTGGAGGCCGGCGAGCAGGATGACCATCTGGAAGCCGACGCCCTGCCAGACGGACAGCACGATGATCGAGGCCATCGCGGTGACGCCGTCGCCGAGCCAGTCGAAGGCGCCCCAGTTGCCGAAACTCAGCGCGTCCAGCACGGAGTTGAGCATGCCCTGGTCGCTGCGGGCGAGGATCAGCCGCCAGATGACCGCGACCAGCGCCATGGGGAAGACGACCGGCAGGAAGAAGAGGGAGCGGAACAGGCCGATCGCCTTCAGCTTGCGGTTCAGCAGGATCGCGAGGCCGAGCGCGAGGCCCGTCTGGAGGGGGACGACGACCACGGCGAAGGTGAAGTTGTTCAGCAGCGCCCGCAGGAACGGGCCGGACAGATCGGGGTCGGTGAACAGCCGCCGGTACTGCTCCAGGCCGAAGAACGTGGGCTCCAGCGGCGAGCCGAGGCGCACGTTGTAGAAGGAGAGGACGACGGCGTAGACGAAGGGGATGCCGACGAAAGCGATGAGGCCGCCGACCGCCGGGGCGGACATCAGCAGTCCGTGCAGCCAGTCGCGGTTCCCGCGCCGCCCGGTACGCGTGGGCTTCGCGGAGGTGGCGGGTGGGGTGGGCGTCCGGCCGGGGAGCGTGGCGTGCGTGGATTCCACGGTATTCACGAGGGGGTCCTGGTCCTGTTCCCGGTGGGGGCGGGGGTGCGGGCGCGGTGTGACACCCGGGCCCGCCCTCACCGATGGGTCCTACGGTCCTACGGGATCTCGTAGCCGGCGTTGTCCGAGAAGTCCTGGTCGATGGCGCGGGCGGCCTTGCTCAGGGCGCTCTTCGGGTCGGCGCCGCCGTAGATCGAGTTCAGGGCCTCGCTGAACTTCGAGGTCACCACGGGGTATCCGGCGGTCACCGGACGGGTGACGGCCACGCACGACTTGCTGATGTCGCTGTCACCGCACGGCTTGGCGAGCTGGTCGGCGAAGAGCTGGAGCGGGCCGCCCTGCTTGTACAGCTCGCTCGCGGCGAGCGCCGACTTCGTGGCGGGCGGGGCGCCGTTGGCCTTCGTCATCGCGGTGACGTTCTGGTCGTTCAGCAGGGTGTCGAGGAAGGTACCCGCGGCCTTGGCGTTCTTGCTGTTGGCGCCGATGCCCCAGGCCCAGGAGCCCTGACCGGTCTTGGGCCCGTCGCCGAAGTCGGGCAGCGGCAGCACCACGAGGTCCTTGCCGAGCGCCTCGCTGTACGCCGGGTACATCCAGTGGCCGACCCAGCTCAGGGCGACGCGTCCCTTGGCGAAGGCGTTGCCGTCGGTGTTGGCGTCGGCGTACGGCTTCCAGGACTGGAACGTCTTCAGCGCCGACACCACGGCGGGCGAGTCGATCGCGCCCGCCGCCTTGCCGTCCTTGAGGAGCGAACCCCCGGCCGACCAGACGATGGGGGCGAAGCCATAGGTGCCCCACTCGTTGGCGTAGCCGTTGGTCTCCTGGAGGTCGACGACCTTGCCGTCGGAGTCCTTCGCCCTCAGCGCCTTGAGCGCGGCGGTGAACTGGTCGGCGGTCCAGTCGTCGGCGAGGCCCTTGGGGTACTTCACCCCGGCCGCGTCGAGCAGCTTCTTGTTGCCGTAGATGCCGAGCCCGGAGTCGTACATGCCCAGGCCGTAGTGCTTGCCGTCGATCTCGCCCTGCGCCTTGACGGCGTCGGTGGCGTTGTCCAGGGTCTTGGCGGAGACGTAGTCGTCGACCGCGGCGAGCTTCTTGTTGTAGACGAAGTTCGCCATGGTCGGGCCGTCGAACTCCATGACGTCCGGCAGCTTGGAGGCGTCGGTGGCGGTGATGGTCTTGGTGTAGTCCGTGTCGGGTATCAGCTTCAGCTCGACCTTGATCTTGCTCTGCGAGGAGTTGAAGGACTTCACCGCGCCCTGCAGGGCGTCGGACTCGCTCTTCTGGCCCTGGTGGGCCCACACGCTGATGGTGCCCTTGCCGCTGCCCGCCTCGGCGGTGGCGTCAGTGCCGCCGCCTCCGCCGCACGCGGCCAGCGCCGCCAGGGGGAGGGTGAGGGCCAGGCCCGTACAGGCGGTGTGCCGGTACCTTCTCGACCCGCTGGACCTGTTGGACCTACTGGACTTGCTGGACCCGCTGGACGTGCTGAACCTGCTGGTTCCGGCGTTCATGGGTGCGTGCCTCCGTGCGTCGGTGCTGGTGAGGGTGTGAGCAGTCGCTACTGGGGCCCGCGCGGGCTGGGCGGGGCCGTGGTCTCGCGCAGGACGAGACGGATGGGCATCCGTACCTTGTCGGCGGGCGGCTGCGCGTCCGGCTCGGCCGGCTCGTCGAGTTGCCGCAGCAGCAGCCGGGCGGCCTCGGTGCCCTGGCCCGCGACCGGCTGGGCGACCGTGGTCAGTCCGACCACCTCGGCGAGTTCGTGGTCGTCGAAGCCGACGACGGAGACGTCCTCCGGCACCCTCAGACGGTGCCGGCGCAGGGCGCGCATCGCGCCCATCGCCATCTCGTCGGACTGCGCGAACACGGCGGTCGGGGGACGTGAGGCGGCCAGCAGCCGGGTCATGGCCTGCTCACCGCCCTCGACGGTGTAGCCGCCGTCCGCCTCCAGCGCGGGATCGTGCGCGATCCCGGCGTCGGCCAGGACGCTCAGGTACGCCTCGCGGCGGTCGACGGGAGTGGTCCAGTGCAGGGGGCCGCTGGCTCCGGAGATCATGCCGATCCTGCGGTGGCCCAGGTTCACCAGATGCCGTACGGCGCTCTCGGCACCCGCCCGGTCGTCGATGCCGACCACGGTGAAGCCCTCGCGGGCCCCGCCTACGGTGCTCGCCAGCGGCACCCCGAGGGAGCGCAGCGCGGCGGACTCGTCCGGGTCCGGGATCAGCAGCGACAGCACGGCGTCCACCCGCTTGCGCACCGGAAGCCGGGTGAAGAAGCGCTTGCGCGCCTCCGGCGAGCCCAGGTTGTACAGCAGCACGTCGTACCCGGCGGCGCTGAACACCTGCTCGGCGGCGTCCAGGACGGTGCCGAAGAACCAGCGGCCGATGTACGGGGCGACGACCCCGATGGTGTACGTGCGTCCGCTGGCCAGGCTGGAGGCCGACTGCGAGGCGGTGTAGCCGAGTTGGTCGGCGACGGCTGCGATCTGTGCCCGCACTTCCTCGGACACGCCCGGCCGGCCGCGCAGTGCGCGGGACACGGTGGACGCCGAGACTCCGGCGGCGCGGGCGACATCGGTGATGCGAGCCGTCACGGCGCGGTCCCTCCCGTCAATTTCACGTCGGTGTGATCTGTGGGTGACGTGACCGTAGACCCGGCGTCGTTGTTGCGCAAGCGTTTGCGTTCAGTTTTACTTGCATCGATTTTGGAGAGAGCGACAACACACCACTGTTCAGCGCATGCGTTTGAGCGCTGTGAGCGACAGGAACTCCGCATGCGATACGCCCCGCCCGGTCTGTGCCTGAACGACTTCGCCCTGCTCCGCGACGACGACGGCACCTACACCGTGTTGCACCTCCAGGGCCCCTGGACCGCCGAGTTCGACCACCTGCGGATGGAGACCTCCTACGGCCGGGCCACATCCGCCGACCTGGTCCACTGGCAGCCCCAGGGGACGGCCTTCGGCAACGGTCTGCCCGGGCGCTTCGACGGGCAGGCGGTGTGGACGATGCATCCGTTCCGGCACGGGGACGGGGGCGTTGGCGGGGCCGGGATGGCGATGTTCTACACCGGTGTCTCCGGGCTCACCCCGGACGGCTGGCCCCTCCAGTCCGTCGGGCTCGCGTACTCCGACCGCACCGACGGAACCGGCTGGCGCCGCCACGGCACCGGACCGGTCGTCGAGGCCGATCCGCGCTGGTACCGCACGGGTGAGCGGATGGGCTGGCGCGACCCCTTCGTCGTACGTGACGACGAGTCCGACGGCTGGGTCATGGTGGTCTGCGCCAGTGACGCCTCCCTCCCGGTGGAGGTCAGCGGCTGCGTCGCCCTGGCCACGTCGGACGACCTGGAGCACTGGACGGTGCACCCGCCGCTGGTGTCGCCGGGCGACGTCGACGAGTTGGAGTGCCCGGTGCTGGAGCGGCTGGACGACGGCGGGTGGCTGCTGCTCGGCTCCATCGGCCAGACCCGGGGCTTCGACGCGTGGACGGCTCCCCGGCTGCGGGGCCCGTGGACGCGCCACGGCGCGCTCGGCCCGACGGGCGCGTACGCCCCCCGGGTGATCCAGGCCCCCGACGGCTCCCGGGTGGTCGTGCACACCACGCCCCGCCGTGTCGGCCTCACGGACGCGGGTGAGCGCTGCCGGGGGATGCTCGCGCAGCCCAAGTCCCTTGTGGTGGAGGAGGGTTCGGCGCCGCGGCTGGAGTGGTGGGCGGGCGTGGACGCGTGGCTGGGGGAGGAGACGGACCGTGCGACGGCGCACGCGGTGGGCGACGTCGTGCTGTCGGGCCGTACGGAGATCGTCCTGCGGACCCGTACCGGCGACG
This sequence comes from Streptomyces spongiae, assembly GCF_009377185.1. GTDB lineage: Bacteria > Actinomycetota > Actinomycetes > Streptomycetales > Streptomycetaceae > Streptomyces > Streptomyces spongiae. The sequence goes on from NZ_VJZC01000423.1 coordinate 8,367, forward strand.
GGGAGGGGTACGGGGAAGGACAGCCCGCCCTCTCCGTCGGCTGCGACGGCAAGAACCTCTGGGTCACCGGCCCGGACGGGGCCCGCCTCGGCGAAACCGTCCTGACCGAACCCGCCGCCGTCCTGCGCGTCCTGACCGTCGGTGAGTACGTCGAGGTCTACGCCGACGGGGTGTTCGTGCTGACGACGCTCTGCTACTCGGGCCGGGCCGCGGCCTGGACGGTGGTCACCGACGGGCAGGCCCGCACGATTCCCGTACGGCCGGTGCGTCTGCCCGACCCCGATCGTGACGACGCGTCGGCCGTCTGGCCGGGGTTGTCCGAGGGGTGACGTTCACGTCACCGCGGATCCCGGTTTTCTCGCCCCCGCCGCCCCTACCCGTCCCATCCCTGGGGGCTGCGCCCCCAGC
>NZ_VJZC01000424.1 GCF_009377185.1 Streptomyces spongiae
GCCCCGCCCTCCCAGACGGGAGGGCGGGGCCCTGCGCTACAAGTCCACAGGTCATCCCTTTACACAGACGACCTGCTTCAGCTTCGCCACGACCTGTACCAAGTCCCGCTGCTGGTCGATGACCTGCTCGATCGGCTTGTATGCACCCGGGATCTCGTCCACGACTCCGGAGTCCTTACGGCACTCCACGCCCCGTGTCTGCTCCTCCAGGTCCTTCGTCGAGAAGCGCCGCTTCGCCGCGTTGCGGCTCATACGCCGACCGGCGCCGTGCGACGCCGAGTTGAAGGACTTGTCGTTGCCGAGGCCCTTCACGATGTATGAACCCGTGCCCATCGAGCCCGGGATAATCCCGTACTCGCCGGAACCTGCGCGGATCGCTCCCTTACGGGTGACCAGCAAGTCCATCCCGTCGTACCGCTCCTCCGCAACGTAGTTGTGATGCGCGCTGATCTCCGGCTCGAAGGTGGGCTTCGACTTCTTGAACTCCTTGCGACCACGTCCTTCAGGAGCGCCATCATGATGGTGCGGTTGCGCTTGGCGTACTCCTGCGCCCAGAACAGGTCGTTGCGGTAGGCCCCCATCTGCGGGGTGTCCGCGACGAAGACGGCGAGGTCGCGGTCGACCAGGCCCTGGTTGTGCGGGAGGTTCTGGGCCACACCGATGTGGTGCTCGGCGAGCTCCTTGCCGATGTTCCGGGACCCGGAGTGGAGCATGAGCCACACCGAATCGGACATATCAATACAAATCTCCACGAAGTGGTTGCCCGCTCCGAGCGTTCCCATCTGCAATCCGGCCCGCTCCCGCCGAAACTTCACCGCCTCCGCAACCCCCTCGAACCGCCCCCAGAAGTCGTCCCACCCAGCAGTGGCGAGCCCATGGAACCGCCCCGGGTCGACGGGGCTGTCATGCATCCCCCGCCCCACCGGAATCGCCTGCTCGACCTTCGACCGCAGCCGCGAAAGATCCCCCGGCAGATCGTTCGCCGTCAGAGACGTCTTCACCGCCGACATCCCGCAGCCGATGTCCACGCCCACCGCCGCAGGACACACCGCACCCCGCATCGCGATGACGGAGCCGACCGTCGCGCCCTTCCCGTAGTGGACGTCCGGCATGACCGCGAGGCCCTTGATCCACGGCAGGGTGGCGACGTTGCGGAGCTGCTGCATCGCGACGTCCTCGACCGACGCGGGGTCGGTCCACATGCGGATGGGAACCTTCGCGCCAGGTACCTCTACGTACGACATCTCGTCCTCAATCCCCCGGAACAACAACAGAAGCCTGAAATCGCAAAACCGGCGCCAAGGTCGACGAAAAGGGATGACGGACCGGCGTTCACGGCAGTGCGTGCGATAGACATTGTGTCCAGCGGTCGCCCTGGTGCGGCAAGCGAATAACCCCAGAGCAAGAGCGTGAACCAGCGCAAGACCGAGGCGCCGCCCCTGACCCCGGCGGCCCGTCGAGAGGAGCCCTCCGTGCAGCCGAAGGCGTACGTACCCGGCGTCGCCGTGCTCCTCGCGGCGTTGCTCGCGGGCTGCACGGGTTCCGACGAGCCGGACGACCCCGGGGACGACCGTCCCGGCGACGTCAGCACCACCGCGACCACCGCGCAGCCCGGCCGCTACCGCGTGCTCCCCGAGCCGTGCGGCTCCGTCTCCCACGGTGCGCTGGACGCACTCCTGCCCGGTATCAAGCAGATGACGGACGCGGAGCAGCGGGAGACGGCGTACGAGGGTGAGGCGACGCAGACGTTCGACACGGACCGGCGGGTGGGGTGCCGGTGGAAGGTGGAGTCGACCGAGGCCACGGACCATCTGTTCGTGGATTTCGAGCGGGTGGTGTCGTACAACAACCCGGTGAGCGACGACGACAAGGCGGAGGAGGTCTATGCCGCCGAGGAGACGGCCGCGGACCTTCCCGAGCCGGCTCCCACGGAGAGCGAGAGCGAGGAGGGCGAGGACGAGGGCGAGGGCGGGTCCTCCGGTGAGCCGAGTCCCTCCGAGTCCGCCTCGGAGTCCCCCTCCACGTCCGCTTCCGACTCACCCGATTCCTCTGCTTCACCCGTTTCTTCCGGTTCGGCCGATTCCTCCGCCTCCGCGAGCGAGACCCCCGCCGCGCTCCAGCCCCGTACGCTCGACGATCTGGGCGACGAGGCGTTCCTGAACGACGTGCTGAGTACGGCGCAGCAGCGGACGGTGACTGTGGTGTTCCGCACGTCGAACGTGATTGTGAGGGTGGAGTACGCGGAGCAGCCGGTGTCCGCGTCGGTGGTGCCGGACAGCAAGGACATGCAGGACAGGGCGCGGAATGTGGCCGCGCGGTTGGCGGATGCGTTCGACGACTGACCGTCTCCGTACCGGCTTCACAAACCTTTTGAACGGCAGTCGCTCTTCTTGCTCAACGCGTACCGTGGCCCCTCGGACCCGATCCGACAGCAGTATCACAAGTGACATGCAGGAACCACGAGCGTCATGAGCATCATGAGTGAAGGAACCATGCACCGATCAGCAGAGCGAGACCAGCATCTTCATCGAGGCGGGCGAGGCCGCGGAGGCAGGGGCGTCCGGCGGTTCCTCGTGGCTGCCGCGGCACTTCCGGTGATGCTCGTCGCGGCCGGCTGTTCCTCGGACTCCGGCTCCGGTGACGACGCGGCGAAGGAGTCGGCGAGCCCGGCGGCGAAGGAGTCGGCGACGGCTTCGGCGAACGAGGTGAAGGCGGCGGCGTACGCGAAGCTGCCCGAGGCGTGCACGATGTTGCCGAAGAAGACCCTGGAGGACCTGGTCCCGGAGGGTGCGAAGGACGGCAAGCCGATCAATGACGGTGAGCCGGACGTGAGTGGGGACTGCCGTTGGATCAGTCTCGACAACAATGGTGTGAAGGGTTCGCAGTACCGCTGGCTGAGTGTGTCGCTGCTGCTTCTGGAGTCGGACGCGTCGCGTGGCCCGGGGGACGAGCGGGCGCGGGCGCAGTTCGAGAAGAAGGTCTCGGAGGCGCAGGCGGTCGAGGGTGCGAAGGGCCTGAAGTCGGAGTCGGTGACCGGTACGGGTGACCAGGCGACGGTGGTGCGCTACGACCTGAAGAAGAAGGAAGGCACCTTCAAGCAGCAGACGGTCGTGGTGCGCGCCGAGAACGTGGTGATCACGCTCGACTACAACGGTGCGGGTCTGGCGGGTGACAAGGCTCCGGACGCGGACGACCTGGTGAAGGGCGCGAAGGCGGCTGCCAAGGAGATCGTGACGGCGATCGGCTCGGCGAACGGTCAGGGCGGGGGTTCGGGTTCGGGTTCGAGCGCGTCGCCGTCGAAGGAGCCGTCCAAGAAGCCGGCCGAGGACTCGTCGAAGGAGCCGTCGAAGTCCGCGTCGCCTTCGGCTTCGGAGAGCAAGACGAAGAGTTGAGTCTGCTGCTGCGCCTGAACGCGCGGCCTCAGCAGGCATTTTGTGGGAGCCCGGCCGCTTCGCGGACCGGGCTCCTTGGTGACCGGCCACGCGAGCGACACACACATGTGCCACTCTGTTGCGCGCAACGACAGGCATTGGGAGGGGAGTACGGGTGGCCGCGCCACTTCAGCTGACACGGACGCACCGCGTTCTCATAGGCGTTGTCGTGACCGGCGCCGTGATCATCGCCGGTATCGGTTTCGCGGGTTCGTACGCGGCCGTCCGTGAACTCGCTCTCCAGAAGGGCTTCGGGAACTTCAGCTATGTCTTCCCGATCGGCATCGACGCGGGTATCTGCGTCCTGCTGGCCCTGGACCTCCTCCTCACCTGGATCCGGATCCCGTTCCCGCTGCTGCGTCAGACGGCGTGGCTGCTGACGGCGGCGACGATCGCGTTCAACGGTGCGGCGGCCTGGCCGGACCCGTTGGGTGTCGGTATGCACTCGGTGATCCCGGTGCTGTTCGTGGTGGCGGTGGAGGCGGCGCGGCACGCGGTCGGCCGGATCGCGGACATCACGGCGGACAAGCACATGGAGGGTGTGCGGCTGACGCGTTGGCTGCTGTCGCCGCTTCCGACGTTCCTGCTGTGGCGCCGTATGAAGCTGTGGGAGCTGCGGTCGTACGACCAGGTGATCAAGCTGGAGCAGGAGCGTCTGGTGTACCAGGCGCGGTTGCGGTCCCGTTTCGGCCGTGGGTGGCGGCGCAAGGCTCCGGTGGAGTCGTTGATGCCGTTGCGTCTGGCGCGGTACGGCGTGCCGTTGGCGGACACGGCTCCGGCGGGTCTGGCGGCGGCGGGTATCGAGCCGGCGCTGTTGCCTCCGGCGCCGAAGCCTCAGCCGGAGCTGGAGGCCCAGGCGCAGGCGCAGGCCCCGGTTCAGACGCAGGCTCCGGTTCAGGCACAGGTTCAGGCACAGCTGGGCGGGCCCGCACCCCAGCCCCAGGCCCAACCTCAGCCCCAACCTCAGCAGCGGAGCCTCGCCCAGGGGCCGTTCCAGCAGAGCGGCCCGCCCTCGGGGCAGCCGGAGTACGTCCAGCAGGGCCCGCAGGGCCCGCGGCAGGACCAGAGCCCGTGGTTCGCCGCGGCCGGTCCCCAGGAGGTCGTCTACCAGGGCGGCTACAACCCCGCGTACGACCCGGAGAAGCCGTACGACGAGTGGTACGAGGAGCAGCCGGCCGATCCGCAGCCGTACGGGGAGGATCAGTACCCGGCGGAGCAGGTCGTGGACCAGTACGAGGAGCAGTACCAGGAGCAGCCGTACCAGGAGCAGCAGCTTCAGGAGCCGGAGTCCTCGTCGGAGGAGACGGGTAGTTTCCCCATCCCGTCGGGCCCGGGTCGTACGCGTCAGCTCGGTGAGGGCGGCGGGCCGCCGGAGCCGGACGAGGAGTCGTACTACCAGGTCTTCAAGCAGTCGATAAGCAACGGCAGCGGCTACCCGACTCCGCGCGAGTTCAGCAACAACGTCGAGGCGACCTATGGTGTCCCTCTCCTGGACGCCGACGCCAAGCGGATGGTCCTGCGCTTCACCAACCGCCACACCGCGGAACTGGAAGAGGACCACATCGCGTAGAAGGCAGCAGAAGGCAGCAGAAGGCGGTAGACGTCAGTAGAAGGCACAGGAAAGGGGCCCTCACCCGAGGGCCCCTCGCCGTTCCATGGCTCGGCTACTCCCCGAGCAGGGCCCGCACCCGGTCCTGCCCCACGGCGAGCAGCAGCGTGGGCAGCCGCGGCCCGGTGTCCCGCCCGACCAGCAGGTGGTACAGCAGGGCGAAGAAGGACCGCTGGGCCGTCTTGATCTCCGGCGGCAGTTCCTTCGGAGTCGCGTCGGCGGAGAACCCGGCCTGCACCTTGGGCACGCCGTAGACGAGATGCGTCAGCCCGTCCAGCGACCACTGCTCGGCCAGCCCGTCGAGCAGCAGCCGCAGAGACCGCTGCGACGGCTCGTCGAGGGACTTCAGCAGGTCGACGTCGGGCTCGTCCCGGACGATGGTCCGCTGGTCGGCGGGCACGTGCGTGTTGATCCATGCCTCGGCCTTGTCGTACCGCGGCCGTGCCTCGTCCAGCGAGGCGAGCGGCTTCTCCGGGTCCAGCTCGCTCAGGATCCGCAGCGCCTGGTCCTCGTGGCCGGCGGTGATGTCGGCGACCGACGCGAGTGTCCGGTACGGCAGCGGCAGGGGCGTGCGCGGCAGCTCGCCGCCCGCGGTCCGTACGGCACGCGAGTGGGCGGCGACGTCGGCGGGCAGGGCGGTTCCGTCGGCGACCTTGGCGTCGAGCTTGTCCCACTCGTCGTAGAGCCGCTGGATCTCCTGGTCGAAAGCGATCTTGAAGGACTGGTTGGGCTTGCGGCGGGCGTAGAGCCAGCGCAGAAGCTGCGGCTCCATGATCTTCAGGGCGTCGGCGGGGGTGGGCACCCCGCCCCGGGACGAGGACATCTTCGCCATCCCGCTGATCCCGACGAAGGCGTACATGGGCCCGATGGGCCGCTTGCCGCCGAAGATCCCGACGATCTGGCCACCGACCTGGAAGCTGGATCCGGGGGACGAGTGGTCGACGCCGCTGGGCTCGAACACGACTCCCTCGTAGGCCCAGCGCATGGGCCAGTCGACCTTCCAGACCAGCTTGCCGCGGTTGAACTCGCTCAGCGCCACGGTCTCGGAGAACCCGCAGGCGTCGCAGGTGTACGACAGCTCGGTGGTGTCGTCGTCGTAGGCGGTGACGGTGGTGAGGTCCTTCTCGCACTGCCCGCAGTAGGGCTTGTACGGGAAGTACCCGGCGGAGCTGCTGCCGTCGTCCTCGGCGGCGGCGCCCGATCCCTCGGCGGCCTCGAGTTCGGCGTCGTCGACGGGCTTCTGGGACTTCTTGGCCGCGGCCTTGGGCTTGGTCCGGTACTGCGCGAGAACGGCGTCGATGTCGCCACGGTGCTTCATCGCGTGCAGGATCTGCTCGCGGTAGACGCCGGAGGTGTACTGGGCGGTCTGGCTGATCCCGTCGAACTCGACGCCCAGCTCGGCGAGCGAGTCGGTCATCGCGGCCTTGAAGTGCTCGGCCCAGTTGGGGTGGGTGGAGCCCGTGGGCGCGGGGACGGAGGTCAGCGGCTTGCCGATGTGCTCGGCCCACGACTCGTCGACCCCCGCGACGCCGTTCGGCACCTTGCGGTACCGGTCGTAGTCGTCCCAGGAGATCAGGTGCCGCACCTGGTGGCCCCGCCGCCGGATCTCGTCGGCGACGAGGTGCGGTGTCATGACCTCGCGGAGGTTGCCCAGGTGGATGGGTCCGGAGGGGGACAGCCCGGACGCGACGACGACGGGTTTGCCCGGGGCCCGGTGCTCCGACTCCTCGATGACCTCATCCGCGAAACGGGAGACCCAGTCGGTGGTCTCGGTGCTCTGAGCCACGATCGGCACGTCCTCTTTTTCTGGAAGTTCCTCATCCGGCAGCCGGTACGGTCGCACGGCTGACCGCACCATTCTCCCAGCTACACCCACAACCACGAAAACGCCTTTTCAAGGGCCTGCACCATCCAGCCTCATCCAGCCCCTCCGGCGTTTGAGGAGCGGGGGCCCGGGGCGGAGCCCCCGAAACGGGGCCCGGGGCGGAGCCCCGTGGCGGGTCGAAGGGGCACAGCCCCTGAGGGTGCCCACCCGCGCCCGAGAAATCCGCTTTACCGTTCCTGGAGACTGAGCGGTAGTGAGTCCTGTTGCCAGGATTCATGCTCAGCCGCGTGGCCCGAACGGTGTTGGGCACGCTGGTCACCCGCGTTCGCTCCGCGTCCGGGCGGCACGCATCTGGTGCGTGGTCCGGGAACGCGGGGGCGAGTTTCCTCACGCCCTCGGGTCTCCGGTCCGGCCTGGGTGGTCCGATGCCCGTCTCCATCGCTCTGGTGGGTACGGGGCGGTGCCGCCCGTCGCCGGATCGGATGCCCGAGGGCGCGCCGTCCGATCGCCACAGCTGCCGCGTCGTGGCGAGTGGTCTTACGTGTGGGGGTGGTCAGCGGCTGCTCCCAGTGCTGGGCACCCCACCGGGAGGTGTAGGCCGGGTCCACCGCGACGAGCGCGATGTCCTGCTCGGCGGCCATCGCCACCAGCCGGGCCTTGAGCTTCGCGGTGGGAAAGCGGGCGATCAGACGACGAAAGCGCTTCTTACTGCCGTGCTTCTCCCGCGACGTGGCGTCGGTGAAGTCGAGGTCCTCGATCGCGATCGCCGCCGCCCCACACTGTCGGGTGTGGTGCAGCAGCCGGGTCAGGGCGTGCCGGATCTGGGCGTCCCGGTGGGCGGTGCTGCCCGACAGGTCGTAGAAGAAGCGTCTGGGTTCGCCGACGGGGTTGCCGTGGATGTCGAGGTGCCAGGCGGCGAGGTGGTCATCATTCATGTCCACCGCCACCACCCCCTTCGCCAGGGCCGCCTTGAGCGGCAGCACACGGGTGGGCGTGCGCTGCCAGGAGGCGGTCACGTACCAGCGGCCTCGCGCCGGGTCGTGGTGGATGCGGTAGGCCACTGCCCGGTTCACGGTGATCCGGTCCCGCCACTCCTCGCCCCGGTGCCGGAAGACAACGGTCGCGTCCAGCAGGTAGCGGCCGTGCGGCGCGTTGGCCAGATGAACGAGAGCAGCCGGAAGCTTGATCGAGACCTGGCTGCCCTCGGTGATGCGGATGGTCTCGTTGCCCAGACGCTTGCCGGACTCCCCGTCCGCAGCAAGGAACATCCGCGCCGCCTGCCACCGCTGACGCCACGCCTGCTCGTCCAGCCCAGCCTGATCCAGGTGGTGACGGAGGCGGGCGAGCCGTTTGCCGCCACGCACCACGTGCACAGCGCCGACCGCCCAGTCCGCCTCCAATGCGGTCAGCCGGTCCTTGAGTACATACAGGCGGCGGGACTTGGCATGCCACTCCGCCCGCGAGCCGTACCCGCGCACCAGCCCGTCACGCTTGTTCGCCTTCGTACCCAGGGGGCGCGCAAGCCGGGCCTCGATCGCGGCGATCTGCCCGCGCAGCCAGGCCATCTCCGCCAGCTGGCCGCGCCGGGCCAGAGCCCACTGGTCATGTGTGGCCTTGGTGATGCTGCCCGCCCAGCGTGCCGACGAGCATCTGGTCAGCTCCCGCTTCCGAGTGGCCCACGTGGTGGCGTCGTGGTCGAGTCGCCGCCGGGAACGTACGGCGAGATCCCGCGATGCCAGCCCGTCCAGGAAAGTACCGACCTCGGCCAGTACGGCCGCGTCAGTCTCCGAGACTCGCAGCCGGGTCCGGATCGCGACCCCCGCCGGTCCGGGCACCGCAAACGGCGCCGCCACCTCCCGCAGCCCGCCCATC
>NZ_VJZC01000425.1 GCF_009377185.1 Streptomyces spongiae
ATAAGAGACAGCCGCCCCGCTGGACGCGTCGGGCGCCAAGACCCTCGGCGTCTTCGAGACCGTCAAGAAGGCCCTCGCCGTCTTCGGACCCGAGGTCATCGAGTCGTACATCATCTCCATGTGCCAGGGCGCCGACGACGTGTTCGCGGCGGCCGTCCTCGCCCGCGAGGCCGGCCTCGTCGACCTGCACGCCGGCTGGGCCAAGATCGGCATCGTGCCGCTGCTGGAGACCACCGACGAGCTCAAGGCCGCCGACACCATCCTGGAGGACATGCTCTCCGACCCCTCCTACCGCCGCCTCGTGGCACTGCGCGGCGACGTCCAGGAGGTCATGCTCGGCTACTCCGACTCCTCGAAGTTCGGCGGCATCACCACCAGCCAGTGGGAGATCCACCGCGCCCAGCGCCGCCTGCGCGACGTCGCCCACCGCTACGGCGTACGGCTCCGGCTGTTCCACGGCCGCGGGGGAACCGTGGGACGCGGCGGCGGCCCCTCCCACGACGCGATCCTCGCCCAGCCCTGGGGCACCCTGGAAGGCGAGATCAAGGTCACCGAGCAGGGCGAGGTCATCTCCGACAAGTACCTCGTGCCGTCACTGGCCCGCGAGAACCTCGAGCTGACGGTCGCCGCCACCCTCCAGGCGTCCGCCCTCCACACCGCCCCCCGCCAGTCGGTCGAGGCGCTGGCCCGCTGGGACGCGGCCATGGACGTGGTGTCGAACGCGGCGGAAGCGGCCTACCGCAAGCTCGTCGAGGACCCGGACCTGCCCGCGTACTTCTTCGCCGCCACGCCCGTCGACCAGCTGGCCGACCTGCACCTCGGCTCCCGGCCGTCCCGCCGCCCCGACTCCGGAGCCGGCCTCGACGGACTGCGGGCCATCCCGTGGGTGTTCGGCTGGACCCAGTCACGGCAGATCGTGCCGGGCTGGTTCGGCGTCGGCTCGGGCCTCAAGGCGCTGCGCGAGGCCGGCCTCGACACCGTCCTGGAGGAGATGCACGAGCAGTGGCACTTCTTCCGCAACTTCGTCTCCAACGTCGAGATGACCCTCGCCAAGACGGACCTGCGGATCGCCCGCCACTACGTCGACACCCTCGTCCCGGACGACCTCAAGCACGTCTTCGCCACCATCGAGGCCGAACACGAGCTGACCGTCCGCGAGGTCCTGCGGATCACCGGCGAGGAGAAGCTCCTGGACGCCAACCCGGTACTCCAGCAGACCTTCGCCATCCGCGACGCCTACCTGGACCCGATCTCCTACCTCCAGGTCACGCTGCTCAAGCGCCAGCGCGACGCGGCCGCCGCGGGCGAGACACCGGACCCGCTGCTGTCCCGGGCCCTGCTGCTGACCGTCAACGGCGTGGCGGCGGGCCTGCGCAACACGGGCTGACGGCCGCCGCACAACGCGAGGGTGCCCCCGAGGCCGTACGACCTCGGGGGCACCCTTCTGCCTGTCCTGAGCCGCGCCTACCGCCGGCCGGCCCCGCCCCCGCGCCGGCGGAGGAGCAGGTAGCCGCCCCCGGCGACGAGCATGGCCGCCACGGCGGAGAGGGTGCCGACCGGGGCGCTGCTGCCGGTCTCGGCGAGGTCGTCGCCGGAGCCGCCGCCCTGGATGGACGGGGAGGAACTGGCGGAACCCGCCGGGGTCTCGTCACCGGCCGCCGAGGGGGAGGCCGACGCGGACGGGGACGCGGACGCGGACGGGTCGGAGGAGGGCTCGTTCCCGCCCGTGCCGCCTCCCGTGCCGCCGCCGTTGTCGTCGTCCGAGCAGTCCGTCCAGAAGACCTTGTGCTTGGCGGAGCCGTGCTCGCCGTCGAAGTTCCAGAACAACTTGTAGTGACCGTCGGGCAGCGTCAGGTCATCGGTGCGGCCGTGACCGTCGGCGTCCAGGGCAAGGGAACCCGACTTCACCGTCTGGCCCTTGACGTCGGCGGTCGGGGCCCACGCGTCGATGTGCCAGTCGACCTGCTGGACGCCGTCGAAGCCGAAGGCGTCGAGGTAGAACGTGCAGACGTGCGGCTCGTTCTTGTGGAGCTCCTCGCCGGTGGTCGCGTCGTGGATCTTCACGGTGCCGTTGTCGCCGGGCGGCGTCGCATAGGCGGCCGGGGCGGAGAGAAGCGCTACTGACGTGGCGACGCCGACGGCGAACGCGCCGCCGACGCGAGTGAGGTTGCGCATGGGCAAGTCCATCTTCGTGACGTGGAACGAAAGATGTGGAGGGGGCGGCTCAGCTTCCTGTTCCGTCGACATCCGGTCAAGTGGCTGAACTTCGCTCATGTCTGATACGTCGCGGATCGCCGTAAATATCCCGCATAACGATCGGAGAACGTACAGAGGGGGGATCAAACGTACAGAGGGGAGATCAGAGAACCACGAACGCGGCCGTGATCAGCGCGAGCCCGGAGCCCCCCAGCACCCACGCGGTCCGGTTCATCCGTAGACCGCCCGCCACGACCACCGAAGCGAGCAGCAGTGCACCACCGAACGGCACCCAGGAGTAGAGCAGCCCCGACGGCCCCGTACGGACGACGTCACTGCTGCCGGGCTTCACGGCGACCGAGTACGTCTGCCCCCGCTTCACCGCCACCGTCCGCTCGATCTCGACACGATCGCGCGCCCTCGACCCCTCGGAGGCCGGCGTATAGGGACCCGTGCACACGTCCCCCGCACACCGCGTCACCCTCATCGTGCCCTGCTCGCGCCCCTTGGTGAGCATCACGTGCTGCGCGGTGCCCCACGACGCCCACACACCCGCGATCAGGATCAGCGCCGCGACCGTTCCCATCGAGGCGAGCCGCCCCAACCGCAGCGCGACGGCCGCCCCTTCACGGGGCGCACGGGAGGCAGCGGTGGCAGGCATGGCCGAGATCCTTGGCCATGCCCCCGCGCTCGGTCAACTCACCTGGGTGACAAGTCGGCAGTTGTCCGCGTACATCGACCCGCCCCACACGGTCAGGAAGCACCGCTCAGGAGTTGTACGCGCTCTGCGCCCGCTCCAGACCCTCCGAGACGAGACACTCGACCGAATCGGCGGCGCGGTCCACGAAGTAGTCGAGCTCCTTGCGCTCGGCGGACGAGAAGTCCTTCAGAACGAAGTCGGCGACCTGCATACGGCCCGGAGGGCGCCCGATCCCGAAGCGCACCCGGTGGTAGTCCGAACCCATCGCCTTCGTCATCGACTTCAGACCGTTGTGGCCGTTGTCCCCGCCACCCAGCTTCAACCGCAGCGTGCCGTAGTCGATGTCCAACTCGTCATGAATCGCCACGACATTGGCCACCGGCACCTTGTAGAAGTCACGCAGCGCGTTCACCGGGCCCCCGGACAGGTTCATGTACGACAGCGGCTTCGCCAGCACCACCCGCCGGTTCGCCGGACCCGGAGGACCCATCCGGGCCTCCACCACCTGCGCCTGCGCCTTCGGGGCCCGCTTGAACTTCCCCCCGACCCGCTCCGCCAGCAGATCGGCCACCATGAACCCCACGTTGTGCCGGTTCATGGCATACCCGGGCCCCGGATTGCCCAGCCCCACGATCAGCCAAGGGGCGCCCGCGTCGGTCGTCACGTCCATGTCTCCTTCATACGCGCATCCACCCTCGAACGCGCCGGCCGCCGGGCCACACCTCACAGCGCGAACCCGGCGGCCGGAACAGGATCCGAGAAGGGATCAGGCCTCAGCGGCCTCTTCACCCTCAGCGGCCTCCTCCGTCGGCTCCTCCGCCTGGGCGGACAGGACCTGGAGGACGACCGCGTCCGGGTCGACGTCCAGGGTCACACCGGACGGCAGGGTGATGTCCTTGGCGAGGATGGAGGCACCGGACTCCAGGCCCTCGATGGACACCGTGACGGACTCGGGGATGTGCGTGGCCTCGGCCTCGACCGGAAGCGCGTTCAGCACGTGCTCCAGAAGGTACCCGCCCGGGGCCAGCTCGCCCTCGGTGTGGACGTAGATCTCGACGTTGACCTTCTCGCCACGCTTCACCAGCAGCAGGTCCACGTGCTCCAGGAAACCCTTGATCGGGTCACGCTGCACGGACTTCGGGATCGCCAGCTCCTTGGTCTTCCCGTCGATGTCCAGCGAGATCAGGACGTTCGGCGTACGCAGCGCCATCAGCAGGTCGTGACCCGGAAGCGTCAGGTGCAGCGGGTCCGAACCGTGCCCGTACAGGACACCGGGAACCTTGCTGTCACGACGGATACGACGGGCGGCACCCTTGCCGAACTCGGTGCGCGTCGCGGCGGTGATCTTCACCTCGGACATATGGATCACTCCTCGTAGAGGTAGATACGGACGTGGTCACCCGGCCACGAACGGCCTGCTACGAAGAGCGCGTCGATAACGGACCACCGAACCCGCAACGGGAACGGCCTCCCTCGCCGAGCAACTGCGGCAGTCTACTCGGAGAGGGAGGCCGTCCCCAAAAGGATCTTCAATAGAGACTGTTACTCGTCGAACAGGCTCGTCACCGAACCGTCCTCGAACACCTCACGCACCGCGCTCGCGATCGTCGGCGCGATCGACAGCACCCTGATCTTGTCCAGCTCCAGCTCACCCGGCGTCGGCAGCGAATTCGTGAACACGAACTCACTCACCTTCGAGTTCTTCAGCCGGTCCGCCGCCGGACCCGACAGCACACCGTGCGTCGCGGTCACGATCACGTCCTCCGCGCCGTGCGCGAACAGAGCGTCCGCCGCCGCGCAGATCGTGCCACCCGTGTCGATCATGTCGTCGACCAGCACACAGATACGGCCCTCGACATCACCGACCACCTCGTGCACCGTGACCTGGTTCGCCACGTCCTTGTCACGACGCTTGTGCACGATCGCCAGCGGCGCACCCAGACGGTCGCACCACCGGTCGGCCACCCGCACACGACCCGCGTCCGGAGACACGACGGTCAGCTTGTCCCGGTCCACCTTGCTTCCCACGTAGTCCGCGAGCAGCGGCAGCGCGAACAGGTGGTCGACGGGACCGTCGAAGAAACCCTGGATCTGGTCCGTGTGCAGATCCACGGCCAGGATCCGGTCCGCACCCGCCGTCTTCATCAGATCGGCGATCAGACGCGCCGAAATCGGTTCACGCCCCCGGTGCTTCTTGTCCTGCCGCGCGTAACCGTAGAACGGCACGATGACAGTGATCGAACGCGCCGACGCACGCTTCAACGCGTCGATCATGATCAACTGCTCCATGACCCACTTGTTGATCGGAGCCGTGTGGCTCTGGATCAGGAAGCAGTCCGCACCACGGGCCGACTCCTGGTAGCGGACGTAGATCTCACCATTGGCGAAGTCGAAGGCCTTCGTCGGGACGACCCCGACACCCAGCTCCTGGGCGATCTCCTCGGCAAGCTCGGGGTGGGCGCGGCCGGAGAAGAACATCAACTTCTTCTCGCCGGTCGTCTTGATCCCGGTCACAGCACAGTCTCCTCAGAGGTGTCTCAGCTGGGCATGAGAGGTCGTCTCAAGCTGGGGGGTGCGGGTTTGCACCTATCACGGTACGCCGTCCCCGACGCCCCCGTTTCCGGTCAGCTTTCGCTTTCGCCCTGGCGGGAGGCCGCTTCGGCAGCCTTCGCCGCCGCGCTCCCCGGACGCTTACGGGCCACCCAACCCTCGATATTCCGCTGCTGGCCACGGGCGACAGCCAGCGCACCGGGCGGCACGTCCTTCGTGATGACCGACCCCGCGCCGGTGTACGCACCGTCCCCGACCGTGACAGGCGCCACAAACATGTTGTCCGAGCCCGTCTTGCAGTGTGAGCCGACGGTCGTGTGGTGCTTGCTCTCACCGTCGTAGTTCACGAAGACACTTGCCGCGCCGATGTTCGAGTACTCACCGATCGTCGTGTCCCCGACGTAGGAGAGGTGCGGAACCTTCGTCCCCTCCCCGATGGACGAGTTCTTCGCCTCGACGAACGTCCCGATCTTGGACTTCAGGCCGAGGTGAGTGCCGGGGCGGAGGTAGGCGTACGGACCGACGTTGGCCTGCGGGCCGATGTCGGCGCCGGTGGCGACCGTGTTGTCGACATGGGCGCCGGCCCCGACCCGGGTGTCCGTCAGACGTGTGTGGGGCCCCACCTCGGCGCCCTCGCCGAGATGCGTGGAGCCGAGCAGCTGCGTCCCCGGGTGCACGATCGCGTCCTGCTCGAACGTGACGGTCACGTCGACCCAGGTCGTCGCCGGGTCCACGACGGTGACGCCCGCGAGCATGGCCTCGGTCAGCAGCCGGTCGTTGAGGATCCGACGGGCCTCAGAGAGCTGCACGCGGTTGTTGATGCCGGCGATCTCACGGTGGTCACCCGCCACCGAGGCCCCGACCCGGTGCCCGGCCTCACGCAGGATGCCGAGCACGTCGGTGAGGTACTCCTCGCCCTGACTGTTGTCGGTCCGGACTTTGCCGAGCGCGTCCGCGAGAAGCTGCCCGTCGAAGGCGAACACCCCGGAGTTGATCTCCCGGATGGCCCGCTGGGACTCGGTGGCGTCCTTGTGCTCGACGATCGCGGTCACGGCCCCGCTGACTCCGTCGCGCACGATCCGCCCGTACCCGGTGGCGTCGGGGACCTCGGCGGTGAGCACGGTGACGGCGTTGCCGTCGGAGGTGTGGGTCGCGGCGAGGGCCTGGAGGGTGGCGCCGGTGAGGAGAGGCGTATCCCCGCATACGACGACGACGGTCCCGTCGACGCTCCCCCCGAGCTCCTCAAGACCCATCCGCACGGCGTGCCCGGTGCCGTTCTGCTCGGCCTGGACGGCCGTCCGTACGCCCGGATCGATCTCGCCGAGGTGCGCGGCGACCTTCTCCCGGGCGTGCCCCACGACGACGACGAGGTTCTCGGGCTCCAACTCGCGCGCGGCGGCGAGTACGTGACCGACGAGGGAACGGCCACAGATACTGTGCAGGACCTTCGGTGTGGCCGACTTCATACGGGTTCCCTCACCCGCTGCGAGTACGACGACGGCTGCCGGGCGGTTGGCGCTCACGGGTGTGCCCTTCGGCTTTGGATGTGGGGTTTGGTCATCCGCAGGATACCGGGGGGTTGCGAGGGGGAAATGTGAGCGGGGCCTGACCCTTGCTTCTTGGGTCAGGCCTCGAACCGAGCACAGCTCCCCCGCCAGGACTCGAACCCGGACATATGGCACCAAAAGCCACAGTGCTGCCAATTACACCACAGGGGAATAAACTCGACCAAACTGGACATTTAGCCAGGTTGCCGAGCGGCGCCTCCTACTATGCCGCACCACCAGCCTTCGATGCGACGCTACAAGTCAGCTCCGTCGCGTACGTCGATGCGAAGACAGCCGTGGTGGTCCTCGTGGACGTTCTTCCGGTTGGTCCTCGGGTTGTGCTTCTTGAGGGTGGTCTTCAGGAGTTCGGCTTGCTCTTTGCGCCCTCGGCCCAGTAAAGCCCGACGCCCACCAGGAATAGCTCGCGGTCAGTCATGCACCCCACTGCCGCTGCTGCCAGTTTCGCGGTTTGCTGGCGTTCCTCCTCGCGCAGACGCAGCTTGGCCTCCCAGCCTCGTTTGCCGATTGCTGAAGCCTCCACACGGGTCCGCTTCCGGCGCTCCGGCCTCGGCAGATCCCGTACCCACAGCGAGATCGAACTCTTCGAGCACCCCAGTTCCACCTGGATCTGGTCGTACGTCCAGCCCTGGTGCCGGTCGCGGATCTGGCGGCGGCTGAGGCCGGCCCGGCGAAGCGTGACCGCCCGCTCCCGCAGCCCCTCGAAATCGGCGTACTTGCTCTGTGGATGTGCCATGGGCATACCGTCCGGCCGGAATGCGAGGTTCCAGGGTCGAACGGTGAGCGAATCAGCAGTTCGAGGGATTCTGGGCGGTTTCGCTTCCGTTCGATTGCGGAGCGTGGTGTGGGCCAGTACGCGAAACTCGCCGGAAAAGCGTTTGCTGGCGCCCGTAGGCTGGAGCTATGACCACGACGGGGGAAGACCGTATCGAGGCGGGGACCAGGGACGGACCCTGGTGGTGGGAGCGGCGGCGCAGTGCGGCGCTGGACGCCGGGCTGGCGTTGGTGTCCATGGTCGAGTGCGCGGTGCGGGGGTATCCGTTCGCACAGGACGCGGGGCTGCCCGTGGCCGTGGGTGTGGTGTTCGGATTGCTTGCCGGGTCCGTGCTGTTGGTGCGGCGGACGTGGCCCGTGGCCGTGGTGCTCGTGTCCATCGCGATCACGCCCGCGCAGATGGGCTATCTGATGGGCATCGTCGGCCTGTACACGCTGGCCGCGTCGGAGGCGCCCCGGCGGATCATCGCGGCGCTGTCGGGGATGTCGTTCCTGGGCGTGTTCATCGTCGCGTACGTGCAGACGACCCACGGGAACGTGCGCGGGGACGCGGCGGCGATGTGGGGGGAGTGGTTCCCGCCGTTCGTGTCGCTGACGATGGCGATCGGGCTGACGGCGCCGCCGGTGCTGCTCGGGTTGTACGTGGGGGCGCGGCGCCGGCTGATGGAGAGCCTGCGGGAGCGGGCGGACTCGCTGGAGCGGGAGCTGCAGTTGCTGGCCGAGCGGGCCGAGGAGCGGGCGGAGTGGGCCCGGGGTGAGGAGCGGACGCGGATCGCCCGGGAGATGCATGACGTGGTGGCGCACCGGGTGTCGTTGATGGTGGTGCATGCGGCGGCGTTGCAGGCCGTTGCCCGGAAGGATCCCGAGAAGGCCGTGAAGAACGCGGCGCTGGTGGGGGACATGGGGCGGCAGGCGTTGACGGAGCTGCGGGAGATGCTCGGGGTGC
>NZ_VJZC01000426.1 GCF_009377185.1 Streptomyces spongiae
ACCTTGCATTGCAAGGTGCACGCCCCCGGTGAGGCCCTACTTGTCCGTCGACTTCTCGACGCTCTCCTCCGCGGCCTCGGACGCGGTCTCGGCCGCGACCTCGGCCGCCAACGCCTCGGACGTCTCCGCCGACTCGGCGAGCACCGCGTCCGGAACCAGTTCCACCGCGTCCTTCGCGGCGGAGAGGAGGACGGTGTCCTGCGGGGCCTGGTCCTCGAAGTTCTCCGGGTGGTGGCAGGCCACACGCTGGCCCGGCTTCAGCTCCAGCAGCGGCGGCTCGGTGGTCTTGCAGATCTCCGTCGCCTTCCAGCACCGCGTGTGGAAGCGGCAGCCGCTCGGCGGGCTGATCGGCGAGGGCACGTCACCGCGGAGCAGGATGCGCTCGCTCTTGGCCGACCGCCGCTTGGGGTCGGGGATCGGCACCGCCGACATCAGCGCCTTGGTGTACGGGTGCATCGGCGCCTTGTAGAGCGACTCGCGGTCGGCGAGCTCCACGATCTTGCCGAGGTACATCACCGCGATGCGGTCGGAGACATGGCGGACCACGGACAGGTCGTGCGCGATGATCACGTACGTCAGTCCGAGCTCCTGCTGGAGGTCGTCCAGCAGGTTCACGACCTGCGCCTGGATCGACACGTCGAGCGCGGAGACGGGCTCGTCCGCGACGACCAGCTTCGGGTTGAGCGCGAGCGCGCGGGCGATGCCGATGCGCTGGCGCTGACCGCCGGAGAACTCGTGCGGATAGCGGTTGTAGTGCTCGGGGTTGAGGCCGACCACGGACAGCAGCCGCTGGACCTCCTTCTTGACGCCGCCCTCGGGGGTGACCTTCTGGAGGCGGAAGGGGGCGCCGACGATCGTGCCGATGGTGTGGCGCGGGTTCAGCGACGAGTACGGGTCCTGGAAGATCATCTGCACATCGCGGCGGAGCGGGCGCATGCCGCCGACGCCGAGGTGCGTGATGTCCTTGCCCTCGAACTCGACCTTGCCCGCGCTCGGTTCGAGCAGCCGGGTGATGAGCCGGCCCATCGTCGACTTGCCGCAGCCCGACTCGCCCACCACGCCCAGGGTTTCGCCCGAGCGCACCTCGAAGTCGATGCCGTCGACCGCGCGGACCGCGCCGGTCTGCCGCCTGAACAGGCCCTCACGGATCGGGAAGTGCTTCTGCAGCCCGGTGACCTTCAGCAGGATCTCGCCGGGGGCGGGATCCTTCTTGGTCAGGGTCGCGCCATCGGCCTGTGCAGGGATACCCACCGCTTTGTCCTCTGCGTTCTCGCTCACAGCTTCGGCGCAATCTCTTCGGTCCAGATCCGCTCCCGCTGCTCCTGCGTCATGTGGCAGGCGGCCCAGTGCCGGCTGCCGACCTCGGTCAGATCCGGGCGGACCGTGCGGGTGACGTTGTCCTTCGGGAGGTCCGCGTACGGGCAGCGCGGGTTGAAGGCGCAGCCGGACGGGATGTTGATCAGCGAGGGCGGGGAGCCCTTGACCGGGATGAGCCGGTCCTGCTGGTCACGGTCCAGTCGCGGCATCGAGCCGAGCAGGCCCCAGGTGTAGGGGTGGCGGGGCTCGTAGAACACCTTCTCGGCGGGGCCGCGCTCCACGCACCGGCCGCCGTACATCACCAGGAGGTCGTCGGAGAGTTCGGCGACGACGCCCAGGTCGTGGGTGATGATGATGACCGCGGAGCCGAACTCCTTCTGCAGGTCCCGGATGAGGTCGAGGATCTGCGCCTGGACGGTCACGTCGAGGGCGGTCGTCGGCTCGTCCGCGATGAGCAGTTCGGGGTTGTTGACGAGCGCCATCGCGATCATCGCGCGCTGCCGCATACCGCCGGAGAACTCGTGCGGGTAGCTGTTGACCCGCTTGTCCGGCTGGGGGATGCCCACGCGGTCGAGCATCTCCACGGCACGGCGTTTGGCGGTCTTCTTGTCCACGTCGTGGTGGATCCGGTACGCCTCCACGATCTGCTGGCCGATCGTGTAGTACGGGTGCAGCGCGGACAGCGGGTCCTGGAAGATCATCGCCATCTCGCGGCCGCGCAGCTTGCGCACGTGGTCCGGGTCGGCGGACAGCAGCTCGGTGCCGTCCAGCCAGATCTCGCCGGAGATCCGCGCCTTGCGCTTGCCGTACTGGCCGGCGGTGTGCAGGCCCATGATGCCGAGCGAGGTGACCGACTTGCCGGAGCCGGACTCGCCCACGATGCCGAGGGTCTTGCCCTTCTCCAGCGAGAAGCTGAGCCCGTCGACGGACTTGACCAGGCCGTCGTCGGTCGGGAAGTGCACCTTCAGGTCGCGTACTTCGAGGAAGGCGGAGGGGGCGGGAGAGGCGGACACGGGTTCCCCGAGGGCCGCTCCCGTCTTGTTCAGGTCGGTCATCCCAGCCTCACTCGCGGGTCGATGACGGCGTACAGAAGGTCGACGACGAGGTTGGCGACGGCGATCGCGAGGGCCGCGAACAGGGTCACGCCGAGGATGACCGGCAGGTCCTTGCTGCTGATGGCCTGGACCGCGGCGAGCCCGAGGCCGGGCAGGTTGAACGTCGACTCGGTGAGCACGGCACCGCCGAGCAGCACACCGATGTCGAGGCCGAACACGGTCAGGATCGGTGTCATCGCGGAGCGCAGGGCGTGCCGGGTGATGACGACGCGCTCACCGAGGCCCTTGGCGCGGGCGGTGCGGATGTAGTCCTCGCCGAGCACCTCCAGCATGGTGGCGCGGGTGAGTCGGGCGTACATCGCGGCATTCAGCAGCGCGAGCACGATCCATGGCAGCAGCAGGGTCTCGAACCACACCCCGATGGAGTCGTCGGTACTGAGATTGTCCTCGATCTTCACCCAGCCCAGGCTGTGCACGAAGATGCCCATCGCGACCATGCCGGTGAAGAAGATCGGCAGGGAGACACCGCCGAGCGCGGCGATCATCGCGCCGCGGTCCCAGATGGTGCCCCGCTTGAGCGCGGAGACCACACCGGTGGCGACACCACCGACCAGCCACAGCACGCAGGCTCCGGCCGCGAGCGCGCCGGTGACGGGCAGCGCGTCCTTGAGGGTGTTCCACACCGGCTCCTCCGTGACGAAGGAGTAGCCGAAGCAGGGGGCCGGGCAGTGGGTCACGTCGCTGCCGTTGGCGAAGTCGCGTCCCATGGGGATGCCCTTGACGAACTCCCAGAACTGCACGAGCAGCGGATCGTCGAGGCCCAGCTTGGTGCGGATGCCCTCGACCTGCTCGGCTCCTGTGGCCTTGCCGGCGAAGAGGACGGCGATGTCCTGTCCCGCCCACTTGGGCAGCATGTAGAAGACGGTGAAGGTCGCGAGCAGTACGACCAGCACCATGATGACAACGGCGATCAGGCGCCGGATGAGATAAGCAAGCACTGTGCGCGGCCCGGCGGCGGCCGGGACTCCTCAAGAGGATTCCTCAGAAGGATTCCTCAGGAAGAGTCCCGGCCGCCGCCCGGGGCCATCACCTGCCCTTCGGACTGGCGGGATTCGGCGGCAAGGGAACGGTCGGCTACGGCAGTTCGGCGGTTACTTCGTGACGCCGAGCATGACGTAGTCGTAGCGGCCGTTGTACGCGGCGGACGAGTAGACGTTCGTCAGCCGCGGGCTGCGCCAGGAGATGTTCTTCTCGTAGATGAAGGGCATCCAGTCGGCGTTGTCGAGCAGGCGCTTGTTCATGTCCTCGTAGATCTTCTTGGACGCGGCCGGGTCCGTCGACGCGATCGCGTCGTCGAACATCTTGTCGATCTCCGGGTCCTTGATCTGCGACTCGTTGTAGTTGCCGTTCGGGAAGATGAAGCGGCTGTCGTACAGCGGCTGCCCGTAGCCCTGGCCGGTCGGGAAGTCCGGGCCCCAGCCGCTCATCGTCAGACCGTAGCCGCGCTCCTTCACGACCTTCGGCGAG
Organism: Streptomyces spongiae; assembly: GCF_009377185.1. Classification (GTDB taxonomy): domain Bacteria; phylum Actinomycetota; class Actinomycetes; order Streptomycetales; family Streptomycetaceae; genus Streptomyces; species Streptomyces spongiae. The sequence goes on from NZ_VJZC01000426.1 coordinate 3,900, forward strand.
CCGGTGATGCTGGAGGACTGGGCACCGTCGATCGGGTCGACCTCGAGCTTGATGCCGACCTTGCCGAGCTGCTCCTGGAGCGCCTCGGCGGCGTCGACCTCGGACGGCTGGTTGGTGCGGGCGGTGATCTTGGTGGAGAAGCCGCTCGGCTTGCCGCACGCCTTCAGCGACTCCTTGGCCTTCGCCAGGTCCGGCTTGCCCTTGCGGGCGAGGACGCCGTACGGGTCGTAGTCGGTGTAGCCGGGGATCGACTTCGGGAAGACCGAGTTGGCGATCTCACCACCGGCGACCTTGCCACCGCGGACCTGCTGCAGACCGGCGAAGTCCGTGGCGTAGAAGACGGCCTTGCGGCAGTCGACGTTGTCGAACGGCTTGGTCGTCTGGACGAGGGCCACGTAACGGACGAACGACGTCTGGATGTTGTCGATGTCGGCCTGGTGGTCCTGGACGGCGGTGACGCGGCCCGACTGGGTCATGCCGGTGCCGTTGACGTCGAGGTCGTAGTCGCCTTCCATCAGCCGCTTGTCGTTCTCCTCCAGGTTGGCGGAGATCGTCACGGTGATCTTGTCCGGAAGCGCCGGGCGGATCGGGTCCGAGGACTTCTTCCAGTTGGTGTTGCGCACCAGGGTCAGGCCCTTGCCCGCCTTGTACGACTGGACCTTGTACGGACCGGAGGAGAACGGCTTGTTGGTGTACTTGGCGCCGGTGTCCTCGCTCTGCTTCACCGGGGCACCGGTGGGCATGGCCAGGAACTGCTCGAAGTCACCGTTGGGCTTGGGCAGCTTGAAGACGATGGTGTTGTCGTCCGGCGTCTCGATGGCCTTCAGACCCAGCTTGTCCTTGGACGTGTCCTTGTAGGGGCCCTTGTACTCGCCCTTGGGGTCCAGCGTCTGCTTGATGTACGCGGGGCCACCGGTGATGGTGTCGGTCGCCCAGATGCGCTCGATGCCGTACTTGATGTCCTTGGAGGTCAGCTTGGAGCCGTCCTCCCAGGTCAGGCCGTCACGCAGCTTGTACGTGTAGGTCTTGCCGTCGGCGGAGACCTCGGCGGGGCCGGTGGCGAGGTCGCCGACCAGCTTGTTGGACGCCTCGCCCGGCTTGGTGTCGTACGTGACCAGGGTGCGGGTGAAGAACCGCATGAAGTCCCAGGTCATGCCGTAGTAGGTGCGCTGCGGGTCCAGGGAGTCGAAGTCCTGCTTGCCTATGAACTTCAGCGTCCCACCCTTCTTGGTGGACGCGTTGACGACCTTGTCCAGCGCGGCGTTGTAGCCCGCGCCCTTGTCGCCGCCGTCGTCGCTGTCACTGCCGCCGCCGCACGCCGTGGTGGTCACCAGCGCCGCGACTACGAGGGCCGCACCGGCGGCAAGCCGTCGCTTCGGGGAACCTGTGGACATTTTCTCGTAACCTCCGAGATTCGCGGTCCCGGTCCTGAGCCGGAGAACCATGGGGTCAGCCACCTGACGGTGCGGCAGGGGCAAGTCGTGGAAGAGCTCTAGCGGGTGCCCTTGGGGTCCAGCGCGTCGCGCAGACCGTCTCCGAAGAGGTTGAACGCGAGGACGGTGACGAAGATGGTCGCGCCGGGGAAGACCATGAACATCGGATCGTGCTCGTAGGTCTCCAGCGCGTCGCGCAGCATGCCGCCCCAGGACGCCGTGGGCGGCCGTACACCCGCGCCGAGGAAGCTGAGCGCCGCCTCCGTGAGGATGTTGGTGGGGATCATCAGCGTCGCGTAGACGAGGATCGGGGCGACGAGGTTGGGCAGCAGCTCCCTGAACAGGATGTGCCGCCGTCCGCCGCCGAGGCTGCGCGCGGCCTCGACGTACTCGCGCTCGCGCAGGCTCAGGGTCTGGCCGCGCACGATGCGGCCCACGTACGGCCAGCCGAAGAAGCCGATGACCAGGACCAGTACGCCGATACGCACGCCCGAGCCGGTCAGGCCCAGCAGGTCGTCGGGGAGCACCGAGACCAGGGAGATGATGAAGAGCAGCTGCGGGAAGGAGAGCAGCACGTCCATGGTGCGGCTGATCAGCGCGTCGATCCAGCCGCCGAAGTAGCCCGCGATGATGCCGAACAGGGTGCCGAGCGCCACGGCGACCACGGCGGCGAGGAACGCCACGAGGAGCGAGATCCGGGCGCCGTAGACGATGCGGCTGAACACGTCACGGCCCTTGTTGGGCTCGACGCCGAAGAGGAAGTCGCCGCTCACGCCGCCCCACGCGCCCTGCGGCAGGTTGGTCAGCGGGTTCAGCTTGTCCTGGTGGAACTCGTTCGGCGGGTGGCCGAGCAGACCGACGATCAGCGGGGCGAACACGGCGACCAGGGTCAGGAAGAGCACGAAGGCGCCGCCGGCGAGCGCGACCTTGTCCTGCTTGAGACGGCTCCAGGCGATCTGCTTGAGGGACCGGCCCTCGACCTTGCTGGCGCCTGTCTCCGCCGGATCGGCAGGAGCCGTCGGGGCCGCTTCCGCGGTCGTGTCGTGCAATGGCGCCGTCATCTGGCAGGGACCCCTCTCAACCGGCGGTGACCGGCCCGCACTCGCCGCGGTAGCGGCCTGATCGTCGATCGTGGGCAGGGGTGGAGTTCCCCTGCCGTACACAGGGGTGAAGCCCCCTGGTCCGGGAGTCTTCAACGCTTCGCCGATCTGCTGCCAGACTTGACGGCGAATGGATGCCTAACCGTGATGCTGTCCCGTGGGTTCCGTTATGCGGACGTCACACAACGTGATTCGGACGCGGGGCAGTTGGGGCGCAAGAGGTTGCGGCTTACATTTACCCGCGTAGATGCGGACATGTCCCGCAAAACCGCCCAGGGTGCTTGTGGGTGCGCTGTGAAGGGTGGTTGGGGCGCCGTGGAGGGGGTTCTGGGCGCCGTGGAGGAGGTCTGGCGCGTCGCGGAGGAGGTCCGGGGCCCTCAGTACCCGCCCGGGTATCCGTACCCGCCCGCGGCGGGGGCCTGGGCCGGGGCCGCGTGGGCCTCGCGGTCGTAGAAGGGGCGGGCGTTGGCGCGCAGCCACATCGCCACCGGGTCGAACTCGTCGGACATCGCGACGGTCGAGACGGGCAGCCCGTCCGGGACCGCGCCGATGGACTGCTGCATCATCGCCCGCACCGAGTCCACGGCGGGCGGCGACGTGTCGTACACGTCGAGCCCGATGGCCAGGTACGGCGCGCCGAGCGCGGGCTGCACCCAGGCGCGGCGCAGCGAGCGGACGGCCGGGGTGCGGTGGGCGTTCTGCGTGAGGAGGGCGTAGAACTGCGGGATCTCGATGCCCGGTTCGGACAGTCGCAGCGGGCCCGCGGGCTGGCGCTCCAGTCCGGTGGCGATGCGGCGCAGGTCCAGCCAGGGGATGCCGAGGCCGCCGCCGGGTGCGTGCGGATTCAGCCACAGGCCGTACTGGTCGGGGTACAGGGTGCGGGCCACGTCGAGGCCGTCGACGACCTCGTAACTGCGGTTCCAGCCGCTGGCCGAGAGCTCCTGGGCGGAGGTGACGCAGGGGGCGTAGCCGTAGCCCTCCACCTCCATGTTCCCGTACTGGGCGTCCGGGGAGCCGGCCTGGCCGTGCCACAGCAGCATCCAGACCTGGCCGGAGGACGGGGTCGCGAGCGCGCGCAGCAACGCCTCGTACGCGTCGTAACGCCCGGGCGTCACCTGGCGCAGCATGTGCTCGACCTGGCCGGTCGCGGCGGTGCCGCTGGCGCTCACCTTTTACCGCCCTCTCGCGGAGACCTGAACGTTGGATATGAAACCAGCTTAAGTGGCTCTGCCGACAACCAGCGCCTCCGAGCTCGGGGCTTACTGCCTGCTGGCGGATGCGGGTTGTTTGTGGTTGATCGCGCAGTTCCCCGCGCCCCTAAAAGGGCGCCTCTCAGTAGCCCTGCTGGTAGAAGGGCCGTACCCGTTCGCGCATCCAGTCGCCCACCGGGTCCTGGGCGACGTCCAGGAAGACCATGTTCACGGCGTACCGCACCGGGGCCGTGGTCAGGGCCCGGGCCAGCGCGTCCAGGGGGAGGGCGCGGTCGGCTTCCCAGGAGGAGAGTTCGACGCCGATGAACATCACCGGGTCGGAGGTCTCGATGGCGGCCAGGCAGCGGCGGGCGCTGAGCACGGCGCCGGTTCCGGCGAACTCGGCCGAGGCGGCGGCGAGGAAGTCCACGGGCTCGTCCTGCCAGTCCGGCTCGAACAGCCGCACCCGGGCGCCGCTCGCCGACCCGTCCAGCGGGGTCCGCCCGGCCCGGCACAGCTCGGCCACGGCGGCCGGGGGCAGCGGCACGCCGACCACGCCGTCCGGGTTCACCGCGATGCCGACGTGCGGCGGCAGCCCGCGCGCGAACTCGACAGCGGGCGCGATCGTGTACGACATGTGGTTGCCGACGACCTGGCGGAACTGCTGCTCGGAGCTGAAGACCGGCACGTACGCCTGGCCCTCGATCTGCAACGTCGGCAGGTCGAGCGGGCCGCTGTGCGGGCCGCCGCCCTCGGGCAGGGGCACCCACAGGAAGCTGCGGCCGAGCACCTCCACGATCCGGCCGCCCGCGCTCGACTGGCCGAGTGCCGCCGAGAGCACCTCCTCCAGTTCGTTGCCGGGCCATCCGCCGTGCGGGTGGGGGTGCGCCTGTTCCGGGAAGTCCGCCGGGAAATCCATCTTCTGCTGCCTACCGCTTGCTCTCCGAACCGCTGCTGTGGCTGAACCCTAATGGGCTGATCGGGGCCCGCGCCCCGTCAGGGGCGCGGGGAACTGCGCGACAAGCCACGAACGCCCCGCAGAC
>NZ_VJZC01000427.1 GCF_009377185.1 Streptomyces spongiae
GGATGGGACGGGTAGGGGCGGCGGGGGGCGGAACACACCAGGTCCAGCCCCACCGGTCCCGGACACCCCGATCGATACCGAACCCCTGTCGAGCCCGCCCCGCTCACGAGATATCTTGATGTCGAGCAATGTTGCAGACGTGGAGCGGAGCACCCGGTGACTGACTCGACCATCATCTACACGCACACTGACGAGGCGCCCGCCCTGGCGACCTATTCGTTCCTGCCGGTGATCCAGGCGTACGCCGCCCAGGCCGGTGTCACCGTCGAGACCCGTGACATCTCCCTGGCCGGCCGCATCATCGCCCTGTTCCCGGAGTACCTCGAAGAGGGCCGCCGCATCCCGGACGCCCTCGCGGAGCTGGGCGAGCTCGCCAAGACCCCCGAGGCGAACATCATCAAGCTGCCCAACATCTCGGCCTCGATCCCGCAGCTGAAGGCCGCGGTCGCCGAGCTCCAGGGCCAGGGCTACGCGCTGCCGGACTACCCGGACGACCCGAAGACCGACGAGGAGCGCGAGATCCGCGCCCGCTACGACAAGGTCAAGGGCTCCGCCGTGAACCCGGTCCTGCGCGAGGGCAACTCCGACCGCCGCGCCCCGGCCTCGGTGAAGAACTACGCCAAGTCCCACCCGCACCGCATGGGCGCCTGGACCCCCGAGTCCAAGACGAACGTGGCCACCATGGGCGTGGACGACTTCCGCTCCACCGAGAAGTCCACGGTGATCCCCGAGGACGGCACCCTGCGCATCGAGCTCAAGGGTGACGACGGCTCCACCACCGTCCTGCGCGAGTCCGTACCCGTACTGGCCGGCGAGGTCGTCGACGCCTCCGTGATGCGCGTCGCCGCGCTGCGCGAGTTCCTGACCGCGCAGGTCGCCAAGGCCAAGGCCGAGGGCGTGCTGTTCTCCGTGCACCTGAAGGCCACGATGATGAAGGTCTCCGACCCGATCGTCTTCGGTCACGTGGTGCGCGCCTTCTTCCCGAAGACGTTCGCCCAGTACGGCGAGGCGCTCGCCAAGGCAGGTCTGACCCCCAACGACGGCCTCGGCGGCATCTACAAGGGCCTGGAGTCCCTCCCCGAGGGCGCCGAGATCAAGGCCTCCTTCGACGCCGAGCTCGCCGAGGGCCCGGAGCTCGCGATGGTCGACTCGGACAAGGGCATCACCAACCTGCACGTCCCGTCCGACGTGATCGTCGACGCCTCCATGCCGGCCATGATCCGCACCTCCGGCCACATGTGGGGCCCGGACGGCCAGGAGGCCGACACCCTGGCCGTTCTGCCGGACAGCAGCTACTCCGGCGTCTACCAGGCCGTGATCGACGACTGCCGCGCCAACGGCGCCTACGACCCGTCGACGATGGGCTCCGTCCCGAACGTCGGCCTCATGGCGCAGAAGGCCGAGGAGTACGGCAGCCACGACAAGACCTTCGAGATCCCGGTCACCGGTACGGTCCGTCTCGTCGACCGGTCCGGCAACGCGGTCATCGAGCAGACCGTCTCCGCCGGTGACATCTTCCGCGCCTGCCAGACGAAGGACGCCCCGATCAGGGACTGGGTGAAGCTGGCCGTCACCCGTGCCCGCGCCACCGGCGACCCGGCGGTCTTCTGGCTGGACGAGACCCGCGCCCACGACGCCAACCTGATCGCCAAGGTCAACGAGTACCTGCCGGAGCACGACACCGAGGGCCTGGACATCAGGGTCCTCTCCCCCGTCGAGGCGACCAAGCTGTCCGTGGAGCGCATCCGGCGCGGCGAGAACACCATCTCCGTCACCGGCAACGTGCTGCGCGACTACCTGACCGACCTGTTCCCGATCCTGGAGCTGGGCACCAGCGCCAAGATGCTCTCGGTCGTCCCGCTGATGGCGGGCGGCGGTCTCTTCGAGACGGGCGCCGGCGGCTCCGCCCCGAAGCACGTCCAGCAGCTGGTCCGGGAGAACTACCTGCGCTGGGACTCGCTGGGTGAGTTCTTCGCCCTGGTGCCGTCCCTGGAGCAGTACGCCAAGCTCACCGGCAACGGTCGCGCCCAGGTCCTCGCCGACACCCTCGACCGCGCCACGGCGACCTTCCTCAACGAGGACAAGTCCCCGACCCGTCGCGTCGGCGGCATCGACAACCGCGGCAGCCACTTCTTCCTGTCCCTGTACTGGGCGCAGGAGCTGGCCCGCCAGACCGACGACGCGGACCTGGCCAAGGCCTTCGCCGCGTTCGCCGAGACGCTCACCGCGAACGAGCAGACGATCGTGGACGAGCTGATCGCCGCCCAGGGCAAGGCGGCGGAGATCGGCGGCTACTACCAGCCCGACCCGGCCAAGGCCGCGGCCGTCATGCGCCCGTCCACGACGTGGAACGAGACGCTGGCGTCGCTCGCCTGACCCATCGCTCCGCGGACAGCTAGTCCACACCTCGGCCGCCCCGACCGGAATCGCCTCCGGCCGGGGCGGCCTCTGTTCCGCCCGTTGTGGGTCTTCCTCGCCGTCAGTCCACGATCAGCTGTCAGTCCACGATCAGTGGACGCAGGGTCCGGTGGGCGATCCGCAGCCCCGTCTTGACCTTGTCCTCGGTGCCGCTCCACAGCGGGTCCTCGTGTTCGACGGAGAGCGTGCCGGTGAAGCCGTTCTCGTACAGGGCGTCGACGACCGCGTTCCAGTCGACCTGGCCGCGGCCCGGGACGCGGTAGCGCCACCAGCCGGTGTCCCAGGGGTTGTCGCGCCGGACCGCCTTGCCGAAGAAGCCGTAGCGGTCGACCGTGCCGGGCAGGATCTGGCAGTCCTTGGCCTGGGCGTGCACGATCCGGTCGGCGTGCGGGGCGATGGTCTTCACCGGGTCGACGCCGATCCAGGTGAGGTGCGAGGGGTCCCAGTTGAGGTACAGGCCGAGGCCGAACATCCATTCCCAGAGCTCGGGCGAGTAGGCCAGGTTGCCCGGGTAGCCGTCGGGGTGCCAGCCCTCCATCACGCAGTTCTCGATGATGATGCGTACGCCTCTCTCGCCCGCGTACTCGACGAGCCGGGGGAAGACCTTCTCGGCCTCGTCCAGGCTGTGCGCCACCGGCCGGGTCCAGTCGCGGCCCACGAACGTGCCCACGTACGGGACGCGCAGCGCGGCCGCCGCGTCGACGACCGCCCTGAGGTGGGCGTGGATCTCCGCACGGCGCTCGGCGTCCGGGTGGAGGTTGTTCTCGTAGTACGCCAGCGCCGACAGCTCCAGACCGTGGCGCTCGAACAACGCCCTCGTCTCGTCGGCCTCGCGTGCACCGAAGCCGGCCACCGGCAGGTGCGCCGCCTCGAAGTCCCGGCCTCCGGTGCCGGGCCATGCCGCCACCTCCAGGGCCTCGTACCCGGCTTGGGTCGCCCAGGCGGCGATCTCGGCCAGGGACAGGCGGGGCAGGCAGGCGGTGAGCATGCCGAGTTTCATGCGAGGGCCTCCATGGTTCGGGGGGTTTCGTCGACGTCGGTCCAGGCGAGCGACGCCGCGGACGTGAGGACCGCCTCCACGATCCGGGCGGCCCGCAGACCGTCGGCGCCGGTGGGCAGTCCCTCCGGGTCCTCGCCCCTGATCGCGGCGTATGCGTCGGCGACGAAGGAGGTGAAGCAGTCCGCGTAGCCCTGGGCATGCCCGGCCGGCAGCCGGGACAGCCGTCGCTGTTCGGCGGAACCGTGGCCGGGGTCGCGGACGATCAGCCGTGCGCCGTCCTGGGCACCGAGCCAGGCCGTCTCGGGGTTCTCCTGGTCGAAGACCGCGCTGCCGTCCGCGCCGTCGAGCTCGAACCACAGCCGGTTCTTCCGGCCCGCCGACACCTGGGAGACCGTCAGCGTGCCGGGGACGCCGTCGTCGGTCCGCAGCAGCACGGTGGCCACGTCCTCGGTGCGTACCTCGGCACGCGGGCCGGTACCGGCGCTCGCGAAGCTCGCCCCCGTGCCCGTGGGGCGGCTGGCGATCGTCGTGTCCAGCCGCGCGGTCAGCTCGGTGAAGCGGATCCCGGCGACCCACTCGACGAGGTCGCACCAGTGCGAGCCGATGTCCGCGAACGCCCGCGAGGGTCCGCCGTCGCGCGGGTCGACCCGCCATGACACGGCGTCCTCGGACAGCATCCAGTCCTGCAGATAGCTGCCGTGCAGCAGTTGCCACGCCCCGAACTCGCCGCGCAACCGGCGCGCCCGGATCTCCCGTACGAGCGGGTGGTAGCGGTAGACGAACGGCACAGCGAGGACCAGCCCCGTCCGCTCCGCCAGCCGGGTCAGACGTTCGGCGTCCGTGACTGCGGTCGCCAGCGGTTTCTCGCAGACCACGTGCTTGCCGGCGCGCAGTGCTGCTTCGGCCTGCCCGACGTGCAGCGCGTTGGGGGTGCACACGTGCACGACCTGGACGCTGTCATCGGCGAGCACCGCGTCCAGATCCGGATAGCGGGCGGGCAGACCCCATTCCTCGGCGGCCCGCGCGCCGCGCTCCGGAGTCGATGCCACCACGCCGGCCAGGTCGGCGCCCGTGGCGCGGATCGCGGCGGCGTGCACGGCGCCGATCATCCCGGCCCCGACCACCACCGCCCGTAGAGAACCAGCCACTGGTACACCTCCGCCTTCCCACGCTGTAGGTCCGGCTGACGTGAACCGAGGGCTTTCCGTGCTGTCACCGAACTAATGCACCCAGGAGCATGCGGTGGTGCATCGTGCGGGCCAAGGTGCCCGGTCCGCGGAGCGGAACGCTGTCTTTGTCGCGTGGCGTTCCGCGACCCGTGATCTGCGACTCGTGTTCTACGACTCGTGTTCTCTACGACCCGACCGGCACGTCCTCGACGTCGTCGGCCAGCATCCGCGCTATGCCGGTGGCACTGAAGACGTCCCGGGTGGCGAGGGCGATGGCGCCGTGGAGCGCCGAACCGCTGCCGAGTTGGGTCGTGGTGATGGTCAGGTCCCGGGTGGCCAGGGGAAGGGCGCGCTGGTAGACCACGGCACGGACACCGGACAGGAGGTCGTCGCCGAGTTCGCTGAGCGGGCCGCCGAGCACCAGCCTGCGGGGGTTGAACACGTAGACCAGCATGGCCAGCAGTTCGCCGATCTCGGTGGCGGCCTGGCGCAGGGCCCGTACGGCGTGGGGGTCGTTGTTCGCCACGCGCCGCACCAGTTCGTGCTCGCCGTGCAGCGGATCCTCGTCGGTCGACTCGGGGATGCCGAGCTGCTGCAGGACGGCCCGGTGAGAGGCGAGCGCTCTGACACAGCCGACGTTCCCGCAGGTGCACAGGGCGTCGCTGCCGCCGGCCGCCCGGATGTGGCCGACGTCGCCGGCGGCTCCGTCCGCGCCGCGGTAGACCTCACCGGTGGCGGAGACGAAGCCCGCCCCGATGCCGGTGCCGATCTTGATGCAGAGCAGCGGTGTGTCGCCCTGTTCCTGGACGGCCTCGCCGAGCGCCATGAGGTTGGCGTCGTTGTCCACCAGGGCCGGGGCCCGGAAGCGCTCGCTCAGGAACTCGACCGCCGGGTATCCGTCCCAGCCCGGCATCCCGTTCGGCCGCACCGCGCAACCTCGCTGGAAGTCCACGGGCCCGGGCAGGCCGACGACCACCTGGCGGACCCGGTCCGGCCCGCGCCCGGTCCGCTCCAGCAGATGTAGCAGACGCTCGCTCACCGCGCCCAGCACCGCCTCCGGTCCGGCGTCGACCCGGACATCCGCGATGTCCTGCGCGAGTATCCGGCCCGTGAGGTCGGCGATCGCGACGCGGGATGCCAGCGCGTCGACGTCCGCCACGGCGATGGTCCCCGCCTGCGGGCCGAGCGTCAGCACCCGGGGAGGGCGCCCGCGCACCGACTTCTGGGCCTCGATCTCCTGCAGGATGCCGCCCGCGACGAGGTGGTCGACCTGCTGGCCGACCGTGGACCGGGCCAGGCCGCTGCGCCGGGCGATCTCCGCACGGCTCGTCGCCTCCCCGGACACCACGAGATCCAGCACCCTGCGCAACCCGGCCGGGACCGCCGGGAGAAGGGCCGGGTCAGTGGCGTACCCGTCGCTGTCGCGCATGTCGTTCGGCCGCCTTTGTCTTTGGTCAGTTGCCTTTAGTCAGTATTTAGTCAGTGCGAAAAATTAAAACCGGCATCTTGTCCGGCACTTGCAAACTAAACGAAACTGCCGTGATGTGCACTTCGGTCACGATGAAAGCCGGGAAACTGGAGCTTTTATCAACGAAGGGCAACGCGAGTCAACGACGTCCGCCCGCTCCATGAGACGGCTCCCCTGCCGCTCCCACTCCCCGATGCGCACGACACCCTCGTCGGCACGCATCCGACGCGGCTCGGACAACCTCACTCCCCGGCGGGCAGAACGGCGTCCGACCTGCCTGTTCTCCCCCCCCTCGCCATACCCGCGCCGACGCTGCCGCCGGCACAGGACCGGCACCGTACTCCCTCCCACATCACGGTTCGATAACCCGGAAGCACCCGTTCTGCTCAGCGGACCATCGTCCTCGTTCCGCTCCCGCTGACGGGACTTCAATGCTCGGCAACCGAGCGGCCGGAGAATCCACCCGGCATCCCCTTTCGTTCGTCCTTCGGCCAAAACCCAGCCTGGGAAAGGAAGCGCGTCCATGACGACCAAGCCGACACATCGGATCGGCATCCTCGGCAGCGGCAACATCTTCGGCCGGTACGTCACCGGTCTGGCCCGCTACCCGGAACTCGAGATCGTGCGCGTCGCGGACATCGACGTGGCCCGGGCCGAACAGGCCGCCGCCGAGCACGACATCCCGGCCTGGGGCGACGACGCCGAGCTGTACGCCGACGACTCGGTGGACATCGTCGTCAACCTCACCCCGCCGGTGCACCACGCTCGTACGATCACCACCGCTCTGGAAGCCGGCAAGCACGTCTACGTGGAGAAGCCCCTCGGCACGACGGTCGAGGAGGGCCGGGCGGTCCTGGAGGCCGCGGCCCGGAGCGGGCGCCTCCTCGGCTCGGCTCCGGACACCTTCCTGGGCAGTGCGAGCCAGACCCTGCGCAAGGCCGTCGACGGCGGACTGATCGGCACCCCCATCGGCGCGTCCGCGTTCATCAGCCACAGCAAGGCGGAGACCTGGCACCCGGACCCCACGTTCCTCTTCCAGCAGGGCGGCGGCCCGGTGATGGACATGGGCCCGTACTACGTCGCCATCCTGGTGAACGCCCTGGGCCCTATCCGTACCATCACCGCGGCGAGCCGCATCGGAGCACCGCACCGGACGGTGACCGCGCCCTCCCGGACCGTCGACTCGATCGAGGTCACGGTCCCCACCCACGCCTCCGCGGTGCTCACCTTCGCCTCGGGAGCCATCGGGACGGCCCTGATGAGCTTCGACATCTGGGACACCGACCTGCCCCGCATGGAGCTCTACGGCACCGAGGGCACCCTGTCCCTCCCGAACCCGAACAACTTCGACGGCGACGTACGGCTACGGCGGCACGGCGACGCCGAGTGGACGGTGCTGGAGCCGGCCGTGGAGCTGTTCGGTGCCGTCGACACCCGTGAGCAGCACCAACGCGGTCTCGGCGTCCGCGACCTCGCCGACGCCATCGAGGGCGGCCGGCACCGCGCCACCGCCGGCTTCGCCTTCCACGTGCTGGAAGCGCTGTGCGCCGTGGAGGACGCCTCGCAACAGGGCCGACTCATCCACCTCACCAGCACGTGCGAGCGCCCACAGCCCCGCTTCAGCGCCTGACCGCCCCTCGCCCACCCGACGGCCCGGCTCCACACCTCCCCGAAAGGACCCGCATGACCATCAGCCCTGACAAGATCGCGATCAACCCGCTGCAGTGGATCGCCACCGACGACGGCTGGATCGACCCCGCGCTGGCTCCCCCGCTCACCGAGCGGCTCAAGGCCATCCGGGAAGCGGGCATCCGCTCCGTGCACGCCGAGGTGCCCGCCGACATGACGGCCGCCCAGTACGGACAGCTCCTCGCCGACCACGGCCTGGCCCCCGCTCCCGGCTACATCTCCGGCCCGCTGCCCGAGGACGAGACGAGCCTGCGCGAACACCTCGACAAGACGGACCGCATCAGCACGCAGATGGCCGAACTCGGCGTGCCCACGGTCTTCGTGGCCACCGGCATGAACAAGCAGGCACCCCGGGTCCACCGGCCCGCGGTCGGCGCCGACTCCAGCCCCGAACGCCTCGAACGGGTCCGTGACGTCTTCGCGCGCATGGGCGAGACCACCAGGGCGGGCGGCGTCACCGCCGCCTTCCACCCACACATCGGCACCTGGGCCGAGACCGAGGAGGAGACCCGCTTCATCCTCGACACCGTCCCCGCCGACGTCCTCTCCTTCGGCCCCGACATCGGCCACCTCGGCTGGGCGGGCGCCGATGTCATCGGTCTGATCCGCGACTACGGGGAGCGGGTCGCGAGCATGCACGTCAAGGACTACCACGCCGACATCGCCGCACGCGGCAGGGCCGAGGGCTGGACGTACCAGCAGACCGTCCTCGCCGGTCTGTGGGCCGAACCGGGACACGCGTCGGTCGACATCCCCGCCACCCTGGCCGCACTGCCCGACAGTTTCGACGGCTGGCTGGTCATCGAGGTCGACCGGGGCGCCCAGCCGACCCCCGAGGACAGTGTCCGGCTCTGCGGCGAATGGGCCCAGCGCGCGCACTGACGGCCCGCCGCCCGCACGGACCGGCCCCGCGAACCTC
>NZ_VJZC01000428.1 GCF_009377185.1 Streptomyces spongiae
GTCCCTCCCGTCTTCGCCCGAGCCGGAAGCCCGGTGCCGCACGGGGCCTCCCCCTCGTCGGCCTGCGGCAGGAGCCCGACCCGCGCAGGGCCGTGCTGTTGTTCTTCACCACCTGCGCCGTCGGCCCGTGGGACGACGGGCCGCTGCTCCCGGCCGACTGACCGTCAGGATCCGACCGCCATGAACACCGCCCTCAGTCCGTAAGAAGCCGACCGCCACGAGGCGTTGAGGCCCTGTCGCCCGACGCACGGAGGACACCGGTGCCATCCGTGCACGAATCGACCCGCCGCCGAGGTCCGCATCATGGCCGCCGACCCCGCCGTCGCCCAACGGGTGGCGCAGTTGCTGCGCCGCACCTTCCGCTGTGACGAGCAGCGCAGCATGTCGTTAAAGGGCACGCCACCGAGTCGCCCTGGCTGACCACCAGCCACACCCAGGCACAGCGCGCCCACGCCGACGAGCCGGGCTGACCCCGGCGCACCGCTGCACTGATCCACCGGCGCAGGCCCGGCGGCGACAGAGACCCTGACGCGGCGGCGACCGGCGCGAGTTCGATTCTCGTCACCCGCTCCAGGGCGTGTCAGTGGCGAGGAATACGTCCCTTGCTCCGCATCGCCGTACGGACCCGGTCCTCGGCCAGGGCACGGCCTGCGGTGTGTGGGGTGACGTCTTGGCGCTCGGCTTCTTCGAGGACGGTGAGCGTGTTGGCGCGCAGCCTGGTCGAGACGGTCTCGAAGATGGCGGTGGTGTCGGGCCGGAAGCCGGAGTAACGGGCGTCCATCGCGAAAGCGGCGGCGACGACGCCTCCGGCGTTGGCGACGAAGTCGGGGAGCACGGTGACGCCGCGCCCGGCGAGGATCGTCCGGGCGTCCGGAGACGTGGGCAGGTTGGCGCCTTCCACGACGAGCCGCGCCTTGATCTCGTGCGCGTTGGTGTGGTCGATGACGTCCTGGAGTGCGGCGGGCACCAGGATGTCGCAGTCCACGGTGAGTTCCGCGCCGGAGGCGAGCGTGGTGCCTCGGACCGGGAGGGTGACGAAGTCGTCGCCGTGCTCCTCGCGGGCCGTCAGGAGGTCGTCGACGTCCAGTCCGGTGGGGTCGTGCAGAGCCCCGTGGGCTGTGGAGACCGCCACGACGGTGGCGCCGAGTTCGGCGAATCGCCGGGCGGCCGCGCTGCCGACGGCGCCGAAGCCCTGGATGGCGACGCGGGCGCCGGCCAGGGGCAGCCCCAGGCGCCCGGCCGCGGCGTCCGTGGTTTCGGCGACCCCGTAGCCGGTGACGCCGAGCTTGTCGTACGCCACGCCGCCGAGGTGCTCGGGGGTGCCGACGGCGGCACCGCGGTCGCCCAGCTCGTCCTGGATGACGGCGGCGTCGTCCTCGGTCAGCCCCATGTCGAGCCCCATCACGTACTCGCGGGGCACCTCGTTGGACAGGGCGCGGGCGAAGGCCCGCAGGACGGCCTCCTTGTCGGGGGAGGCCGGATCGGCGACGATGCCGGCCTTGGCGCCGCCGTAGAAGAGGTCGACGCTCGCCCACTTCCACGTCATGACCCGGGCGAGGCGGGCCACCTCGGTGACGGTCACCGTGGGGCTCATACGGGTTCCGCCCTTGCCGATGCCCCGGGCGGTGTTGTCGATGACCAGGACACCCTTCATGCCGGTACGGCGGTGGGAGACGACGACGATCTTCTCCGGGCCCCAGTCGTCGACGAGGGAGAGTGCGTCAGTCACAGGTGGGTTCCTTGTCGGTCGCGGAAGGCTCGGTGGCGGAAGGCTCGGTCGCGGCAGGCTCGGTGGCGGCAGGCAGGGCTCGCGCGATGAGCTGCGCGAGGTGGGTGGCGGTGCGGTCGGTCCGCTGGGCGATCTGGGTGCGGCAGCTGAACCCGTCGGCGAGGACGTGCGTGTCGGGGGCGGCGGAGCGTACGGCGGGGAGCAGGACCTGCTCGCCCGCGGCGACGGAGACGTCGTAATGACCCCGCTCGAAACCGAAGTTACCGGCCAGGCCACAACACCCGGAGGCGAGCGTGGTGTTGTCCACCCCCATGCGCCGCAGCAGCTCGCTGTCGGCGCCGAAGCCGGAGGTCGCGTGCTGGTGGCAGTGGGTCTGGCTGATCGAGTGGGCGTCGATGCGCGGGGGCTGCCAGTCGGGGGCCCGGCGCGCGAGGAGTTCGGCCAGGGTGAGGGTGGCTTCGGCGAGGGCGCGGGCACGGGCCTGGTCGTCGCGGTCGCCGTCGCCGTCGCCGTCGAGGAGCTCGGGCAGGTCGGTCTTGAGCGCTGCCGTGCAGCTGGGTTCAAGGCCTACGACCGGCATGCCCGACTCGACCACGGGAACGAGCGCGTTGGTCGTGCGCCGCGCGATACGCCGGGCCGTGCCGAGTTGGCCGGTGGTGATCCAGGTCAGTCCACAGCACTGAGTGCCGTCCGGGACCTGGACGCGGAAGCCGGCGTCCTCCAGCACGGCGACCCCGGCCCGGAGGACCTCGGGTGTGAAGTGGTTGTTGAAGGAGTCGACCCAGAGCAGCACCGGGCCGCGACCGCCCTCGCCCCGCGGAGTGCGGCGGCGGAACCAGGTCAGGAAGGTCTCGTCCGCGAAGCGGGGGATCTCGCGCCGGCCGTCGATGCCGCCGAGCCGTTTGACGAGCGGCGCCAGCCGGGAGGCGGTGAGGGAGTTGACCAGTCGCGGCATCCGGGCCGCCAGGCGGGACAGCCGCGGCAGCCGGCCCATGGTGTAGTGCGAGACGGGCCGAAGACGCCCCCTGTAGTGGTGGTACAGGAACTCCGACTTGTACGTGGCCATGTCCACCTCGACCGGGCAGTCGGCGCTGCACCCCTTGCAGGACAGGCACAGGTCCAGGGCGTCGCGGACCTCGGTCGACCGCCAGCCGTCGGTGATCACCTCGCCCTGGGTCATCTCGTACAGCAGGCGGGCGCGGCCTCGGGTGGAGTCCTTCTCGTCGAGGGTGACCCGGTAACTGGGGCACATGACGTCGCCACGGTGGGCGGCGGCGCGGCACTTGCCGACGCCGACGCAGCGGCGCGTGGCCTTGGCGAAGTCGCCGTCGTCGGCGTGGAAGGCGAACCCTCTTGAGGGAGGGGCGAGCGGGAGCGGCTCGCGGTGCGGGCTGACGCGCAGGTTGCCGTCGACCGGCAGCGGCCGCACGATCATGCCGGGGTTCAGACCGTTGTCGGGGTCCCAGATCTCCTTGAACTCCTCGAACAGGGCGATGACTTCGGGCCCGTACATGAGCGGCAGCAGTTCGGAGCGGGCCTGGCCGTCGCCGTGTTCGCCGGACAGGGAGCCACCGTGCGCGGTGACGAGCCCGGCCGCGTCGGTGACGAAGGCGCGGAAGACGGCGGTGCCCTCTTCGGTGGTGAAGTCGAAGTCGATACGGACGTGCAGGCAGCCCTCGCCGAAGTGGCCGTAGACCGCGCCCTGCAAGCCGTGCCGGGTGAGCAGCTGGGTGAACTGGCGCAGATAGGAGCCGAGTCGGTCGGGCGGGACGGCCGCGTCCTCCCAGCCTGGCCAGGCTTCCGCGCCGTCGGGCGTGCGCGTTGCCAGGCCGGCGCCGTCCTCACGGATCCGCCACAGCCGACGGGCGCGTGCGGGGTCGGTGACGATCTCACTGCCGGTGAAGCCGGTGGTCTGCCGGGCTGTCTCGGCGAGTTCGGTGGCGCGCAGGGGCAGCGTATCCGCCGACTCATCGGATGCGGCGCCGAGTTCGGCGAACAGCCAGGCCCGGGCTGCGGGCAGGCTGTCGATCGCCGCGCGGGTCCTGGGGCGGGTGACGATGTCGGTCAGCGCCTGGTCGAGTCCCTCCAGGGCCAGCAGCCGGTGCTCCAGCAGGGCGGGTACGGCGTCGGCAGCGGCGCCGGTGTCCTGGAAGCCGAGGACCACCAGGGCCCGGGCGGGGGGCGGGGAGATCAGGCGGACGGTCGCCGAGAGGACGACGGCGAGTGTGCCCTCGCTGCCGACCAGGGCCCGGGCGAGGTTGAAGCGGCGCTCGGGCAGCAGGTGCTCCAGCGCGTAGCCCGACACCTGCCGCGGGAACCGGCCCAGCTTCGTACGCAGCGTCGCCAGGTTGTTCCGGGCGAGCCGGTGCAGGGACGCGATCAGCTGCCCGCGGTCGTCTCCGACGGCGACGGCCTCGTCGATCTCCCGCTGGGTCATCTCACCGAGCCGGACCACCGTGCCCCGGTAGGTGACCACCTCGAGTTCCAGGACGTTGTCGGCGGTTCGTCCCCAGGCCAGGGAGTGCGATCCGCAGGCGTTGTTGCCGATCATGCCGCCGAGCGTGCAGCGGCTGTGTGTGGACGGGTCGGCGCCGAACAGCAGGCCGTGGGCGGAGGCGGCCTTCTGCAGATCGTCCAGGACGATGCCCGGCTGCACCGTGGCGGCCCCGGCCTGCGGATCGAGCGCGAGCAGCCGGTTGAAGTGGCGGGAGAAGTCCAGCACCACGCCCGCTCCCACCGCCTGGCCGGAGGTGCTGGTGCCGGCCCCGCGCGAGGTGACCGGCACCCCCAGGCGGCGGCACACGGCAAGGGTGTTGAGGACGTGCCGCCGCTCGCGGGGGAAGACCACGGCGAGCGGGACCCGGCGGTAGTTGGAGGCGTCGGCCGAGTACTGTGCCCGCCTGCCTGCGTCACCGGCGACCTCTCCGCAGTCCCCTAGAGCGAGGGCCTCGGACACAGCCGCCGCATCGAGGCCGGCGCGGCCGCCGCGGCCCGGCGCTGTCGTGGTCACTGTGCTCGGTCCTCCTTGCCCACCAGACGCGTTCGCCCTGTTCCTCCCCCACGATGTGGGCCGGGCGGGGCCGCCACAAGGGACAGCAGAGCGAAAGAATTGATACTCCAGAGCAAGGGATGCTTGTGCTCGTGGTGCTTACGCTGGTCTCCCCTGTGAGGAGGCCGTCTTGCTGAAGCCACTGCACCTGCTCACGCTGAGGGCCGTCGTCCGCAGCGGGTCGTTCGCGATCGCGGCCCGCGATCTCGGCTACACCGCGTCGGCGATCTCGCAGCAGATCTCCGCCCTGGAGAAGGAGACCGGACTGGTCCTGTTCGAGCGCGAGGCTCATGGGATCCGTCCGACGGCCGCCGCCCACCGCCTGGTCGACCTCAGTGATCACGCGCTCGCCGCCCTGGACGACCTCGATCACCAGGTACAGGAGCTGGCCACCGGTGTCACCGGCCGACTGAGGCTGGGCAGCTTTCCCACCGCCGGCGTCAGGCTCGTACCGTCCGCCCTGTCGGCGTTCGTCGACAGCCACCCCCGTGCCCAGATCCAGCTGGAGGAGGGCGAGCCCGAGGAACTGGCCGCCGCACTCGGCGACGGCGACCTGGACATCGCCCTGGTGTACGAGTACGGACTCAGCCCCCGCCCATGGCCCGACGGTCTGACCCACCACCGGCTGCTGAGGGAGGACCTCGTGCTGCTCCGCGCCCGTGACAGCGGCCTGAGCGCGCAGCTCCCCCAGCTGTCGCGGGCCCGCTGGATCACCAGCCGGGAGGGCACCGCCGGGGGCCGGTCGACCGTACGGCTGTGTGCGGCGGCCGGGTTCGAGGCCGCGGTCGCCTTCCGCAGCAACAACTACGACGTCGTACGGGAGTTGGTGTCCGCGGGACTCGGAGTGGCGGTGGTCCCGGCGCTCGGCCACGCGCCGACGGACACCATCGTGGCCACGCGGCTCACCCATCGCTCCGCGTACCGCTCCGTGATGGCCCTGCACCGGAGCGAGAACAGTAATCCGCTGCTGGCCACGATGCTGGAGTCGCTGCGGCGTGCTGTGCCGGTGGGTGAGCCGTTTCTGCATCCGGTTCTGCACCCGGCCGAGCCGCAGGAAGCACGGTAATCAACCTGCGGGCCGGTGGGGGCTGGTCGCGCAGTTCCCCGCGCCCCTAAAGAGGCGCGAGCCGCCCCTCCGGTTCGTCCGAGTCCGGCATCTCGTTGAGGGCGTCGAGGTCGACCGAGTCGCCGGGCATGACCTGGCGGGTGCGGCGGTAGCCGTAGGCGGCGTAGATGACCAGGCCGACGGCCAGCCAGATGCCGAGTCGGAACCAGGTCTCCCACTTCAGGAACGACATGAGCCAGACGGAGAAGAGGATGCCGAGGATCGGCACGACGGGCATGCCCGGGCAGCGGAAGCCGCGCTTGAGGTCGGGCTTCCTGTAGCGCAGGACCAGGACGGCCGCGGAGACGACCACGAACGCCAACAGGACCCCGATGTTGGTGAGTTCGGCCACGGCGTTGATGGGCAGCACGCCGGCCAGCACCGCGGACACGACGCCGATGACCCAGGTCGCGCGGTGGGGAACCCGGCGCTTGGGGTGGATGGCGCCGAACCAGGCCGGCATCAGGCCGTCCCGGCTGAGGGCGTACCACAGGCGGGAGGCGCCCATCATGAAGGAGAAGGTCACGGTGACGATGCCGATGACGGCGCCGACCGCGATGAGGTTGGCGAACCCGTTCAGCCCGACGCTCGCGAAGGCGCTGGAGATACCGCTGCTCGGGTTGAGCTCCTTGTAGTTCTGAAGGCCGGTGAGCACGACGCAGACCAGGACGTAGAGGCCCATGGAGACCGCCAGCGAGATCATCATCGCCTTCGGCAGCTTCTTGCGGGCCTCCACCGACTCCTCGGCGGCGGTGCTGAGCGCGTCGTAGCCGAACACGGCGAAGAAGACCGTCGCCGCCCCGGTGAACGCGCCGCTCAGACCGAAGGGCGCGAAGGGGGACAGGTTGTCGGTGTTGACCTTGGTGAAGCCGACCACGATCACGAGCAGCACGATGGCGATCTTGATGATGGTCAGCACCGTCTCCACCCGGGCCGACGTGCGGGTGCCGCGGGTCAGCAGCCAGGCCACCCCGAGGCAGATCACGATGGCGAGCAGGTCGACCTTGTGGCCGGCCCCGGTACCGGGGGCGCCCAGCGCCCAGGTCGGCAGGTCGAGGCCGACCGAGTTCAGCAGGAACCCGAGGTAGCCCGACATGCCGATCGCGACCACGGCGACGATGGCCGTGTATTCGAGGAGCAGGTCCCAGCCGACGATCCAGCCGACCAGCTCACCGAGGACCGCGGCACAGTACGTGTAGGACGAGCCGGCCTTCGGCACCATGCCGGCGAACTCGGCGTAGGCGAAGGCCGCGCACAGGGACGCGGCCCCGGCCACCAGGAACGAGATGAGTACGGCGGGACCGGCCACGTCCCGGGCGACGGCCGCGGCGAGGCTGAAGATGCCCGCCCCGATGATGGCGCCGATGCCGATCATCGTCAGCTGGGTGAGGCCGAGGGTGCGCACCATGCGCTCGCCGGTCGGCTGTTCGGAGGGGAGTGTTCGCCGGAAGACTCCCTGCGGACCTCTTCCCAGCAAGGGGGGAAGAGAGGATTTCGGGGTGTGGGCGGGGGACATCGCTCGCTCCCTGTCAGGCAACGGCGGCCCGCGGGGCCGCTGTCGTGGCGGGGGTCACCACTGGCCCGAAACCATCACGCAGGATCCCGGTCCGCAGAAGGGGGCGGAGCGCGACAACTTGCGTCCCTGAGAGTAAGCAACGCTGGCGCACCCTCGCCGAAGAGCAAGGGAAACCTCTGAGAGACCCGCGCTACCCCGGGGTGTCACGCCGGGAATCGGCCACCGCCCGCAGGACGTCGAGGAGGGCCGCCACCGTGGGCCGGCCCTCCGCGGAGGAGCGGAACACCACGACGATGTGCCGCTCGACCGTCTCGCGCAGCCGCACCACGTCGAACCGCGAGGCGCGCAGTCTGAGCATCAGATCCGTCACCGTGCTCACCCCGATGCCCGCCTCGACCAGCGCCAGGGTGGCCGCGGTGTCGGTCACCTCGTGCCGTACGTCCGGCTCGACGCCCGCCCGCCGGCAGGCGGTGCGCACGGCGCGGCCGTAGTAGCTGTCGGCCCACGGCAGGATCCAGCGCAGGTGCTGGGTGTCGGCCAGGGAGATCTCCTCGCGGCCGGCCATCGACCCGGTGGGCACGGCGAGGGAGAACCGCTCCCGGTACAGCTGCGTCACCCGCAGGGCGGGGTCGCGGGGGATGGGTACGTCGGGGTAGTCCAGGCCGAGCGCCAGGTCCATGGCGCCGGAGGCGACGGCGTCGTACACCTCGTCCACGTCCATGTCGCGGCTGTGCACGTCGAGCCCGGGGTGGGTCTCGTGCACGCGCCGCAGGGCGAGCGGCAGGATCTCGGCGGCGGCCGTGGCGAACAGGCCGACCCGCAGTACTCCGGAGACCTCGCCCCGGCTGCGCTCCAGTGCCGACACGGCCTCGGCCTCCGTGGACAGGATCCGCTCGGCGTGCCGGGCCAGGGTCCGCCCGGCGTCGGTCAGTTCCACCCGCCGGCCCACCCGCCGCAGCAGCTCCATGCCGGTGGCCTTCTCCAGCGCGGCGATCTGCTGGGAGACCCCGCCGGGGGTGTATCCGAGGGCCTGGGCGACCGCGGTGATGGTGCCGCGCCGGGTCAGCTCCACCAGCGAGCGCAGCTGTGAACTCGTCCAGTCCATATAGAGAACCTAATAGATCGGACGCACAAACTGTTCATGGACGTCAATGGTTTGGTTGCGTCACGATGACGGGCAGCCAGCTGATCAGCGCCCTTCTCCACTTCTCTGGAAGGACGGCCCTTGTCCAGCTCCTCCTCTCCCTCCCCCTCTCCCTC
>NZ_VJZC01000429.1 GCF_009377185.1 Streptomyces spongiae
GATTCGCTCACGGAAGGGCCTTTCGGATCGTGGGGTGACGTCGTGGCCCACGCCGTGGCCCGTCATGCCGTGCGGCCGCCGAGGTGGGCCTGTCGGTGCCCTCCCCCTCCCAGAACTCGGACAAACTCGATCATTTCGCCAACTCCCGTGTTCTTGTTCGAGGTTGAGCGGGGCGCTTGGTCCGTGTGGGCGGGACCGGCCGACGCGATCATGACGAGTGCCCTCCAGGTGGAGGCCGGCGGCACAGGTACTGTCGTCGCTGACGTGGAGGCCGCCGAGGTGGCAGGTCCCGCGGAGCACTGAACCGATGGCTGCCGCAGGCGGTGGGGACAGGAGGGACCGCCCGCTCCGCCACAACTGAGGAGATACGACCATGCCCGTGGCCCGCCGCCCCACGCTGAGCGATGTGGCACAGGAGGTAGGCGTCAGCGCCAAGACGGTGTCGCGGGTGCTCAACGAGGACGGTCCGGTCTCCGCCGAGACCCGGGAGCGGGTGATGGAGGCCGTCCAGCGGCTCGGCTTCCGCCCCAACCTGATGGCGCGCCACATGCGGCTCGGCAAGAGCGACACCGCCATCGGACTGGTCGTGCCGGACATGAGCAACCCGTTCTTCGCCACGGTGGTGAGCGGGATCGAGTCGGTGACCCACGGCAGGGGCCTCACCCTGCTCATCGGTTCGTCCGCCCAGGACGCCGAGCGTGAACGCTCGCTGGTCGGCACGTTCCTGGCCCGCCGGGTCAGCGCCCTGCTCATGGCGCCGATCCCGAGCGCCGACCACGGCTACCTCAAGGCCGAACGTTCCGCCGGGCTGCCCGTGGTCTTCCTCGACCGTCCCGGGACCGGGCTGACCGCCGACAGCGTGCTCAGCTCGAACCGCCAGGGAGCGCGGGAGGGGGTCGCGCACCTGATCCGGCACGGCCACCGCAGGATCGGCTTCATCGGCGACACACCCACCGCCCTGTACACCCGCCGGATGCGGTTGCGGGGCTACCGTGACGCCCTCGCCGAAGCCGGACTGGCCTACGACAGGGCGCTGGTCGCGGGCGGTCAGGACGTCGAGGGGGCGGCCGACGCGACCGAGCGCCTGCTGACCCTGGCGGACCCGCCCACCGCGCTGCTCGCGGCGAACAACTTCTCGTCCATGGGTGCCGTGGTCGGCCTCGCCAGGGCCGCCCGCAAGGACGTCGCGCTCGTCGGCTTCGACGACATCCCCCTCGCCGGGGTCCTCGAACCCGCCCTCACCGTGGTCGCCCAGGACCCGGCGGCCATGGGCGCCGCCGCCGCGACGATCGCGCTGTCCCGACTGGACGGCGACCGCTCCCGGGCCCGCTCCACGGAGATCCCCACCCGGCTCGTTCTCCGTGGCTCCGGCGAGCTACGGCCCCGCTGAGAGCCCGTCTCCGCGGCGTTTCGTATAGGCAGTGCCTATGCGGGGCATCGATTTTTGGTCGTGGACCTCGCCGTCTGTGACTCGCTTCACTGAGCCGGTGAGTGGTGCGACGACCGGCCGGGACCCGGTGTCGTACGGGTTCCTCAAGGCCGGAGGCCGCAATGACGCATGCCCCGAAGGAAGCCGCAGGCGACGCCGTGGTGAGGAAGAAGCCGTGGTACCGGCAGCTGTACGTGCAGGTGCTGGTGGCGATCGTCATCGGGATCGTGCTCGGGTGGCGGTGGCCGGATCTGGCCACATCGATGGAGCCGATCGGCACCACGTTCATCACCGCGATGAAGATGCTGATCGGACC
Source organism: Streptomyces spongiae (assembly GCF_009377185.1). GTDB lineage: Bacteria > Actinomycetota > Actinomycetes > Streptomycetales > Streptomycetaceae > Streptomyces > Streptomyces spongiae. The sequence goes on from NZ_VJZC01000429.1 coordinate 1,746, forward strand.
GATCGTGTTCCTGACCATCATCGGCGGCGTGGCCGGAGTGGCCGACCTGAAGAAGGTGGGCCGCACCGGGATCAAGGCACTGACGTACTTCCAGCTGGGCACGATCGTCGCCCTGGCCGCGGGGCTCGTCGCGATCAACGTCTTCCGGCTCGGCGACGGCGTGCACGCCGATCCCTCGCGACTGGACGTCTCGGGTGACGCCGGCCAGTACATCCAGACGGGCGAGCACCAGCACTGGTGGGAGTTCCTGACCGGCATCGTGCCGAACAGTGTCTTCGGCGCGTTCGTCGAGGGCGACATCCTACAAGTGATCTTCCTCGCGGTGATCTTCGGTATCGCGCTGAAGTCCGTCGGCAAGGCGGGCGAACCGATCATCGCCGGGGTCAACCGTCTGACCGAAGTGGTGTTCAAGGTGCTGTCCTTCGTGATGAAGGTGGCCCCGCTGGGTGCCTTCGGGGCGATGTCCTACGCCATCGGGAAGTTCGGCCTGTCGACGCTGACCAGCCTCGGCTCGCTGATCCTGCTCTTCTACGCCACCTCGATCCTGTTCGTCGTGGTCGTGCTCGGCGCGGTGCTCGCGGCGTATGTGCGGCTGAACATCTTCCAGCTCTTCCGCTACTTCAAGGAAGAGTTCTTCCTGATCCTCGGCACCTCGACCGCCGAGCCGGCCCTGCCGGGTCTGATGCGCAAGCTGGAGTTCATGGGCGCAGAGAAGTCCACGGTCCGCCTGGTGGTGCCCACCGGCTACAGCTTCAACCTCGACGGCGCCGCGATCTACCTGTCCCTGGCCACCCTCTACATCGCCCAGGCCACCGACACACCCTTGTCCGTCGGCCAGCAACTCGGCCTGCTCGCGGTGATGCTGCTGACCTCCAAGGGCGCGGCCGGCGTCGCGGGCGGCGGCTTCATCGCGCTGACCGCGACCCTGTCGACCGTGGGCCACGTGCCCGCCGCCGGGATCATGCTCGTCTTCGGCATCGACAAGTTCATGTCGGAGTGCCGTGCCCTGGTCAACTTCTACGGCAACGCGGTCGCAGCCCTCTTCATCGCCCGCTGGGAGAAGGGCCTCGACCTGACGCGGGCCCGCCAGGTGCTGTCCGGCGAGATCCGGGAGGAGCAGCCGGTACGGGAGGAACAGGCGGAACGGGAGGAGCAGGCCGACGCAGCCGCCGGCGGTGCCCCCGAGGCCCCTGAGGCCGCCGTGCCCGCCGCGCGACCGGCCGAGGCGAACGAGGCGGTCCCGGTCAACCCGTAGACGTAGACGGTAGGGTCCGCCTGGTGGACGCCCGGCAACTCGAGTACTTCCTCGCCATCGTGGAGCACGGCGGATTCAGCAAGGCCGCCGCCGCGCTCCACGTGGCGCAGCCCTCGCTCTCTCAGGCGATGGCGAACCTCGAAGCCGACCTGGGCGTCTCCCTGTTCCACCGCATGGGCCGCGGAGTGGTGCTCAGCGAGGCCGGCGCGGAACTCCTCGAACCGAGCCGCCGCGTCCTGCGCGACCTGGCAGCCGTACGGGACAGGGCGGCCGCCCTGTCAGGCCTGCACGGCGGCACCGTCGAGGTCGCCGCCATGCCCTCACCCGGCATCGAGCCGCTGACCACCCTGATCCATCGCTTCAATGAACTGCACCCGACCGTCACCGTCAGCAGCCGGGCCGCCTTCACCCCTGAGGAGGCCGTGGAACTCGTCCGCAGCGGCGCCTGCGAGCTGGGCCTGCTCGGCGCGGCCAGCCCGGTCGCGCTGGCGGGCATCGACGTGCTGCCCGTGGAGGAGCAGCCGTTCGTCGTCGTGGCCCCGCCCGACGGTGATCTCGTGGACGGCGCCACCCTGCGCCCAGAGGACCTCGGCGGGCACAAGCTGATCGCCTCCCGGCGCGGCAGCCTGATGCGCACCATCGTCGACGACATCACCGCGCAGACCACCGGCACCGACATCGTCGCGGTCGTCGACCACCGCACCTCGATCCTTCCCCTCGTGCTGACCGGCGTCGGTCTCGCGGTCCTGCCCGCGTCCTGGACCCGGCTGGCCCGCCGCTGCGGTGCCGCCGTGGCGTCCATCGAGCCCACGGCACACCTGCATGTCGCCATGATCAGCCTGCCCGCCCACCTCACGCCGGGCGCCCGCGCGTTCCTGGAGCTGACCCGGTCATACGCCCGGCGAAAGGGCTCGCGGCAGTCGTAGCCGCCGCATCGATCGGTTGCGCCTATACGCCGTATCGAAAGCTGGTCTTGGACGGGGTACGGACCCACTGGGTTGACTCGAAGACGTCGAGAAGACATCGAGAAGACGTCGGAGAACGACCCTCGGAGGCTCCCTGTGACCGCAACCCGCACCTTCCGTATCGCCGCCATCCCCGCCGACGGCGTCGGCGCCGAGGTCGTCGCCGCGGGCCGCGCCGTGCTGGACGCGCTGGCCGCCGACTCCCAGGGGGCCTTCGCCTTCGACTGGCAGGAGTTCCCCTGGGGCTGCGGCTACTACGAGCGCACCGGCAAGATGATGGACGACGACGGCCTGGAGCAGCTGCGGGACTTCGACGCCATCTACTTCGGCGCCGTCGGCTGGCCGAGCGTCCCCGACCACATCAGCCTGTGGGGCCTGCGGCTGAAGATCTGCCAGAACTTCGACCAGTGGGCCAACATCCGTCCCGTGCACTTCCTGCCCGGCGTCACCAGCCCGCTGCGCAAGGCCGACGACACCGAACTGGACTGGGTGGTCGTCCGCGAGAACAGCGAGGGCGAGTACGCGGGACTCGGCGGCCGCAACCTCTCCGGCCGCGGACAGGGCGGCGAAATCGCCGTCCAGTCGGCCCTGTTCACCGAGGTGGGCTGCGAACGCATCATGCGCTTCGCCTTCGACCTGGCCCGCACCCGTACGCGCCGCAAGGTCTCGTCCGTCACCAAGAGCAACGCGCAGCAGTACGGCATGGTCCTGTGGGACGACGTCTTCAAGCGGGTCGCCCTCGACTACCCGGACGTGGAGACGGAGAGCGTCCTGGTCGACGCGATGTCCGCGAAGTTCGTCCTGCGCCCCGAGGACCTCTCCGTCGTCGTGGCCTCCAACCTCAACGCCGACATCCTCTCCGACCTCGGCAGCGCGCTGGCCGGAAGCCTGGGACTGGCGGCGAGCGCCAACCTCAACCCGGAACGCCGCTTCCCCAGCATGTTCGAGCCCGTCCACGGCTCCGCCCCGGACATCGCCGGCCAGGGCCTCGCCAACCCGATCGGCGCCGTCGGCAGCGCCGCGCTCATGCTGGAGCACTTCGGCCTCCCCGACCAGGCGGCCCGCCTGCACAAGGCGATCGAGACGACCACCGGTGCCGGCATCCTCACCCGCGACGTCGGCGGCACCGCCACCACCGAGGACGTCACCCAGGCCCTCATCGACGCGCTGGGCGTCTGACCGCCGCCACTTGACACCCGAACGTCCCGGTCTGCTCCTCATGTCGCGCCGACAGGCCGGGACAGGCCGTCCCCGAGACGGGCGGCCACCCTCCGTGCCGGGCCCATGAGCCCCAACCGCTCAGGGCCCGGCACGTGATCACCCAGGGGACGGTGGTGCCTCGTAGGGCCCGGGCCGCAACGCCGCGGCGAACTCGGCGCGGTGAGCGGCCGTGTAGTCGTGCTCACGCTCGGACCAGGCGACTCGGGCAGCGATCTCGTCATCGCCGACGCCGTGCGGTCCGGTCGGTCCGTTCAGGTGCCCCCGCCACCAGCGGGCGTTGCGGGCCTGACGGTCCAGCATCGCGTCGATCAGGTCCAGGCGCCGGTGAGGAGTGAGGCCGTACGCGTCGGCGAGCAGCCGTACCTGGGCGGCTTGGACGCTGACGGGTCCCCTGTCGGGCCGTGACGAGACGCACCAGGTCCAGGCCATGTAGCCCAGGTCCTCGAGCGGGTCACCGGGCGCCGCGGTGTCGAAGTCGATGAACGCGACGGGCCGGTCAGCGCGGAAGACGACGTTGTTCGGGCCCGGGTCATGGTGGCAGACGACGGGACACGTGCCGGTGAGCCCACTGGTGCGGGTGGCCCGGTGCAGACCCCGCAGCAGACCGCCGGCTGCGGAGATCTGCGGATCGGCCCAGCGGCGGAAGGAGGCCGGCACCCACCCGGGGACATAGCTGAGGACGTCGCGTCCCTGCTCGTCGGTGCCGAGGTGGCGGGGTGCTCCCGCGAACCCGCTCTGTTCGAGATGAGCGAGGAGGGACGCGACGAACGGCGAAGCCGCTGTGCACGGCCGACGCACGGTGTCCGCGACCCGCACCACTCCTTCAGTGACGCGCCCTCCGGTCAGGGGCACTTCCTGGTCGCCGCCGGACACGGTCTCCTCCCTGAGCCACTCCTCCTGAGCCACTTCCTACGCGTCGACGAGCTGCTCGAAGAAGAACTCGTGTTTGAGGAACGACACGTCGTACTCGTGGCCGGGGGAGGGCGGCAGCAGCTGGGAAGCCTGGATGAGGCGCCAGCCGTCGAGCAGGGCGTCCAGGCCGGTCGTGTAGGGCGGCTCGTCGCTGTCGCCCGCCGTCGGGGTGGTGCGGCCGGTGCCGTCGTACCGGGACCAGCCGACCACCTTGCTGTCGAGGGCGGAGGTGGTCAGGTAGAGGACGAGCACGCGCTGACGGATGGTCATGAGGACTCTCCTCCGGCGGTGTCGGCGGTGCGGGCAGCGGCGACGGCGGTCGGACGGTTGGTCACGCGGGTCACCCAGTGGTCGAGGTCGAATCGGTCGTCGCCGGTCAACTGGCGCCACAGCAACGCCCGGTTGTGGACCTCCAGTCGGCCGGCGGCCTGTTCGTACCAGGGGAAGCCTCGGGTCAGTTCCTCACGGACCGCGGGCGTGTGCAGGTCGGAGGTGCCCCAGAGGAGCTGCTGGCGGACGGTCGGGTTGAAGCGGATCTTGAACATGTAGCGCACGGTGTCGCTGTCGTTGCGCCTGCCGCCGTGCCAGAGGCCGTGGTGCACGAACACCACCGTGCCGGCGGGGCAGACCAGACGGCTCTGGCCCAGCAGGTTCTGGTAGCGCCCGGTGTCGGTCTCGTTGGTGCGCCGCAGGTGGCTGCCGGGCACGCTCAACGTGCCGCCCATCTCCAGGGTCACGTCCTGCGGGTAGTACATGAGCTGTACGTCGAAGGCGTCGGTGCGCACGTCGATGATCGCGTCCCCGTGCAGAGGCTGAGCGTTGCCCTCCTTCGCCTGGCGGATGTGGACGGCGTGGTGGTCGACGAGCGGGTCCGGCCCGACTAGGGAGCGCAAAGCGCCCGCCACCTCAGGGATCTGGAGGAGCCGGCGGGGGAAGGAGTCCGCGGGGTAGGCCTCGGGCACGGGGGTCCCGTACGGGATGCCAGGTAGTCCGGCGGCCAGGAACGGGAGCGCCTCCTCGTTCATCTCCGGAGGGACGATCCCGTCCAGGCGCAGTGAGCCGTGGGCCACGAAGCGTGCCATCTGCTGTGAACTCAGCAGAGGTGGGCTGCTGTTCGTCATGAACTCGACGGTAGGCACCGACGCCCGTGCGGCGCGTTGGCACGGTTCACCACTGCTGGTGGTTTCTCACCATGCGCCGCCGGAACGCTCATGTCCGCGGGGCCTCGCGCCGAGTGGGCGACGAGGCCCCACGGACCAGGACCGCCTCAGGCGGTCAGCCCGCCCGTACAGGCGGCGCCCGGCTCGGGTGTCTGCGCGCCCTGGACGTACTTGGACAGGAACTGTTGGACTCGGGGGTCGGACGCCTTGGTCACGGTGAGCTGCCTGCCCCAGGCCGACAGCATGATGGGACCGGACTGGTCCTTGCCGGGGCTCATCAGCGTGTACGGGGTCCTGGAGACCTTGTCGCTGAGCGTCTTTATGTCGGCCTCGGCGGCCTTGTCGTTGTACGTGATCCACACCGCGCCGTGTTCGAGGGAGTGGACGGCGTTCTCCTTGCCGATGGGCTTGGTGTAGACGGTGCCGTCGCAGGTCATCCACGCCTGGTTGTGGTCACCGCCGACGGGCGGGTTCATCGGGTAGTCGACGGTGCCCTGGACGTGGTTCTGGGTGAGCTTCTTCTTGGCCCAGGTCTTCTCGCCGCGTACGGGCTTCTTCGCCGCGGCGGCCTGCTGCTCGTCCTTCTCGTTGGCGCTGTTGAGGGCGTATCCGCCCCAGCCGACGAGTCCGGCGACGATGACCGTGCTGAGGGTGATGGTGATGACGCGGTTACGGCGCTCGCGGGCCTTCTCGGTGCGGCGCATCTCCTCGATCTTGGCCCGTCGCGCGGCGGACGCCGTCTTCTTGCTGGTCTTGCTCATGGCTGTGTGCTCCTCGTCCCCGCCGGGCGGTGGCGCCGCGCGGCGGTGGGTGCAGGCAGTGGTGGAGGGACGAACGCGGCCGTCCGTACGCGTGAGCGCGCGGCGCCGTGGAGTCGTCTAGATCCGTTGCACTTGCAGGACGTGGAGGTCCGGGGAACGGCCGGCCGGCGTGGGTTCGGCGCACCGCGAGGAGGCGCCCGGCGCGGGCAGACGCGGCATGCGGGGCAGGACCGCGGGCACCGGCTGGACGGGAGCGGCGAGCACGGCTCGTACCCCGTCGGTGGACGGGCCGCAGCAGACGTCGCCGTAGGGGCAGTCGGCCGGATGCGCACCCGTCGTGCCGTGATGAGTCGACGTCATCCAGGTGCCGACCGGTCCGCTGTCGCCGTGGGACACGGACCCCAGACACATGACCAGCGTGGCGAGCAGCACCAGCAGGGCAGAGCAGAGCGCCACGATCCGCGTGGAGCCCCACGCGCCGCTGGTCGTGTGCTCGGCCTGACTCCTCATCACCGCTGATCTTATGCGGTCGTTGGCGGTGGGCCCGCCGGTTCGCCGCTGACGAGATCGAGGAGGACGGCGACAACGGAAGGCGGGGTGGGGCCGACCGTCCTGGTCGGCCCCACCC
>NZ_VJZC01000430.1 GCF_009377185.1 Streptomyces spongiae
GGGTAGGGGCGGCGGGGGCGAGAACAATCCCCGCGCACCCCGTCCGGCGGTCACATGCGCGACACGTTCCGCTCGTACACCAGCCGCAACCCGATCAACGTCAGCCACGGCTCGTGTTCGTCGATCACGGATGACTCGCCCAGAACCATGGGCGCGAGCCCACCCGTGGCGATGACCGTGACATCCTCCGGATCCTCCGCCAGCTCGCGGGCCATACGGCCGACCACACCGTCCACCTGCCCGGCGAACCCGTAGACGATGCCGGCCTGCATGGCCTCGACCGTGTTCTTGCCGATCACCGCACGCGGCCGCGCCAGCTCGATCTTGCGGAGTTGCGCGCCACGCACACCGAGCGCCTCCACCGAGATCTCGATGCCCGGCGCGATCACCCCACCCGCGTACTCCCCGCGCGCGGACACCGCGTCGAACGTCGTCGCCGTACCGAAGTCGACCACGATCGCCGGCCCGCCGTAGAGCTCGACGGCGGCCACCGCGTTGATGATGCGGTCCGCGCCGACCTCCTTGGGGTTGTCCATGAGGATCGGCACGCCGGTCTTGATGCCGGGCTCGACCAGCACCGCGGGCACGTCGCCGTAGTACCGGCGCGTCACCTCGCGCAGCTCGTGCAGCACGGACGGCACCGTCGAGCAGATGGCGATCCCGTCGATGCCGTCGCCCAGTTCCTCCCCGAGGAGGGGATGCATCCCCATGAGGCCCTGGAGGAGGACCGCCAGCTCGTCGGCGGTGCGGCGCGCGTCCGTGGAGATGCGCCAGTGTTCGACGATGTCCTCGCCGTCGAACAGACCGAGAACGGTGTGCGTGTTGCCTACGTCGATCGTCAGCAGCATGGCCCGTACCCGCTCCTACTCCGCCGCTCGCAGGTCCAGGCCGATGTCCAGGATGGGCGAGGAGTGCGTGAGGGCCCCCACCGCCAGGTAGTCGACGCCCGTGTCCGCGTACGCCTTCGCGTTGTCCAGCGTGAGCCGGCCCGACGCCTCCAGCATCGCGCGGCCGGCCACGAGGGCCACCGCCTCCTCGCACTCGATGGGCGTGAAGTTGTCCAGCAGGATCAGGTCCGCGCCCGCGTCCAGGACCTCGCGCAGCTGGTGCAGGGTGTCGACCTCGACCTCGATCGGCACGTCCGGGAACTCCTCCCGGACGGCCTTGAACGCCTGCGCGACGCCACCGGCGGCGACCACGTGGTTGTCCTTGACGAGGGCCGCGTCCGACAGCGACATGCGGTGGTTGACTCCCCCGCCGCAGCGCACCGCGAACTTCTCCAGCGCCCTCAGCCCCGGGGTGGTCTTCCTGGTGTCCCTGACCTTCGCCTTCGTGCCCTCCAGAACGTCCGCCCACGCGCGCGTGGCCGTCGCGATGCCCGACAGACGGCACAGCAGGTTCAGTGCGCTGCGCTCGGCCGTGAGGAGGTCGCGGGTTCGGGTCGTGACCGACAGGAGCTTCGCTCCCGCCTCCACCCGGTCGCCGTCGTCCACGTGGCGCTCGACCTCGAACTCGTCCGTGCACACCACCGAGATGACCGCCTCGGCGACCCTCAGGCCCGCCACGACGCCGGCCTCGCGCGCGGTGAAGTCGGCGGTGGCGCGGGCTTCCTCGGGGATGGTGGCGACGGTGGTGACGTCGACGCCGTTGTCGAGGTCCTCCTGGATCGCCACGTTGGCGATGTCCTCGACCTCCAGGGGGTCGAGCCCGGCGTCGGCGAGGAGCTCGGCGAGCGCGGGGTCGAGACCGCACTCCATGTAGGTCTCCAGCGCGTCCGCGTCGGGGTCCATGCCGCAGGCGCAGCCGTCGCCGCAGCCGCCGCTCTGGGCGAGGGGAAGGTCGGGGGTGCTCACTACTGTCACTGCTCCTGGGGAAGGCGCTCGGGCCGGTGCGTGGGGGTGCCCCCGGCTCGAGCGAGGTCGAGCGTCCGGGGGACGGTAGGGGGGAAGTCTGGGGTGTCCGTGGTCCGTAGGGCCAGTGTGCGGTCGGGATTCAGCCGTACGACGATGTGGCGGCGCCAGTGGGTGTCGTCGCGGTCGGCGTGGTCCTCGCGCCAGTGGCAGCCGCGGGTCTCCTCGCGCAGCCGGGCGGCGGCGACCAGGACGCGGGCCACGCACAGGAGGTTGGTGCTCTCCCAGGTGTCGACGCCGGGCTCGGCCGTCTTGCCGTTCTCGTCGAGGGCGTCGCGCGCCGCGGTGCGCAGCTGGTCGAGGGCGGCGGCCGCGGCCGCCAGGGACGCCGCCGACCTCAGGACGCCCGCGCCCTCCGACATGATCCGCTGGATCGCGAACCGTGCGTCCGGCTCCAGCAGCGGGTGCTCGGGCTTCTCCCGGTACGGGACGGGCTGCGGCACGCGCGCGTGGAGGCCGTTCTCCGCGTGGCTCGCGACGATGTCGGCGGCGATGCGCTCGGCGTAGACCAGGCCCTCCAGGAGGGAGTTGGAGGCGAGCCGGTTGGCGCCGTGGACGCCCGTGCAGGCGACCTCCCCGCACGCGTACAGGCCCGGCACGGTCGTCCGGCCGTGGGAGTCGGTGCGGACGCCCCCGGAGGCGTAGTGGGCGGCGGGGGCGACCGGGACGGGCTCGGTGACCGGGTCGATGCCGTTCGCGCGGCAGGCGGCGAGGATCGTCGGGAAGCGGTGCTCCCACATGTCGGCGCCGAAGTGCCGGGCGTCCAGGTACATGTGCTCGGCGCCCTGCTCCTGCATACGGCGCATGATGCCCTTGGCGACGATGTCCCGGGGGGCGAGTTCGGCCAGCTCGTGCTGCCCGACCATGAAGCGCGTTCCGTCCGCGTCGACCAGGTGGGCGCCCTCGCCGCGTACGGCCTCGGAGACCAGCGGCTGCTGGCCCTCCGCGTCCGGACCGAGGAAGAGCACCGTGGGGTGGAACTGCACGAACTCCAGGTCGCTGACCTCGGCGCCCGCGCGCAGGGCGAGCGCGACGCCGTCGCCCGTGGACACGGACGGGTTGGTCGTCGCCGAGAAGACCTGGCCCATGCCTCCGGTCGCGAGGACCACGGCGGGCGCGTGCACCGCGCCGACGCCGTCGTGCTGGCCCTCGCCCATGACGTGCAGGGTCACGCCCGCGGTGCGGCCGTCGGCGTCGGTGAGGAGGTCCAGGACGAGCGCGTTCTCGATGGTGCGCAGTCCCCGCGCGCGTGTGCCCGACGGCATCGCTTCGCTGACGGCCTCGACGAGGGCCCGGGAGATCTCCGCGCCGGTCGCGTCGCCACCCGCGTGGGCGATGCGGCGGCGGTGGTGGCCGCCCTCGCGGGTCAGCTCCAGTCCTCCTTCGGAGGACTCGTCGAACCGCGCTCCCGTCTCGATCAGCCGGCGTACGGCGTCGGGGCCCTCGGTGACGAGGAGGCGGACGGCGTCCTCGTCGCACAGGCCCGCGCCCGCGACCAGTGTGTCGTCGAGGTGCTGCTCGGGGGTGTCGCCCTCGCCGAGAGCCGCCGCGATGCCGCCCTGCGCCCAGCGGGTGGAGCCGTCGTCGAGGCGGGCCTTGGTGACGACGACGGTGCGCAGGCCGGCGGCCTCGCAGCGCAGGGCCGCGGTCAGGCCGGCGACTCCGGAGCCGACGACCACGACGTCCGCGGTGATGGACCAGCCGGGAGCGGGGGCGTGCAGGCGTATGCCCGTGTTGGTCGTCCGTATGCCCGTGTTGGTCGTCCCTGTGGTGTTCGTGCCTGTGTCGGTCACGAGGCGGCTCCGAAGGTGAGGGGGAGATTGTCGATCAGCCGGGTCGTCCCGACCCGGGCGGCGACGGCGAGTACGGCTTCACCGGTGAAGCCGTCGGAGATCTCGGTGAAGTCGGCAGGGTCGACCAGGGCCAGGTAGTCGAGTTCCAGCGGCGGCTTCATGCGTGCGGCGTCGTCGAGGACGAGGCGGGCGGCCGAGCGGACGTCGGCCGAACCCGAGGTGGTGGTGGGGGCGACCTTCGCGACGGCGTGCGCGTCGGCGGCGGCGCGGGACTCGCCGAGGGCGCTGAGGGCCTCCGCACGCGCGCGTGACGCGGGCACCTCCCGGGCCCGCGCGCGCAGCGCCTCCTGGGCGGCATGCCGGTCGCGGCCCGCGAACAGGGCCTGCGAGAGCGCGAGGGCCGTACGGCGCTCGGGGGCGGACAGGTAGCGGTTGCGGCTGGACAGGGCCAGGCCGTCCTCCTCGCGGACGGTCGGCACGCCGACGATCTCCACGCCGAAGTTCAGGTCGCGCACCATGCGGCGGATCAGGGCGAGCTGCTGGGCGTCCTTCTGCCCGTAGAGGGCCACGTCGGGCCGGGTGAGGTGCAGCAGCTTGGCGACGACGGTGAGCATGCCGTCGAAGTGCCCGGGCCGCGAGGCACCCTCCAGGCGCTCTCCCATGGGGCCCGCGGAGATCCGCACCTGGGGTTCGCCGCCGGGGTAGACCTCGTCCCCGGAGGGTGCGAACACGGCGTCGGCGCCCGACTGTTCGGCGATCTTCAGGTCCGCGTCGAGGGTGCGCGGATAGCGGTCGAGGTCCTCGCCCTTGCCGAACTGCAGGGGGTTCACGAAGACGGTGACCACCACCTCGCCGTCCCGGCCCGCGATGCCGCGCGCGGTGCGGATCAGCGTGGCGTGACCCTCGTGCAGCGCGCCCATGGTCATCACGACGGCACGGCGGCCCACACGCGCGCGTGCGTGCAGTTCCTCGGCGGTGCGCAGCAGCGTGGCGGTCATCGGGCGTCTCCGTTCCCGGGCGTACGCGTCATCGGGCGTCCCCTTCGGTGCCGGTGCCGGTGCCGGTCCCGTCGGCGAGTACCCCGAGGAGGTCCTCGGCGAGTTCCGGCTTGAGCAGGCCGTGGGCGAGCGCGCGGTCGGCTGTCGCGCGCGCCATCGCCAGGTAGCCGGCGACGGCCTGCGGGGCGTGCTCGCGCAACTCGGCGACGTGCGCGGCTACCGTGCCCGCGTCGCCGCGCGCGACGGGGCCGGTGAGGGCCGCGTCGCCGGAGCGCAGGGCGTTGTCGAGGGCGGCGCCCAGCAGCGGCCCGAGCATGCGGTCGGGGGCCTCGACGCCCGCCGTGCGCAGTAGTTCCATGGACTGCGCGACCAGGGTCACCAGGTGGTTGGCGCCCAGGGCGAGCGCCGCGTGGTACAGCGGCCGGGCGGACTCGGCGATCCACTCGGGCTCGCCGCCCATCTCGATGACCAGCGCCTCGGCGGCCAGCCGCAGCTCCTCGGGCGCGGTGACCCCGAACGAGCATCCGGCGAGCCGCTGCACGTCCACGGGGGTGCCGGTGAACGTCATCGCCGGGTGCAGCGCCAGCGGCAGCGCCCCGGCCCGCAGCGCGGGGTCCAGCACACCCGCGCCGTACCGCCCGGAGGTGTGCACGAGCAGTTGCCCCGGCCGGACGGCCCCGGTCTCGGCGAGCCCCTCCACGAGCCCCGGCAGGGCGTCGTCCGGCACGGTCAGCAGCACCAGCTCGGCGCGGTCCAGGACGTCGGCCGGGGGCACCAGCGGCACGTCCGGCAGCAGCGCCGCGGCCCGTCGTCGCGAGGCGTCGGAGACCCCGGAGACGGCCACCGGGCGATGCCCCGCGAGCTGCAGCGACGCCGCCAGCGCGGGCCCGACACGGCCCGCTCCGACGACGCCCACGGTGAGCCGCGCGGGGCGGTCCTTGGGGTCTGGCTGCTGGAATGTCGTCACTCGCTGGTGGCCTTCCCGTTCCAGTCCGCTCGTGGGTACCGGACGATTTCTCGTCATGTTAACGCGATTGGTTCGAGGGGCGTTCGGTTGTCCACAGGCTGTGGGTTTCCACACGTCGTGCGTGCGACATCATCCGGGGGTGACTGACACGGCGAAAGAGACGGCGGCAGAGACAGAGACCCCCAAGTCACCGGCCCTGCGGCGGTACGCGCGGCGGAAGGCAGCTCTCCGGGCGGCGGAACGGGCGCTGTCGCGCCCGGCGTTCCTGGGGACGATCCGGGAGCGGCTGGCGCTGCTGCAGGAGGAGGCACCGGGGCTGTACGACCTGGACGAGTCGGCGGACATCTACGGCAACGGCATCGTCGAGGCCCTGGAGGAGCGGGTCGCCGGGCTGCTCGGCAAGGAGGCCGCCGTCTTCTTCCCGACGGGCACGATGGCCCAGCAGGTGGCGCTGCGCGTACTCGCGGCCCGCACCGGCAACCCGGCCGTGGCCCTGCACGCGCTGGCCCACCCCGAGGTGCACGAACGGAAGGCGTTCAGCGAGGTCAGCGGGCTGCGTCCGGTACAGGTGACGCGCGAGCCGCGGCTGCCGACCGCCGACGAGGTGCGCGATTTCGAGGAGCCCTTCGGTTCGCTGATGCTCGAACTGCCCCTCAGGGACGCCGGTTTCGTGCTGCCCACCTGGGAGGAGCTCTCCGAGGTCGTGGCCGCCGCCCGCGAGCGTGACGCGGTGGTGCACTTCGACGGGGCCCGACTGTGGGAGACCACCGTCCACTTCGGCCGGCCCCTGGAGGAGATCGCGGACCTCGCGGACAGCGTCTACGTGTCGCTCTACAAGTCGCTCGGCGGCTTCGGCGGCGCGGCGGTCGCGGGCCCGCGGTGGCTCGCCGACGAGGCGAAGGCGTGGCGGCACCGGTACGGCGGCCAGGTCTTCCAGCAGTTCCCCACGGCGCTGTCGGCGCTGGCCGGGCTGGAGCGGGAGCTGCCCCGGCTGCCGGACTACGTGACCCACGCGCGCGTGGTCGCCGCGGCGCTCCGCGAGGGGTTCGCGGCGGCCGGGGTGCCCTGGGCGCGCGTCCACCCCGAGGAGCCGCACACCCACGAGTTCCAGGTCTGGCTGCCGTACGACGCCGATGTCCTCTCCGAGGCCGCGATCCGGCAGGGCGAGCAGACGGGGACCCTCCTGTTCGCCAGTGTCTGGGACCCGGGCGGGCCGGGGCTGTCGTACACCGAGGTCGCCGTGCGGGCGGCCGGGCTGGAGTGGACGGCCGAGGACGTGAAGGAGGCGGCGACTCAGTTCGTGGCCCGGCTCCGGGAGGTCACCGAGGACGGGGACCTGGGGTAGGGCGCGTGCGCAGGAGCCGGGCCAGCACGGACCGTACGCGTCCGCGTGCCGGGCGGCCCGCCACGACCGCGCGGAACCTCCGGTGGTCGCGCAGCTCCCGCACGACCTCCCAGTCGCGCACACCCGGCGCGGGAGGGGCGGGCTCGCCGAGGCGCTGGGCTCGGTAGGTGTCAAGGATGTACTGCTCGGTGACGCTCACGACGTACCGCCTCTCGGGGACGGGGACGGGGGGGACGAGCCCGTAGTGGCTCGTCTCGGACAGAAACAGCTCCGGGAAGGCCGGCCGTTGGTCCGCGGCGGTCGGGCTTCTCGCCCGGTCCGCCCGGGTCGCCCGGTCCGCCCAGGCTGCGCCCGGCCGTTGGGGTGCGTCGCGTCGATTGACTGCCGTCGTCAATCGACGGCGCGTTGTCAGTGGTGGGGTGCACCATGGCCGCATGGGCGTGAGTATCGACATCACAGGGCTGCCGGCCGAGCGGATCGTCTTCGAGCCGTCGCCGCTGGCCGAGTTGGCCGTCGCGCTGCACGCGCTCGCCGAGCCGGGCCACCATCCCGGTATGCAGGGCTGGGTGACGGCCACCACGGCCGCGCTCAAGCCGGACCTGGCCGACCGCCTGACCCAGGCGGACTTCCTGTGGCGGAACACGTTCTCGGACATCTTCATGCCGTTCGCCGCCCTGCCGGAGCGCGACGGCCACCCCGGGGGGACGCTCACCGAGGACCTGGACCTCCTGGACCGGCTGAGCGACGAGCAGTTCGTCGCGGCGGCCCTGGAGTTCAGCTGCGGCTCCCAGTACGCGGCCGCGTTGCCCTCACCCCTCGTCGACCGGGCCCGGCACGACGTGGCGCTGGACCTGGCGGCGAGCCGCGGCCCCGAGCAACTCGGCTTCACGCAACGCCTGCTGGCCGACCCCACGACCGTACGGGCATGGGTGCGGCGCCTGTTGGAGGACTGCGACGAGGCGTTCTTCGCGGACACCTGGCGCCGGGTGCGGGTCCACCTGGCCGCCGACGCCCGCCACAAGACCGAGATCCTGCGCCACAAGGGCCTGGAGGAGGCGCTCACGGCGGTCTCGGCCGCGCTCTCCCTGACCGGGACCGAAGCGGGCGCCACGCGCATCGAGGCCGACAAGCTCTCCCACGGCGGCACGACCGCCGTGGACCCCGAGGTCGGGCCCGGCGTCACCTTCGTGCCCTCGCACCACACCTGGCCGCACCTGCTGGTGCTGCACGCCTCGGGCTGGCGCCCCGCCGTGCTCTACCCGGTCGCGGGACCCGAGCAGGCGAGACCCGCCTCCGTGGAGGTGCTCAAGCTGCGCCTCGAAGCCCTCGCCCACCCCATACGCCTGCGTCTGTGCCGGAACATAGCCAGGGCGCCGTACACGACGGGCGAGCTGGCCCACGCCAACGACCTGAGCGCGCCCGAGGTGTCCCGGCACCTCGCCGTCCTGAAGAAGGCGGGGCTGATCACGACGCGCCGCCGCGGCCGCTACGTGCTCCACCAGCTGGACGTCACGGTGGTCGCGCGACTGGGAAGCGACTTCCTGGAGGGCATCCTCAGGTAGGGCCGGGCGGCCACCGCCCTGTGAGGGCTCAGCCCTGCC
>NZ_VJZC01000043.1 GCF_009377185.1 Streptomyces spongiae
ATGACGGCCCCGCGCCGCTTCTCGTGGATTCCCTCAGCCCGCGGCCACCGTCAGGGGAGCGAACCGCCGGGTCCAGTCTCCCGGCAGTTCGGCGACCCCATATGTCATCACCGCATTGAAGGCCACCGACGTCAGCCCTCGGTCCTTCACCCACGTCAGCAGCTCGTCGTGGCGTACGTCGATGTCGGTACGCAGAGGGCGGTCCGTGCGGGTGGCCAGGGAGGTGATGAGCGCTTTCGCCGTCTCCGTGTCCCGTGCGGCGAGCGGGCCGACGACGTGGGTGTCCATGTTGGGCCAGACAGCCGCGTACCCGATGAGCCGACCGTTCTCCACGGCGACGTGAAGGTGGTCGGAGAAAGCCGGGAGACGCGTGATCACATGGGTGCGGTCGGCACCGAAGACCTCCTCGTCGAGCCGGAGGATCATGGAGATGTCCTCGGCTGTCGCGGGCCGGGTGGTGATCGCGGGTGACCGGCCGCCAGGCGTGAAGTGCCCGCTGACCATCTCGGCGCGGCCAGTGACCTTGAAGCCCAGTTCCTCATAGAGAGGTCGGCCGTACGGCGTCGCGTGAAGGGTGAGCGGGGTCGTGCCCATCTCCGTGAGGACATGGCGCATCAGACGGCGGCCGACACCCTGGCGGCTGTGGCGCTCGGCCACCAGGACCATGCCGATCGCCGCCAGATCGGGGCGGCCTGACGATCCGTACTCGGTCACGACGCAGGCGGTGACAAGGCCGCCGTCGGGGTCCTCGACGCCGTATCCCTTCCCTGCCGCGAGAAGCAGCCCCCATTTGTGTTCCTCACGGGGCCACCCCCGGTCCTCGGACAAGTCGGCGCAGGCGGTGAGATCGCGGGGTGTCAGACGGCGGATGGGCAGAGCGGCGAGGGAAGGTGTCGGCACGCAGGTCAGGCTGTCTGACCTGCGCCCATGACGTCTACCGGTTTGCGGGACCATGCATGAGCTTTTGGCCATGTCGTGCCCGACTCCATGGCAAAGGGACACGTGTTTCACGTGAAACAAGGAGCGCGCTCCTCGCACCGACGGCACCTGGTCTTCCTCGACACCTGGGGATACGCGCAGCGGGTACACGGCCTTTGGGGTGAGCTCACCGAGGCCCACGTGGTGGCGGCCTTCGAGGGCGCGCCCTGGCTGCGGCGCATCCGGCACACCTGGGCCGAGATCCGGGAGCGAGGGGAGTACTGCGCCGTCGTCTCGCTCTCGCCCTCCTTCTTCGTGGAGCGGCTCCTCGCCTGGGGCGCGCATGCTGCGTACGGTTCCCGGTTTCCGGCCGTGCCCTTCACCGAGCCCATCGACCCCGCGGGCATTCTGACGCCGGCAGCCAAGGTGGAGATAGCGGAACGGCTCTGTGTGGAGTTCGGTGTGGCCCGCGCCGACTGCGTCGCGTACGGGGACTCGCTCTCCGATGCAGAGCTCTTCGCTGTTGTGCCGGTCTCGGTCGCCATCAACGCGGATCGGCGGTTGGAGGGTCTCGCCACGCACTCCTACCTGGGCAGGGATCTATGGGATGCCTATGAACTGGTGCGTCGCGCCCGGTAGTTGAAGGAATTCGAAGGTTCGCACCCCGTCCTGATCGTGATGAAGGAAGGGGGGACTTGTGTGTGGGACGCCTGCCGGTATGGTCGAGTCCGGTTCTTGTCCAGGCTGAGATGTGCTCGTCTCATGAGGGCAGGAACACGGGCCAATGCAGCCTAACGGGACGGAGAGATCGAAGACCCGCATTCTGCGTTAAGCGACCGGGCCGCCGGGTGCGCGGTGGGACGCTGCGGTGTGAGAACTGCGGCCCATCTCACACTCTCGCCTACTTGTCCGTACGCAGCGGAAATCCGGGTTGAATGTGGCCGCTTGGCCGACGGGACCGAAATGCAAGGCCGTCTGCGGGGGACAGCAGGCAATCTCTCCGCCAGGGGAATACGCAGAACGACCGAAAGAAGTTCGAGGCGAGGCACACCATGGACGCTCCGACCACCACGTCGGCCGACAACGGCACGTCCGGCGGCGACAGCGTGGGCGGCTGGTTCACCCCGCGTAAGCAGCCCACATCCACCGGCGGAGAACAGGAGACCGAGGGCAACCGCCTGGCTGCCCTGCGCCCTGTGGGGAGGCCTGCGGAGGGTGAGCCCGCGTCCGGCGGCGGCAGTCCTGCGGAGGGCGGAAGCACCGGCGCCCAGGAACGAATACCTGACACGGGTGCGCCGACGCCTGGCGGAGATCCGGCGCCAGGGCCGGTCCTCCAGCAGGAACGCGTACCACCCCAACGCTCCGCCTCGGCTCCCCAGCCCTCCCCCGACGCCGTGCTCATCCGGCGGACCATGGCGGAGATCGACCCGATCGCCGACAAGGTCACCTCGTACTTCTACGCCATGCTCTTCGTGCAGCACCCCGAACTGCGCTCGCTCTTCCCACCGGCGATGGACACACAGCGCGACCGCCTGCTCAAGGCGCTGCTGACCGCGGCCGAGTACATCGACAACACTCCGGCCCTGGTCGAGTACCTGCAGAATCTCGGTCGGGGGCACCGCAAGTACGGCACTCGACCCGAGCACTACCCGGCCGTCGGTGAGTGCCTCATCGGGGCGCTGAGCCGGTACGCCGCCTCAGTCTGGGGCGACGAGACCGAGGCGGCCTGGGTGCGGGCGTACACGACGATCTCCCAGGTGATGATCGACGCGGCGGCCGCCGACGAGCTGCGCTCCCCGCCCTGGTGGATGGCCGAGGTCGTCTCGCACGATCTCAGAACGCCGGACATCGCGGTCATCACCGTCAGGCCCGACCAGCCGTATCCCTTCCTCGCCGGGCAGTACGCGAGCCTGGAGACTCCCTGGTGGCCGCGGATATGGCGGCACTACTCCTTCGCCTCGGCGCCCCGCTCCGACGGCCTGCTGTCGTTCCATGTGAAGGCGATCCCGGCAGGCTGGGTGTCCAATGCGCTCGTGCACCGCGCTCGCCCCGGTGACGTCGTACGGATGGGCCCGCCGGCGGGATCGATGACGGTCGACCACACCACCGACAGCGGACTGCTCTGCCTCGGCGGTGGCACCGGCATAGCGCCCATCAAGGCGCTGGTCGAGGACGTGGCGGAGCACGGCGAGCGGCGTCCCGTCGAGGTGTTCTACGGCGCCCGCACGGATCACGACCTCTACGACATCGACACGCTGCTGCGGATGTCCCAGAGCCACTCATGGCTGGAGATCCGCGCGGTGGTGGACGACCGGCAGGGGCTCCTGCAGCTCCCCGACGCCGTGCGCGAGTACGGGCCGTGGAACGAGTACGACGCGTACCTCTCGGGTCCGCCCGGCATGATCCGCAGCGGCGTGGAAACGCTGCGGGACATCGGCATCCCGTGGAACCGCATAAGGCACGACTCGGTGGAGGAACTGATCGCGGCAGGGGACTGAGGCTCGTCGGACTCCCACCCTCATTCGAGATCCAGACTCACCCCAGGTCTGGCGCGTGCATCGCCCGCACGCCCTCGATGTTCCCGTCGAGGTAGTGCCGCAGGGACAGCGGTACGAGGTGGACGGACGCGATCCCGACCCGTGTGAACGGCACGCGGACGATCTCGTACTCGCCCTGTGGTTCGTCGACCTCGGGACCGTGCCGCTGGGAGGTGTCGATGGACTCCAGGCGGCAGACGAAGAAGTGCTGGACCTTCACACCGGTCGCGCCGCCGTCCTCGCCGATGTGCTCGACGGTGTCCACGAAGCAGGGGACCACATCGGTGATCTTGGCACCGAGCTCCTCGTGCACTTCGCGATGGAGCGCGTCGACGACGGTGGTGTCCTCGGGCTCGACCCCACCGCCCGGTGTGAGCCAGTAGGGATCGACGCCGGGCTTGGTCCGCTTGATCAGGATCAGGTTGTCGCCATCGAGCAGGATGGCGCGAGCAGTGCGCTTGACCACGGGTCGGACGGTCATGGGAGAAATGTGGCCCGGCTGGTTCCACGTGAAACATCGCGCAGCCCCGAAACGTGTGCCGTACGCATGAGCAGGCCCTCCCGTGCCTATGACCAGTCCGAGGCCGTCCGCAGCAGCCGCTCGTGCGCCCGCGCTATGTGCCCCATGACCAGTGTGCCGGTTCGGACCACCAGGAAGTACGTGCGCAGCGGGGGCACCGTCGGTTCCAGGAGCGCCACGACGTCACCACGTTCCAGGGCGGACGCGCACAGATAGCGGGGCAGTACGGCAAGCCCCGCGCCAGTGGCGGCGCAGGCGAGGACCGCGCGGAGATCGGGCACGATGACGGTGCCCGAAGCGGCGGGCCGGGAGTCGAAGACGGAGGCCCAGTAGCGGGCGACGAAGGGCAGCGACTCGTGAACCTCGACCACGGGGAGGTTCTCCAGCGCGTGAGCGCCCTTGCGGCGTGGCTGGGCCGCGCTGATGTGGGAAGCCCAGCGCGGATGCGCGATCAGAACGTGCTCCTCGTCGCAGAGCGGAGTCGCGGTGAGCAGGGCGCCCCTCGGCCGGGCCGTGGTGATGGCCAGATCGTGGTGTCCGGCGGCAAGCCCCTCCAGTGTCTCCTCGGCATTCCCGAACGAGGCACGCAACGCAAAACCCTGCCCGTGGTCCCTGGTCAGCTCGGTGAGGGCGGGCAGGGCGCGTTCGGCGGTGAACTCCGGTGGCCCGGCGAGGTGCAGCGTGCGTAAGGAGGACTCCTCGTCCAGCCCGGTCTCGGTGATTTCGACCAGGGCGTCGAGATGAGGGGCCGCTTTGTGGGCGAGTTCGTCGCCGATCGTCGTGGGGGTCACCCCGCGCGCCTGACGCAGGAAGAGGGGGCGGCCCAGCTGCCTCTCCAGCGTGCGGATCTGCGAGGTGACGGCCGGCTGCGAGAGGCCGAGCAGCGCGGCGGCGCGGGTGAAGGAGCCGGCCCGGTGCACGGTGACGAACGTGCGCAGCAGGGCCAAGTCCACGGTGCTCCCCCTCCCATCTCCGGAGCGCCCAACTATAAATAAGTCGATAGGTCTCTGTCGCTACTGTGATTGGACACTGACACAGAGTCAACTAGCCTTGTTGGCACGGTTCTTCGCGCGCAGAACCGGGGCGGTCCGAACCACGAGGGGGGAGGTTCGGACCGCCCGATCTGTCCCGAGAGGTACCGGTCGGTGTCAATCTGTCGGATCACCTCGCCGATTCGTCGAGCGCGCGCAGTACATCGGCCACCAGGTCGTCGGTGTCCTCGGCGCCCGCCGAGAAGCGGATGAAGCCCTCCGGAACAGCGTCCCCGCCCCACCGGCCGCGCCGCTCGGCGGTGGACCGTACTCCGCCGAAGCTGGTGGCGCCGTCCACCAGGCGCAGCGCGTCCAGAAAGAGGTCGGCATGCGCGCGCGTGGGCAGCGAGAACGACACCACACACCCGTAGCGCCGCATCTGTTGCGAGGCGATCTTGTGCGCGGGATCGCCGGGCAGTCCCGGATGACGCAGACCGGTCACCTCCGGCCGCCCGTTGAGCGCCTCGGCGACGGCCAGGGCGTTGGCGCTCTGCCGGTCGGCGCGCAGATGCAGCGTCGCCAGCGAACGGTGGGCGAGCCAGGCTTCCATGGGTCCCGGAATCGCCCCGGTGATCTTGCGCCAGCGCTGTACCGCCGTCATCAGCGTGGCGTCGAGGGTCACCACGTACCCCAGCAGGAGGTCGCCGTGCCCGGTGAGCTGCTTGGTGCCGCTGGCCACGGAGAAGTCGGCACCCAGTTCCAGCGGCCGCTGGCCGAGCGGGGTCGCCAGGGTGTTG
This sequence comes from Streptomyces spongiae, assembly GCF_009377185.1. Taxonomy (GTDB): domain Bacteria; phylum Actinomycetota; class Actinomycetes; order Streptomycetales; family Streptomycetaceae; genus Streptomyces; species Streptomyces spongiae. The sequence goes on from NZ_VJZC01000043.1 coordinate 5,744, forward strand.
TCGACGGCGACGCGGCACCCACGCGCGTGGGCCGCCTCGGTGAGCCGCCGGATGTCGCACACGTCGAGCCCGGGGTTCGACGGCGTCTCGATCCACAGAAGCTTCGCGCCGTCGAGAACGTCGAGCTGAGCGTTGTCGGCCGTCGGCGCGGTGCGTACCTCGATGCCGTACGCCTCCAGTTGCTCACGTACCAGCGGCAGCGCCTGGTAGCCGTCGTTCGGCAGCACCGCGACGTCTCCGGCGCGGAGCTGGGAGAAGAGGACGGCCGAGACGGCGGCCATGCCGGAGGAGAAGACGAGCGTCTCGGCGCCGTCCTGTCCCGGAGCCTCCAGTTCGCCTATGGCGCGCTCCAGGAGCGTCCAGGTGGGGTTCTCGTCGCGGCCGTAGGTGTAGGGGCCCGTGGGGTCGCCCGGCAGGTGGTAGTGGGCGGCGAAGACCGGGCCCGGGAGGCTGGGCTCGTGCTTGACGGGCTCGGGCAGTCCCGCCCGTACCGCACGCGTGCCGTCGCCGAACTCCGTCGAGTCGCTCATGCCGCCCGTCCGTCCACGTGCTCCCGTACGACGGCGAGCAGGCCGGGGCTCGCCGCCTCTACCATCTCCAGGCACTCCTCGAAGCCGTCCACGTCTCCGTAGTACGGGTCCGGTACGTCGAGGTCGTCGCCCGCGACGGGGTCGTAGGAGCGCAGGAGGCGGACCTTCGCGGCGTCCTCAGGAGTGGGCGCGAGACGGCGCAGGGCCCTCATGTGGCCGGCGTCGAGGGCGATCACGAGGTCGAGGCGGGCGAACCAGGATTCCTGGAACTGCCGGGCGACGTGCTCGCTCCCGTAGCCGTTCGCCTCCAGGACGGAGACGGTGCGCGGGTCGGCGCCGTCGCCCTCGTGCCAGCCGCCCGTGCCTGCGCTGTCGACCTCGACCTGGCTGTCGAGCCCGGCCTCCTCGACGCGCGCGCGGAAGACGGACTCGGCCATCGGGGAACGGCAGATGTTGCCGGTGCAGACGAAACAGACGCGGTAGGTCATGGCGGGTGCTCAGTCCTCGTCGGGCAGGACCACGTGGAGCGCCCAGGCCACGACCGAGATGATCAGGCCACCCAGGACCGCGGTCCAGAAGCCGTCCACGTGGAAACTCACGTCGATTTTGTCGGCCAGCCACGAGGTGAGCAACAGCATCAGCGCGTTGACCACCAGGGTGAACAGGCCGAGTGTCAGGATGAACAGGGGGAAGGTCAGCAACTTGACTATCGGCTTGACCACCACGTTCACGAGACCGAAGACGAGCGCGACGAGCAGCAGCGTGCCTATCTTCTTACCCGTGCTGTCACCGGTCAGAGTGATCTTGTCGAGGAGCCATACGGCGACCGCCAGGGCGCCCGCGTTGGCGATCGTCTTGACTACGAAATTCTTCATGTGTCTGATCGTGGCAGACGAGATCGGGCACGAGGACCGGGGCAGGGGCGGACAACGGCGATGAAGGCTTTCCGGCTGGACGAACTGGAGGCGGAGCGCGCCGCCAATGACGGTGCCTACCTGCAGTTTCTGCATGAGCGGAACATGTCGGTCGGTCTGTACGCGCTCGATGCCGGCGCGCTCGACCCACAGAATCCGCACAAGCAGGACGAGGTCTACTTCGTCGTGAGCGGCCGCGCCTCGCTCACGGTCGGTATGGAGACGACGCAGGTGGCGCGTGGCAGCGTCGTGTACGTGCCCGCCGGGGTCGCCCACAAGTTCCATCACATCACCGAGGACCTGCGGGTCATGGTGGTGTTCTCTCCACCCGAGAGCTGAGCCGGGTCTCAGGGTTCCCTAGGGGAACGATCAGGGACGGACAAGGGGCGCGAGGCCCCCGAACCCACCCCCAGTCGCCCTAGCATCGAAGCAGGACATCACAGGACCCGGACGCGGGCCCCGAACACGGGGCCACGGGTGGCGAGAAGTAAGGACGAGGGCGATGAAGGAGATCCTGGCGGGATTGCCGTGGTGGGTGAAGTGGGTCGCGGTGCCGATCATCGCTCTGGTCGTGTTCGGCGGCCTGATATTGAGCGTGCTGCACTTCGTGGTGGCCCTGCTCTTCAAGGTGCTGGTGTTCGTCGCGGTGGTCGGCGGGCTGATCTATGTCGTCCGGAAGTTCATGGCGGGATCGTCGTCGCGCAGTGACTGGTGACGCGTCAGCGCGCGGAGCGGAGTGACACGAACCGGGTGAGCGGCCGGTAACGGGCGAGGTGCCAACAGGAACCCGAGGTTCCCTCGGGGGAGGGAAGTTTCCCGGCGGGGCCGTCTGCGGGCGGTGACGGGCCGTTAAAGTCCGGAGCTCGCTGCGGGGCCGACCCCGCGGGCGGCGCACCTCCCTCCCGTGTTCCCTCGCACGGGCGGCCCTCCTCGCCCTTCGGGAGTGACCCTTGGCCACGGCTGACACCGCACCCGCAGATCCGCAGACCCGACCCACGACACCCACCAGGGCCCCGGCTCCCCCTGTGCAGCCTCGTACATCACCCGGGGAGCCGCCCAACCGATCAGCAGGTCCGCGTTCCTCCCGCATCGAGACAGCACCCGCGGTGCGTATCCCCTCCCCGAAGTCTCCCCCGGCCTCGGCCGCGGAGACACACCCCACGACCCTCATCGGCTCGGTGCAGCGCGCGATGCGGCTGCTGGAGGCCGTGGCCGCGCGTCAGCACGGAGCGCCTGCCAAGCAGCTGGCCCGGGACGCCGGACTCGCGCTGCCCACTGCTTATCACCTTCTCCGCACGCTGACGCACGAGGGCTATCTGCACCGGGACAAGGGGCTGTTCTTCCTCGGTGAGGCGGCCGAGCGGTTGAGCAGCAGCGGGGCGCAGCAGAAACGTCGCAGCACGGTGAGCGACGTCCTCGCACGCTGGCGGGACACCATCGGCGTCCCCGTGTACTACGCGGTCTACCGCGAGGGCGAGATCGAGGTCATGTGTGTCGCCGACAGCCCGGGAACCCCGGCTGTCGAGGAGTGGGCCGACTTCCGCGAGACCGGGCACGCCCACGCGATCGGGCAGTGTCTGCTGTCCCAGCTCGGCGAGGAGGCGCGGCGCGACCACCTCGACCGCTATCCCGTGCGGGCGATCACCCCGTACACAGTGCGTGACGAGCAGACCCTGTTGCGGCGCCTCAACCGGATCGGACGGATGGAACCGGTCGTCGAGCGCCAGGAGTACGCGCTCGGCACGGTCTGCGCAGCGATCCCCCTCACTCTCGGCACGACCGCCGCGACCATGGCCATCTCCCTGCCGTCCCACCAGGCCGACCGACTGCCGCCCGCGGCACAGCAGTTGCAGGAAGAGATCGGAAGGCTACTAGGGACACTCGCCCTCTCTATCAGCATCTGAAAAATCACTCCTTGTGATCTCTTGTGTACTTTCAGCAAACTGCGGGGCAGTGTCAGGGCTGATTCCCGGCCAGTCGACGGCAACTGACGAGGTAGGCGAATGCGCGAGTCAGTACAGGCAGAGGTCATGATGAGTTTCCTCGTCTCGGATGAGCTCTCCTTCCGGATCCCGGTGGAGCTGCGCTACGAGACATGTGATCCCTATGCCGTACGGCTGACCTTCCATCTCCCCGGAGACGCCCCGGTCACCTGGGCCTTCGGGCGGGAGCTGCTGGTCGACGGCGTGGGGCGGCCGTGCGGCGACGGTGACGTGCACATCGCGCCCGCGGATCCGGAAGCCTTCGGTGAGGTGCTGATCAGGCTTCAGGTGGGATGTGACCAGGCGCTGTTCCGGTCCGGGACAGCGCCACTCGTGGCCTTCCTGGACCGTACGGACAAGCTGGTGCCCCTGGGGCAGGAGCGTTCCCTCGCCGACTTCGAGACGCACCTCGACGAGGCGCTGGACCGCATCCTCGCGGAGGAGCAGAGCGCGGGCTGAGCCGCGTACTCAGGGTGGCGTAACGCTTCTGCGTGAGCGTCGGCGCGATCCCGTGCGCCGGTGTCACCGCTTGCGGCGGCGCCCCCTTCCCGCGCGGGCCGGCGCGGCCGCCGCTGCCGCTGCCGGCTCGCTACTCGGGCGATCGGCCGAGACCACCAGCGCGGCCAGGGCGGTGGTCACCGGAACCGAGGCCACGAGGCCGATCGAGCCGACGAGGGTACGGACGATCTCCTCGGCGACGAGCTCGCTGTTGGCCACCGTGCCGACGCTGCTCTGGGCGATCGAGAAGAGCAGCAGCAGGGGCAGCGCGGCGCCGGCGTAGGCGAGGACGAGGGTGTTGACGACCGAGGCGATGTGGTCGCGGCCGATGCGGATACCGGCGCGGTACAGGTCGCGCCAGCCCATCGACGGCTTGGCCTCGTGCAGCTCCCAGACCGCCGAGGTCTGCGTCACCGTCACATCGTCGAGCACACCGAGCGAACCGATGATGACGCCCGCGAGCAGCAGACCGCTCATGTCGATCGACGGGTAGAGGCCGTGGATGAGGCCCGTGTTGTCGTCCGTGTTGCCGGTCAGCGAGGCCCAGCCGATGAACTGCGAACCGAGCACACCGATCAGCAGCAGCGAAGCCAGGGTTCCGAGCACGGCGACCGAGGTGCGGGCGGAGAGCCCATGACACATGTAGAGCGCGATCAGCATGATGGCGCTCGCTCCGACCACCGCCACGACCAGCGGGTTCGAGCCCTGGAGGATGGCGGGCAGGATGAAGAAGGTCAGCACCAGGAAGCTGATGGCGAGCGCGACCAGCGCCATGACACCGCGCATGCGGCCCACCACCACGACGGCGAGCGCGAAGATCCCGGCGAGCAGCGCCATCGGGAACTTCCGGTTCACGTCGGTGACCGCGTACTGCAGGTCCTTGGGCGCCGAGGGCTCGTACGCGACCACGACCTCCTGACCCTGCGCCAGCTGCCGTGACTGGTCAGGCTGGACGATCTCCGTGAACGTGCGGCCCTTGTCCTTGCCGGTGTCGACCCTGACCGTCGCCTTCTTGCAGGTGCCGTTCGCCTGCTGCTGGGCCGACGAGCCCTCGGCGGTCGACGTGTCGCCGGTCGGGGTCTCCCCCGAGGCGTTCACGGACTTGCAGTCCACCTCCACGACCGTGGTGACAGTGGCCTGCTGGGTCTGCCGGTCGAAGCCGACGCCGGTGCGCTCGTGGGGTGGGGCGCCGCCGGGCCAGAGCACGGCGAGGCCCACGACGACCGCCGTCGCGAAGGGGATCAGCACCGCGGCGATGACCTTGCGCAGGTGCTTGGAGACGGGAGCGGCGGGGCCGTGGCTGTGGGAGTGCCCGTGGCTGCCGCCGGACGCCGGGCCGTGGCCATGCCCCTGCCCGTCATGGGGATCGTGGCCGTCGCCAGGGCTGTGTCCGCCACCGGGGCCCCAGCCGCCACCGGATCCATGCCCGCCACCAGGGCCGTGGCCGCCACCGGCGCCGTGTCCATGGCCGTGCTCAGGACCGTGTCCGTGCGGGGGCTCCGAAGGGGGGAGCGAGGGCTGTCGCATCGTGGTCACCGACCGATCATCGCAAGAACAGCGGGGGCCCACTGTTCACCGCGCCACATCTGACGCTAGCGTGGAGGCACCTTTGCACACGCGGGAGCTCGGAGCACCGGGCTGAGAGGGCGCTGACCTCCGCAGACGCGATGTTTCACGTGGAACATCGCCGGGCGGAAATCGCTGCGTCGACCGCTGAACCTGTTACCGGGTAATGCCGGCGTAGGGAGTAGGTCTCATGACCAACAAGGACACACGCACGCCCGCCTCCAACCAGACGAACGGGGCGTTCGCCGCATCACAGGGCGAAAAGCCGCAGGAGGCCGGGAAGTCCATCGGCTGGCACAAGGCATACGTCGGGGGATCGCGCCCCGACCTGCGGGTGCCGGTCCGCCAGGTGCACCTCACCAACGGGCAGGCGGTCACTCTGTACGACACCTCCGGCCCGTACACCGACCCGAGTATCCAAACCGACGTCCGTAGGGGGCTCCTCCCGCTTCGCGAGAGCTGGATCGTCGCTCGCGGAGACACCGAGGAGTACGCGGGCCGTCCCGTCCGCCCTGAGGACGACGGGATCAAGCACACGTCACCGCGGGGCGGGCTGCGCAACCTCGACGCGGTGTTTCCGGGGCGGCCGAGGCAACCGCGCCGGAGCCGTGACGGCAAGGCCGTGACCCAACTCGCCTACGCGCGGCGCGGGGAGATCACGCCCGAGATGGAATTCGTGGCCGTCCGGGAGAACGTCTCGCCCGAGGTCGTCCGTGAGGAGATCGCGGCGGGAAGGGCCGTACTGCCTGCCAACGTGAACCACCCGGAGATCGAGCCGATGATCATCGGCAAACGGTTCCTGGTGAAGGTCAACGCCAACATCGGCAACTCGGCGGTCACGTCCTCCATCGAGGAGGAGGTGGAGAAGATGACCTGGGCGACCCGTTGGGGCGCCGACACGGTCATGGACCTGTCCACGGGCCGCAACATCCACACCACGCGCGAGTGGGTGCTGCGCAACTCCCCCGTCCCCATCGGCACGGTGCCGCTCTATCAGGCGCTGGAGAAGGTCGACGGCAGGGCTGAGGAACTGACCTGGGAGATCTATAAGGACACGGTCATCGAGCAGGCCGAGCAGGGTGTGGACTACATGACGGTCCACGCGGGCGTGCGCCTCCCGTACGTCCCCCTGACGGCGAACCGCAAGACCGGCATCGTCTCGCGCGGTGGCTCGATCATGGCGGCGTGGTGCCTGGCGCACCACAAGGAATCGTTCCTGTACGAGAACTTCGAGGAACTGTGCGAGATCCTCGCCGCGTACGACGTCACGTACTCGCTCGGCGACGGCCTGCGGCCCGGCTCGATCGCGGACGCCAACGACGAGGCGCAGTTCGCGGAACTCCGCACGCTCGGGGAACTCAACCGGATCGCCAAGCGTTTTCACGTACAGACCATGATCGAGGGCCCGGGACACGTCCCGATGCACAAGATCAAGGAGAACATCGACCTTCAGCAGGAGATCTGCGATGAAGCTCCGTTCTATACCCTCGGCCCGCTGACCACGGACGTCGCGCCGGCGTACGACCACATCACCTCGGGCATAGGTGCCGCGATGATCGCGTGGTGGGGCACGGCCATGCTCTGCTACGTCACGCCCAAGGAGCACTTGGGCCTGCCCAATCGTGACGACGTCAAGACGGGCGTCATCACCTACAAGATCGCGGCCCATGCGGCGGACCTCGCCAAGGGACACCCGGGCGCACAGGAGTGGGACGACGCGCTGTCGGACGCCCGCTTCGAGTTCCGCTGGGAGGACCAGTTCAACCTGGCCCTCGACCCCGACACGGCCCGGGAGTTCCACGACGAGACGCTTCCCGCTGAGCCCGCCAAGACGGCCCACTTCTGCTCCATGTGCGGGCCGAAATTCTGCTCGATGAAGATCTCCCAGGACATCCGCCGCGAACATGGCGGGTCCCAGGCCGAGATCGAGGAGGGCATGGTCCAGAAGTCGAGGGAGTTCGCGGCGAGTGGGAACCGGGTGTACCTACCGATGGCGGACTGAGTAGCACTTCGGCACCCTGTCCGGCCGTCGTGCGTGGGCGACCTGGATCGCCGCCGCGGCCGGCGGGGTGCAGTGGCGCTCCGGGGCGGCCGCCGGGGCCGGAGTGCGGCTCCGGCATGGCGGCGGCCCGTTCCCCGGGGCGTCACTCCGGCTGGTGCTCCGGCCCTCCGAAGTCCGGGCTCGTGAAGTCCGGGCTGGAGTAGCTGGGGCGAGGGCCCGCGGCGGGCCCGCCATCCGGGCTGCTGAAGCCCGGTCGGTTGTAACCGAGGTGCGGGATACGGCTGGGTGGGGTGGTCGGGACCGTACGGCCCATGGCGGCGGAGCCCGGGTCGGTGAGGGCCTCGCGGAGGAACGGCATGATGCCGCGCTCCAGGAGGGCCTCGAGCCAGGCTTCCCTCGCCCGGGCCACCTCTTCGTTCATCTCGCCCTGCACCTCGGCGTCCAGCGAGGTGGAGCCGTTGCGCAGGGCAGTGAGGAGGAGGCCGACCGCGGCCACGAGGATGGCGGCTGCCGTGACCGCCCCGAAGATCCACCCGGTCGTCGTGAGGGTCTGGGCGATGCCCGGCTCGGGATCGAGCATCTTCAGGACGTACCCCACGAGCAGGAAGATCGCCGCGGCGGTACCGGCGAGGACGGGAGCGAGGACGGCGACGACGGCTCCGGCGCCCGCCCCGGCCGTCTCGGTGACCTCCCCCATGGTGGTCGCGAGCCCCACCGCGGCGCCGCCCGGCTCGGCCGAGCCGGAGGTGCCTTCGCGGGACGACGGGGTGGACGGCGCCGGCTGGCGCAGTTCCTCGCGGACCTTCACGTAGTACTGGTATTCGGTCGTCGCGGCGGCCGTGATGAGCGCGGTGGCGTTGAGCGCCATGGTGCGCAGCTGCTCCGGGTTGAGCCGCTGACCGACAGCGGCGAGTTCCGGGCGGTGTGGTGCGGAGCGCAGCGCCTCGCCGAGGATCCGCTCGAAATCCTGGCGGTCCTCGCTCAGCAGGTGCTGCGGAACGCTGTTCATGTGCATCCCCCGATGCTCCGTAGGGCTTGGGGCTCGGCATGCTGACGAGCCGTCGGGCAGAAACGGAGGGGAGCCTGCTACGGATAAGCCGATGGTAGAGCGATGAAGGCACGCGGTGACAGGGGGTTTGAAGAAAATGGCCCCTGGCCAGCAGAGTTATTCGGCGGCCCGCCGTGGGGGGACGCCTGCCCCGAGAACGTTCAGCTATCCACCGGCAGTTGCTGGACCAGCAGCTTTCCGGCCATGGTCACTCCGCCGTCCATGGCGATGGCCAGACCGTCCGCGTAGATGTGCGGTCCGTCGACCACGGGCCCCGACTCGTCCTCGTCGTCCTCCGTGCCGACCTCGCCCAGCAGGTACGGGATGGGGCTGTGGCCATGGACGATGCGCGTGCCGCCGTACACGTCGAGGAGGGAGCGGACGGCGTCGGCGCCGCCTTCGTCGCGGAAGGAGAACCGCTTGGTGAACTTGCGGAAGAGGTCCCAGACCTCGTCGGCGTCGTTGCGGGCGATGGCCTCGCGGACGGTGTCGTTGACTGCCTCGATGGAGTCGCCGTAGTCGAGGTAGGCGGTGGTGTCGGAGTGCACCAGCAGGTGGCCGTCGACCTGCTCCATGGCGTCCAGACGGGCCATCCACTGCAGATGGTGGTCCTGGAGACGGTCCATGTCGGTCTTCTGGCCGCCGTTGAGCAGCCAGGCCGCCTGGAAGGTGGCGGTGCCCGCGCCGGAGTTGACGGGGGTGTCGCCGAACCGTTTGGCGCCGAGCAGCAGCAGTTCGTGGTTGCCCATGAGGGCCTTGCAGTAGCCGCCGGCCGCGGCCGCCTCGGCGGACAGCCGCATCACGAGGTCGATGACGCCGATGCCGTCCGGGCCCCGGTCGGTGAAGTCGCCCAGGAACCACAGCCGCGCGGTGCCCGCGGACCAGTTGGCCTCGGCGTCGACGAGGCCCTTCTCCTGGAGCGCGGCGACCAGCTGGTCGAGGTAGCCGTGCACGTCCCCGACGACGTACAGGGGACCCGGTCCGGTGTCGGTCTGGGAGGTGCCCACGGCCTCGGGATCTACGGAGACCAGCACCGTGTCCCCACGGTTGATCACGGGCAGATCGCGCTGGGTGGGCGTGTACCCCTCGGGGTGGCCCTCGGATTCGTCCAGCGGTGGGGCCACGTCGCCGGGGTGTGTGCTGTGCGCGTACGGACCGGCCTCGTGGACGTACGCGGGTACGCGAAAATCGCGCACCGTCGGCGTCCGCACCTCGGGTCCCTGACCGGCCCCCTGAGTCATCGACCCCTCCACCACCATCGCCCGCATCTGCACCGGATCGGACTGCCTGGTCGTGGCGGCCCGCGGTGTCGTGCGCCCATCATAGGAATGCGGATCGCGCCATGTGATGACCCAGGGGTGGTGAAATGGCGCAGGACCCCGTTTCACCACGGTTTTCTCCCGAATTGGGCGGGCCTTTCCCTATCCAATTCCTCATCGGATCCCCGAAGGGCCCTCACGGGATCCTCGTTCGGTGGTCACCCCTCCTCGGGTGAACGGGGCGGGCTGACCGTCGTGCGCGGCGAACGTCGCTCGGAAGAGGTCCTCACGAACAGCTCCGTCGGTATCACCTGTTCGACTGGCTTGTCCGACTGCACTCCCTCGATGGCGTCGATGAGGAGCTGGACCACCGCCGTGCCGATCCGGCGCGGCTTCAGGGAGAGCGTGCTGATGGGCGGCTCGGTGTTGGCGTACACGGTCGACTCGCTGCAGCAGACGAGCAGCAGGTCGTCGGGGACGCGCAGGCCGTACCGCCGGGCCGCGGCCAGCAGGTCGGTGCCGTTCGGGTCGAAGAGTCCGTAGACGGCGTCCGGGCGGTCGGGCCGGGCCAGCAGCCGGTCGGCGGCCACGGCCCCGGCGCACGGATCGTGCGCCGGATAGGCCTCGTACACCGGATCCTGGCCGACACGCTCGCACCAGCGCAGGTACGCGCTGGTGGACAGGTGGGTGTACGTGTCCGTCGTGGTCCCCGTCAGGAGGCCGATCCGGCGGGCGCCGGCGTCGGCCAGGTGGTCGAGGATGCCCAGGACGGCGGCCTCGTGGTCGTTGTCGACCCACGCGGTGACCGGGAGCGAGCCGGCGGGGCGGCCGTCGGAGACGACCGGTAGTCCCTGCCGGACCAGCTCGCTGACCACGGGGTCCTGGTCGGACGGGTCGATGACCACGGTGCCGTCCAGGGCCACGTTCGACCACACGTCGTGGCGCGAGGTCGCGGGGAGGATGACCAGGGCGTAGCCCCGGGCGAGCGCGGCCGAGGTGGCGGCTCGCGCCATTTCCGCGAAGTACGCGAACTCGGTGAAGGTGAAAGGTTCATCCCCGTACGTGGTCACGGTCAGGCCGATCAGCCCGGACTTCCCGGTACGAAGTGTCCGGGCCGCGGCCGACGGGCGGTAGCCCAGCCGGTCGGCGACCTCACGGACATGGCGTCGGGTGGCGTCCGGCAGCCGGCCCTTGCCGTTGAGGGCGTCGGAGACCGTCGTGATGGAGACCCCCGCTGCGGCGGCCACGTCTCTGATGCCCGCCCGGCCCGGCCGGTTGCCCCGGCGGGGAGTCTCTGCCCGGCTCACCTGGTGCTTCCCTGCTGCTGTCATGGCGAGCCGATAGTAGGGCTCATGCGGTGGGGTAGTGCGGACGCATATGCACGCGTTGACAGGCACGTTTCTGCAAGGTCAAACTCCATCAAATACCTTGGAACACAAGGGACTTGGCCCCACCAGTATCACTACGTGACTTGTCGGCGCGCATGGGCCTGCCAAGTAGCTCATGTCTCGAAGAGGTCTCAACTCACCTTCACGGGGGATGCGCGCCACGGCGCGAGCCACCGGCGCGTGTGGTCAAGGGTGGCGCGCCCCCCGTTTCGTACGCCTTCGTGCGGTGATGCCTGTGGGGCGTGTGTGACTGACGGGAACGGAACCGACGGCGACGTCAGAGGGTTGTCCACAGGCCGTTCGCAGGGGCGCCCAATCCTCATAAAGTGAGGAGCATTAGGCGTCGACGAGGAGGACTGCGGTGAGCGAGACGAGCCCCAAGCTGCGTGCCGAGCTGGAGGGAATCCCCACCTACAAGCCCGGGCGCAGTGCTCAATCTGCGGCTACCGCCGCGGGTGCCGCGGCGGGTGGCCCCGTGGCGTACAAGCTGTCCTCCAACGAGAACCCCTACCCGCCCCTGCCCAGCGTGCTGGAGACCGTGACCGCGGCGGCCGGATCCTTCAACCGGTATCCGGACATGATGTGCACGTCGCTGATGAACGAGCTGGCGGACCGCTTCGGAGTGCCGGTCTCCCACCTCTCCACGGGCACGGGCTCGGTCGGCGTGGCCCAGCAGCTGATCCAGGCGACCTCCGGCCCGGGCGACGAGGTGATCTACGCATGGCGGTCCTTCGAGGCGTACCCGATCATCACACAGATCAGCGGGGCCACGTCCGTGCAGGTCCCGCTGACGCCGGGTGAGGTGCACGACCTGGACGCGATGGCGGACGCGATCACCGACCGGACGCGGCTGATCTTCGTCTGCAACCCGAACAACCCGACGGGCACGGTGGTGCGCCGGGCCGAGCTCGAGCGGTTCCTGGACCGGGTGCCGGGTGATGTGCTGGTGGTGCTGGACGAGGCGTACCGGGAGTTCATTCGCGATGCCGAGGTTCCGGACGGGGTGCAGGTCTACCGCGAGCGGCCGAACGTCTGCGTGCTGCGCACCTTCTCCAAGGCGTACGGCCTCGCCGGGCTCCGGGTGGGCTTCGCGATCGCCCACGAGCCCGTGGCGGCCGCCCTGCGCAAGACGGCGGTGCCGTTCGGAGTGAGCCAGCTCGCCCAGGAGGCGGCCATCGCCTCGCTGCGTGCGGAGGACGAGCTCCTCGGGCGCGTCGGGTCTCTGGTCTCCGAGCGCACGCGCGTCGCCGAGGGGCTGCGGGTGCAGGGCTGGACGGTGCCCGAGACGCAGGCGAACTTCGTGTGGCTGCGCCTGGGGGACCGTACGGCCGAATTCGCCGGGGTGTGCGAGCAGGCCGGCGTCGTCATCCGTCCGTTCCCCGGTGAGGGTGTCCGCGTGACGATCGGCGAGTCCGAGGCGAACGACATCTTCCTGAAGACGACGGAGTCGTTCCGCAAGGATCTGTAGTCGCGGGGGGCCGCGAGGGCCGCGAGGCCGCCTTCAGCAACGTGATGAGTGCCGCCCGGGGGGTTGACTCACAAAGGGGGACCCCCCTTGGGGCGTCGCAGACGCGTGCGCCATAATGGCTTGTGAATGTGAACGCTTTCACAAGCTCGTCCGGTTACGGCCGAGCTGTGAAGGATGTACCGGACAAAACTGCCGCCATGACCACGGCATGTTAGGAGAAGACGTGGACATCGCTTTGGCGCCGGAGACCCTGGCGCGATGGCAGTTCGGCATCACCACCGTCTACCACTTCCTCTTCGTCCCCCTGACGATCTCGCTCGCCGCGCTCACCGCCGGCCTGCAGACCGCCTGGGTCCGCACGAACAAGGAGAAGTACCTCAAGGCCACCAAGTTCTGGGGCAAGCTCTTCCTGATCAACATCGCGATGGGTGTCGTCACCGGCATCGTGCAGGAGTTCCAGTTCGGCATGAACTGGTCCGACTACTCGCGCTTCGTCGGCGACGTCTTCGGTGCCCCGCTGGCCTTCGAGGCCCTGATCGCCTTCTTCTTCGAGTCGACCTTCATAGGCCTGTGGATCTTCGGCTGGGACAAGTTGCCGCAGAAGATCCACCTCGCCTGCATATGGATGGTCTCGATCGGCACGATCCTGTCGGCCTACTTCATCCTCGCGGCCAACTCGTGGATGCAGCACCCGGTGGGCTATCGGATCAACGAGAAGAAGGGCCGCGCCGAGCTGACCGACTTCTGGCTCGTTCTGACCCAGAACACCACGCTGACCCAGGTCTTCCACACCCTCACCGCGGCCTTCCTCACCGGTGGCGCGTTCATGGTCGGCATCGCCGCCTACCACCTGGCCCGCAAGAAGCACGTCCCGGTGATGAAGACCTCGCTGCGGCTCGGTCTGGTCACCGTGGTCATAGCCGGCATGCTCACCGCGATCAGCGGTGACCTGCTCGGCAAGGTCATGTTCAAGCAGCAACCGATGAAGATGGCCGCAGCCGAGGCCCTCTGGGACGGCGAGGCGCCGGCACCCTTCTCGGTCTTCGCCTACGGCGACGTCGACAAGGGCCACAACAAGGTCGCCATCGAGATCCCGGGCCTGCTGTCCTTCCTCGCCAACGACGACTTCGACTCGTACGTCCCCGGCATCAACGACGTCAACAAGTCCGAGCAGCAGAAGTTCGGGCCCGGCGACTACCGCCCCAACATCCCCGTCGCCTACTGGGGCTTCCGCTGGATGATCGGGTTCGGCATGACGTCCTTCGCCATCGGCCTGGCCGGACTCTGGCTGACCCGCAAGAAGTTCCTGTTGCCGCAGCACCTGAGGGTGGGGGACGACGAGGTCCCGCATCTCGTACTACTGCCCACCAAGGCCCTCGGCCCGACGCTCACCAAGTGGTACTGGCGCATCGCGGTCCTCACCCTGGGCTTCCCCCTGATCGCCAGTTCCTGGGGCTGGATCTTCACCGAGATGGGCCGGCAGCCGTGGGTCGTCTACGGCGTGCTGCGCACCCGTGACGCGGTCTCCCCCGGTGTCTCGCAGGGTGAGGTCATCACGTCGATGGTCGTGTTCACCACGCTGTACGCGATCCTCGCCGTCGTCGAGGTCAAGCTGCTCGCGAAGTACGTCAAGGCCGGGCCGCCCGAGCTCACCGAGGCCGACCTCAACCCGCCCACGAAGATCGGCGGCGACTCCCGTGACGCCGACAAGCCGATGGCCTTCTCGTACTAGGCCGAGGGAGCTGCACAGTCATGGAACTTCACGATGTCTGGTTCGTCCTCATCGCAGTCCTCTGGACCGGCTACTTCTTCCTGGAGGGGTTCGACTTCGGGGTCGGCGTCCTCACCAAGCTGCTGGCTCGTAACCGCCCGGAGAAGCGGGTCCTCATCAACACCATCGGGCCCGTCTGGGACGGCAACGAGGTCTGGCTGCTCTCGGCCGGCGGCGCCACCTTCGCCGCCTTCCCCGAGTGGTACGCCACGCTCTTCTCCGGCTTCTACCTGCCGCTGCTGCTCATCCTGGTCTGCCTGATCGTCCGCGGAGTCGCCTTCGAGTACCGGGTGAAGAGGCCGGAGGAGAGCTGGCAGCGTAACTGGGAGACCGCGATCTTCTGGACCTCGCTGCTCCCCGCGTTCCTGTGGGGCGTGGCCTTCGCCAACATCGTCCGCGGAGTGAAGATCGACTCCGACCTGGAGTACGTGGGCAATGTCGCGGACCTGCTCAACCCGTACGCCCTCCTGGGCGGTCTGGTCACGCTGTCGCTGTTCACCTTCCACGGGACGGTGTTCGTCGGCCTCAAGACGGTGGGGGACATCCGGGAGCGGGCGCGCAAGCTCGCGCTGCGCGTCGGGTTGCTGACGGCCGTGCTGGCGCTCGTCTTCCTGCTCTGGACACAGGCCGACAAGGGTGACACCGCGTCGCTGGTCGCGCTGATCGTCGCGGTGGTCGCACTCGTAGCCGCACTGGGTGCAGCTCAAGTGGGCCGTGAGGGCTGGGCGTTCGCACTGTCGGGACTCACCATCGTGGCGGCCGTCGCGATGCTCTTCCTGACGCTGTTCCCGAACGTCATGCCGTCCTCGCTGAACGCGGACTGGAGCCTCACGGTCACCAACGCCTCGTCGAGCCCGTACACGCTGAAGATCATGACCTGGTGTGCGGGGATCGCCACGCCGATCGTGCTGCTCTACCAGGGCTGGACGTACTGGGTGTTCCGCAAGCGGATCGGTACGCATCACATCGCCGACGCCGCGCACTGAGTCCGGTAGTGAGGTGTGTTGCACGGTTTCACGTGAAACATGCCTCCCCGGGCCCAAGGGCATGTTTCACGTGAAACATGCCTGCTGAGAAGAGGGTGTGTTTCACGTGAAACCGATCGACCCGCGACTGCTCCGGTACGCCCGCGCCACCCGCCTCTTTCTGGGGGCGGTTGTCGGCCTGGGCGTCGCCGGGGCTGTACTCGTCATCGCTCAGGCGATGCTCCTCGCCGAAGTGGTGGTCGGTGCTTTCCAACAGGGGATGGCGGTCGCCGAACTGCGCACCCCCCTGCTGCTGTTGGTCGCCGTCGCCTGCGGCCGGGCGATGGTCTCCTGGCTTACCGAGCTCGCCGCGCACCGGGCGAGCGCGGCGGTGAAGTCGGAGCTGCGGGGGCGGTTGCTGGAGCGCGCCGCCGCACTGGGGCCCGGTTGGCTGAGCGGGCAGCGCACGGGGTCGCTGATCAACCTCGCCACCAGGGGCGTGGACAGCCTCGACGACTACTTCTCGCGCTACCTTCCGCAGCTGGGGCTGGCCGTCGCCGTGCCTGTGGCGGTGCTCGCGCGAGTCGTCACCGAGGACTGGGTCTCGGCGGCCATCATCGTCGGCACACTGCCACTCATCCCCGTCTTCATGGTGCTGATCGGTTGGGCCACGCGCTCGCAGATGGACCGCCAATGGCGGCTCCTGTCCCGGCTCTCCGGGCACTTCCTGGACGTGGTCGCCGGGCTGCCGACGCTCAAGGTGTTCGGCCGGGCCAAGGCGCAGGCCGAGTCGATCAAACGGATCACCGGCGAGTACCGGCGTGCGACCATGCGGACGCTGCGGATCGCGTTCCTGTCCTCCTTCGCTCTGGAGTTGCTCGCCACGATCTCGGTCGCGCTGGTCGCGGTGACCATCGGGATGCGGCTCGTGCACGGTGAGATGGACCTGTACATCGGGCTGGTGATCCTTGTCCTCGCGCCTGAGGCCTATCTGCCGCTGCGGCAGGTGGGGGCACAGTTCCACGCGGCCGCCGAGGGGCTCGCGGCGGCCGAGGAGATCTTCGAGGTGCTCGAGACCCCGGTACGGGCCTCCGGCTCGCTGCCCGTGCCGGACGGTGGAGTTCGCTTCGAGGAGGTGAGCGTCCGGTACCCCGGGCGGTCGGAGGACGCCGTCGCCGACGTGACCTTCGAGGTCGCGTCCGGAGAGACGGTGGCGCTGGTCGGGCCGAGCGGTGTGGGCAAGTCCACACTGCTGAACGTCCTGCTCGGATTCGTGGAGCCGACCGCGGGGCGGGTGCGGATCGGGGAAGCCGACCTGGCCGACCTCGATCTGGAGGAGTGGCGCTCGCGGGTGGCCTGGGTGCCGCAGCGGCCCCACCTCTATGCCGGGACCATCGCGGAGAACGTACGGCTCGCGCGGCCGGACGCGGACGACGAGGACGTGCGGCGGGCCCTGACCGATGCGGGAGCGCTGGGCTTCGTCGACGCGTTGCCCGCTGGGCCCGACACGGTCCTGGGTGAGGACGGCGCCGGTCTCTCCGCCGGGCAGCGCCAACGCCTGGCCCTGGCGCGGGCGTTCCTCGCCGACCGGCCGGTGCTGCTGCTCGACGAGCCCACGGCCTCCCTGGATGGGGAGACCGAGGCGGAGGTCGTGGAGGCGGTACGGCGGCTCGCGGTCGGCCGGACCGTGCTGCTGGTGGTGCACCGGCCGGCGTTGCTGGAGGTGGCCGACCGGGTGGTCCGGTTGGAGCCCGGGACGCCCGCCGTGGTGCCCCCCGTCCTGCGGACCGGTGGGGCGCGGACAGGCGTGCGAGCATCGGGGCAGCCCCTGCCGCCCGCCGGCGAGGAGGAGCTGCCGCTGGAACGGCGTCACTCCGTGCTGACCCGTGTCCGCGCCATGGCGGGCCCTCGTCGCGGTCGTCTCGCTCTTGCCCTGCTGCTCGGAAGCCTCGCTCTCGGCAGTGCCGTCGGCCTCATGGCGACCTCCGGGTGGCTCATCTCACGGGCGTCCCAACAGCCGCCGGTGCTCTATCTGATGGTCGCCGTGACGGCCACCCGGGCGTTCGGGATCGGGCGGGCGGTGTTCCGGTACACGGAGCGGCTCGTGTCGCACGACGCCGTGCTGCGGATGCTGGCCGACACCCGGGTCGCCGTCTACCGGCGGCTGGAGCGGCTGGCACCCGCGGGCCTGCGGCGAGTTCGGCGCGGGGACCTGCTCTCCCGGCTCGTCGCGGATGTGGACGCGCTGCAGGACTACTGGGTCCGGTGGCTGCTGCCTGCTGGGGCCGCGGCCGTCGTGTCAGCCGCCTCTGTCGGGTTCACCGCGTGGCTGCTGCCCGAGGCCGGGGCCGTCCTCGCCCTGGGACTGCTCGCAGCCGGGGTCGGGGTACCGCTGGTCACCGGAGCCGTGGCACGGCGCGCCGAACGCCGACTCGCCCCCGCCCGCGGCACGCTGGCCACCCGCGTGGCCGATCTGCTCACCGGGACCGCCGAGCTGACCGTGGCGGGAGCCCTGCCCACACGCACTGCCGAGGCGCGGCGGGCCGACGCGGCACTGACCCGGATCGCGTCCCGTGCCGCCACCGCCACCGCGCTGGGCGACGGGCTCACCGCGCTCGTCACCGGACTCACTGTGGCCGGAGCCGCGCTCGTGGGGGCGCAGGCGGTCGCCGACGGCCGGCTTGGCGGGGTCACGATGGCTGTCGTCGTCCTCACCCCCCTCGCCGCTTTCGAGGCCGTCATGGGGATGCCCCTGGCCGCGCAGTTCCGCCAGAGGGTGCGCAAGAGCGCGGAGCGCGTGTACGAGGTGGTGGACGCCCCCGATCCCGTACGCGAGCCCGAACGGCCCGTGCCCGACCCTCAGTCGCCGTTCCCCCTCGTCGTCAGCGGGCTCGCCGCCCGGTACGCCGAGCAGGACCGCGACGCGCTCGCCGGGATCGACCTCACCCTCGACCAGGGCCACAGGATCGCCGTGGTCGGCTCCTCGGGATCGGGCAAGACGACGCTCGCGCAGGTGCTGTTGAGGTTCCTGGACGCGCGCGAGGGGACGTACACCCTGGGAGGGGTGGACGCCCACGCGCTCGACGGAGACGCCGTACGGCGACTTGTCGGGCTGTGCGCCCAGGACGCCCATCTCTTCGACAGCTCGGTGCGTGAGAACCTGCTGCTGGCCCGGAAGGACGCCATCGAGGCGGAGCTGCGGGACGCTCTCGCACGGGCGCGGCTCCTCGACTGGGCCGACGGACTGCCCGACGGGCTCGACACCCTCATCGGAGAGCACGGGGCGCGGCTGTCCGGCGGCCAGCGCCAGCGGCTCGCCCTCGCTCGCGCCCTGCTCGCCGATTTCCCCGTCCTCGTCCTCGACGAACCCGCGGAACACCTCGACCTGGCGACCGCCGACGCGCTCACCGCGGACCTGCTGGCCGCGACCGAGGGCCGTACGACCCTGCTGATCACCCACCGGCTGGCCGGGCTGGAAGCCGTGGACGAGGTCGTCGTCCTCGCGGAAGGGCGGGTCGTGCAGCGCGGCCCCTTCGCGGAACTGGCCGCCGTGGAAGGGGCACTGCGGTCGATGGTGGAGCGGGAGACAGCGGGGGAGCTGCTGGTCGGCGCGCGGGGACGCTGACCGTGGCGAAGGGCGCCGGGCCGACAGGCGTGCGGGGTGCGGCGACGCTGACGGGCACACACACGTGCGCCCGCAAGCCGCCGTGCGGAACTCCCCCGTGCCGGACCCCTGTTCGGCTCAGCGCGCCTGGTCCATTCGTGGCACTAGATCCCCCGGCCGTACGACTCGAACACGACCTCACGCCCTGGAGCGCGCCACTATCGCTGGCATGCGCTCATCTCGTCGACGTCACCCGTTGCTCGTCCCGGTGCTGTTGTGTGCCTGCGCCGTCCTCGTCGCACCGCCGACGGCGGCCGAGGGCGACAGCGGGGGCACGGGGTTGTCCGGTGCCCCCGGCTACAGCGCCCGGGTGGTGGCACTGTACGAGGAGGCGGCCGTGGCGACGCAGCAGTACGAACTGGGCCGGAGCGAAGCCGAGGCGCAGCGGGCACAGGCGCAGCGGCTGGAAAAGCTCCTGGTGCGTGAGCGGGAACAGATCGCGGTGCTGCACGAGGACCTCGGGCGGATCGCACGTGCCCGGTACCGAGAGGGCGGCGGACTGCCGTACACCGTGCAGTTGCTCCTCGCGGACAGCCCGGAAGAGCTGATGCGCGGTCACCGGGTCGTGCGCCAGGCGAACCTGGCGGTCGACAAGGCCGTGTCCAGAAGCCGCCGGGCGGAGGCGAGGCTCGCGGCCGACGAGAAGCAGGCCGTTGCCGAGTGGCGGAAGCTACAGCGGCGGAACGCGGATCTCGCCGAGACGAAGCGGGCGATCGAGAAGAAGCTCGAAGACGCGCTGTGGATGCTCCAGGGACAGGCCGACGCGTCGGCGGCAGCGGGTGCGTGCCCGGGAGCCACCCGGCTCGGCCAGCCGCCCACGGGTACCCAGCGCGCGTGGGTCGCGCCCGTGGAGGGGTACGTGCTGTCCGCGGGCTTCGGCAGTGGCGGTGCGCGCTGGGCGAACCGGCACACCGGGCAGGACTTCGCGGTGCCCGTCGGAACGCCGGTCCGGGCGGTCGGGGCGGGGCAGGTCGTGCGGGTGTCCTGCGGGGGCGCCTTCGGCCTCCAGATCGTCATCCGGCACCCCGACGGCTACTACACGCAGTACGCGCACCTCGCCTCCCTCGCCGTGGACCCGGGCGAGCAGGTGGCCACCGGGCAGTGGATCGGACAGGCCGGCACGACCGGCAACTCCACCGGCCCGCACCTGCACTTCGAGGTACGGATCACACCGGAACTGGGGTCGGGCATCGATCCGGTGCCGTGGCTGCTGAAGCACGGTGTGGATCTGTAGGCCCACCTGGCCCGCTACGCCCGCGACCGCTCCGCCACCAGCTGCTCGATGACGACGGCGACTCCGTCCTCGTTGTTGGCGATGGTCTGGCCCGAGGCCGCGGCGATCACATCCGGGTGCGCGTTTCCCATGGCGTACGACCGGCCCGCCCACGTCAGCATCTCGACGTCGTTCGGCATGTCCCCGAAGGCGACGACCTCCTCGTGGGAGATGCCACGCTCGGCGCAGCACAGCGCGAGGGTGCTGGCCTTGGAGACGCCGGGGCCGCTGATCTCCAGGAGTGCGCTGGGGCTGGAGCGGGTGAGGGTGGCCCGGTCACCGACGGCGAAGCGGGCGGTGGCGAGGAAGTCGTCGGGGTCGATCTCGGGGTGGTACGCGAGGATCTTGAGCACCGGCTCGTCGGCGGCCACCCCGTCCGGGGCCAGCAGCTTCTCCGCGGGCGCGAGGGTGTCGGGGGTCTCCATGTGCAGCTTCGGATACTCCGGCTCCTGGTGGAAGCCGTACGTCTGCTCGACGGCGTAGACGGTTCCCGGCGCGGCCGCGCGCAGCAGCCGTATCGCGTCGAGCGCGTTCTCCCGCGCGAGTTCCCGGATCTTGACGAAGCGGTGGGCGCCGGGGCCGCCGTGCAGGTCGACCACGGCGGCACCGTTCCCGCAGATCGCCAGGCCGTGGCCGTGGACGTGGTCGCTGACGACGTCCATCCAGCGGGCCGGCCTGCCGGTGACGAAGAACACCTCGATACCCGCCTCCTCGGCGGCCGCGAGAGCGGCGACCGTGCGCGCGGACACCGACTTGTCGTCGCGCAGGAGGGTGCCGTCGAGGTCCGTGGCGATCAGTCGGGGTGGGACGGTCGGGGCCGGCGTCGCGGGCTGGCTGGTCGCTGAGGTCACGGCCTCATTCTCGCTCAGGTGCGCGCACGCCCGTGCGGGGGGCCGCACAGGTGAGTGATCGCTGTCCCCATCAGCGTCGTGCCGTCCGTCGTGACCGTCCGGCGTGACCGGCTCCGTGCCGTGCGTGCTCGTCCCAGCCGTGCGGGCTCATCCCAGCCGTGCGGGCTCATCCCAGCTGTGCCGCCGCTTCCATGGCGATGCGCTCGAAGACCTTCTCGTCCGCCGCGAAGTCCGAGTCGGGGATGGGCCAGTGGATCACGATCTCGGTGAATCCCAGTTCCGCGTGGCGGCCGGCGAAGTCCACGAAGGCGTCGAGGGAGTCGAGCGGGCGACCGCGGTCCGGGGTGAAGCCGGTGAGCAGGATCTTGTCGACGCCCGCGATGTCCCGGCCGATTGCGGCGCACTCGTCCGCCAGCTTCTCGGCCTGTCCGCGAAGGGCCTGGACCGACTGTTCGGGAGTGCCCGTCTCGTACAGCCGGGGGTCTCCGGTGGTCACCCACGCCTGGCCGTACCGTGCCGCCAGCTTCAGTCCGCGCGGCCCGGTGGCGGCCACCGCGAAGGGCAGCCTGGGGCGCTGTACGCAGCCGGGAATGTTGCGTGCCTCGTGTGCGGAGTAGAAGTCGCCCTCGTACGACACGGAGTCCTCGGACAGCAGTCGGTCGAGCAGGCGCACGAACTCGGCGAAGCGGTCGGCGCGCTCGCGCGGCGACCACGGCTCCTGACCGAGTGCGGTGGCGTCGAAGCCCGTACCGCCGGCCCCGACGCCGAGCGTGACACGGCCACCGGAGACATCGTCGAGGGAGATCAGCTCCTTGGCGAGCGTCACCGGGTGCCGGAAGTTCGGCGAGGTCACGAGGGTGCCCAGCCGCAGGTGGTCGGTGGCGGCGGCCGCGGCGGTCAGTGTGGGGATCGCCCCGAACCACGGGCCGTCCCGGAAGCTCCGCCACGACAGGTGGTCGTAGGTGTACGCGGCGTGGAAACCGAGCTGCTCGGCCCGCTGCCACGCGGCACGCCCGCCTTCGTGCCAGCGGACGTACGGGAGGATCACAGTGCTCAGACGCAGACTCATGCCCCAGAGCCTAAGCCGCGGCGAGGTGCGGGGTGGTGAGGGTGATCAGTGCGGTTCGGGAAGGCGCAGGTACCGCGGTGGTACGGCCTCGGTCAGCCACACACCGTTAGCGCTGACGTGGAACACGTGGCCGTCGCGGTGCATGGCGCCGGCGTCCACGGAGAGCACGACCGGACGGCCGCGGCGGGCGCCGACGCGGGTGGCGGTCTCGCGGTCGGGCGAGAGGTGTACGGCGTGCCTGGTCATGGCGCGCAGTCCCTCGGCCCGGATGGCGTCCAGGTTGCGGGCCACGGTCCCGTGGTAGAGGTACGGCGGCGGTGTCGCCGTGGGCAGGCCGAGGTCGACCTCGACGGTGTGGCCCTGGTTGGCGCGGATCCGGGTGCCTTCGACGGCGAAGCGCTGCTTGTCGTTGGCGGCGACCACGTGGTCGAGCTCGGCCCTGGTGATCCGGAAGCCGTGCGCGGCGGCTGCCGCGATGAGCGTGTCGATCTCGACCCAGCCGTCGCCCGAGAGCGTGAGCCCGATCCTCTCGGGCTGGTGGCGCAGGTGCTTCGACAGGTACTTGGACACCTTGACGGTGCGTCGATCATCCATCCGTTTCGTCCGTTCGTTCCTTCATGCCGCCAGCGTGCCTGGAGAGACGCGGATCACGCACGCGATTTTGATCCGGATGTTTGATCCACAGCGAAGTACGGTTATCCACAGGGGAATTGGCGATCCTGTGGACAACTCAACGTCCCTTCATTCCCTTCAGGGGTTCTTCAAGGTGTTTCGCCAAAATTACACTTTTTAGTGTGATGTGCCGCGAGAGCGTCCAAGGTCCTTGCCCGCACCTCCCGTTCGGCAGCGATCGCGACGAACTCGGCGGCGCGCTCCGCGCCAACCAGCTCCTCCACCGCTCGCATGGTGGCCGCCGGTACCGGCACCGACCGCGTCTCGTCCGTGCGCTCCACGGGCTGCTCGGAACCCAGGTGACGTCGCAGGTGCCGGTGGGCGAACAGGCTTATCGCGCGCGCGAGTTCGGGGCTCGGCACGAGGAACACGTCGTCCTGTCCGGGCACCGGCTCTAGTACGCCCAGCTCGATCACGTCCGCCACCGCCGCATCGTCCGGTACGCCGCCGAACCACTCGTCCAGCTCGGTCCGCGAGATCCGCGTGGCCTCCTCGTCGGTCCACGGCCCGTCGGCCTCGGCGACCAGGCCGAGTACGCCGCCGAGACCCCGTCCCGCGTCCCAGGCATCCAGGAGCTCCTTGATCGAGGCCAGCGTGTAGCCGCGGTCCAGGAGGCCGGCGATCTGCCGGAGGCGGGCCAGATGGGTGTCCGAGTACACATTGGCCCGGCCCCGGCGCTCGGGGCGGGGGAGCAGCCCGCGGTCCTGGTAGGCGCGGATCGTCCGGACCGTGGCGCCACTGTGGTGCGCCAGGTCCTCGATGCGGTACGCGACGCCGACCGACTCGTCGTTCACGGTCCCTGCCTCTCCACACCCCCGCGCGATGCTCGTCCCTCAGCCCCAGCCTGAGCCTCAGCCCCAGCCGGTTACTCCAGTCGCCTCACAACGGTGGCTCCAGTCGTGCGATCGCGCGCAGGGCCCTCGGCGCGAAGCGGGACAGAAGACGGCCGCCGCGGGCTTCCGGGGTGACCGGGACGACGGCCTCGTTGCGCACGACGGCGCGCAGGATCGCGTCCGCGACCTTCTCCGGCGGGTATTCGCGCAGTCTGTACAGCCGCGCGGCTTTCTTCTGGCGCCGTTTCTCCTCTTCGGCGTCGACGCCCGCGAAGCGCGCCGTCGAGGTGATGTTGGTGTTCACGAACCCCGGGCAGATCGCCGTCACCCCGATGCCGCGGCCGGCCAGCTCCGCGCGCAGGCACTCGCTGAGCATCAGGACGGCCGCCTTGGAGGTGCTGTAAGCGGGGAGCGCCTTCGACGGCAGGTACGCCGCCGCCGACGCGGTGTTGACGATGTGGCCGCCCTGGCCGCGCTCCGCCATCTGCCGGCCGAAGAGCCGACAGCCGTGGATCACACCCCACAGGTTGACGTCGAGGACCTTCTTCCAGTCCTCGGGGGCGGTGTCGAGGAAGGACCCCGACAGCCCGATCCCGGCGTTGTTCACCAGCACGTCCACCACGCCGTACTGCGTGGCGACCCTCTGGGCGAGCTTCTCCATGGCCTGCTCGTCGGAGACGTCGACCGGTTCGGCCCATGCCTCGGGAGCGCCCGCCAGGCGGGACAGCTCCGCCGTACGGGCCGCGCTCTCCGCGTCCCGGTCGACGGCCACCACGCGCGCGCCGGCCTCGGCGAACGCGAGGGCGGTGGCTCGCCCTATGCCGCTGCCCGCTCCGGTGACCAGCGCCAACTGCCCGCCGAACCGGTCGGCGTACTTCCCGGTGCCCGCCGAAGCGGGACTGCCGTCCTCGGTGGACGTCACGAACCCGCTGATCCAGGCGGCCAGCTGATCCGGGCGCGTCCGCGGGATCCAGTGCCTGGCCGGGAGGGTCCGACGGGTCAGCCGCGGGACCCACAGCTCCAGCCCGTCGTAGAGCCGCTCCGACAGGAACCTGTCCTCCAAGGGCGTGATGAGCTGTACGGGCGCGTGTGCGTACGCGTCGTCACGGGGCCGGGACAACCGGGCCCGGACGTTGTCCCGGTACAGCCACGCGCCGTGTGCCGCGTCCGCGCCCACCGAAGGGGTTGGGTAGTCCCCGGCGGGGAGTTTCTCGGCCCGCTGGAGCATCCGGGGCCACCGCTTGCCGAGAGGGCCGCGCCAGGCGAGCTCCGGCAGGAGCGGAGTGTGCAGCAGGTAGACGTACCAGGACCTGGCGCCCTGGCCGAGGAGCTGGACCGCCCCGCGCGGCGTCGGACGCCTCACGCGCTGCTTGATCCAGTGCCCGAAGTGGTCGAGGGACGGCCCGGACATCGACGTGAAGGACGCGATCCGGCCCTCGGTACGCCCGATCGTCACGAACTCCCAGCCCTGCACCGAACCCCAGTCGTGCCCCACGAGGTGCACGGGCCGGCCGGGACTCACCGCGTCCGCGACCGCCAGGAAGTCGTCCGTCAGCCTCTCCAGGGTGAACCCGCCGCGCAGCGGCCGCGGAGCCGTCGACCTGCCGTGCCCGCGCACGTCGTACAGGACGACGTGGAAGCGGTCGGCGAGGCGCGGCGCGAGTTCGGACCACACTTCCTTGGAGTCGGGGTAGCCGTGCACGAGGACGACCGTGGGCTGTCGGGGGTCGCCCAGCTCGGCGACGCACAACTCGACGTCACCCGAACGCACCCTGCGTTCCCGCGCGCCGTCGAGGCCGCCGCCCGGCGCCTGTCCCCTGTGGCTCATGCCTGTCCCTTCAGCTTGGGCAGAGTGGTCGGAGAACCCGTACGGCGACGTCCTCGCTCGCGGTGCTTCGACCGCGCTACGCGTCCGTAACCTGACACTGACGAATGTGACCATGGTCGGCGGCTGCGTCAAGAGCCGTGCGGGGCGCCTGTGGACACTCGATGCCCGTCGGCGGCGTCCGGTTGTTCGACCTCAGGGTGACCCCTACGGGCCCGTAATACTCGAGAGTGACTCACAGACAGCTCTGCGGGGTGACGACCGGCTGTGGTCCGCGCCACTAGCGTCGGAGACGTGACTGTGATCGCGACCGAAAGCCTGAGCAAGCGGTTCCCGAGGGTGACCGCGCTTGACCGGCTCTCCGTGGACGTCGGGCCCGGTGTGACGGGACTCGTCGGTGCCAACGGAGCCGGCAAGTCCACACTGATCAAGATCCTGCTGGGTCTGTCCCCGGCCACCGAGGGCCGTGCCGAAGTGCTCGGACTCGATGTCGCCACCAAGGGCGGTGCCATCCGTGAGCGGGTGGGATACATGCCGGAGCACGACTGCCTGCCGCCCGACGTCTCGGCCACCGAGTTCGTCGTGCACATGGCCCGCATGTCCGGCCTCCCACCCACCGCCGCGCGCGAGCGCACCGCGGACACACTGCGCCACGTCGGCCTGTACGAGGAGCGGTACCGCCCCATGGGCGGCTACTCCACGGGCATGAAGCAGCGAGTGAAGCTCGCCCAGGCCCTGGTCCACGACCCGCAGCTGGTCTTCCTGGACGAGCCGACCAACGGCCTCGACCCGGTCGGCCGCGACGAGATGCTCGGCCTGATCCGCCGCATCCACACGGAGTTCGGCATCTCGGTCCTGGTCACCTCCCACCTGCTGGGCGAGCTGGAGCGCACCTGCGACCACGTGGTCGTCATCGACGGCGGCAAGCTCCTGCGTTCCAGCTCGACCACGGACTTCACGCAGACCACGACCACACTCGCGATCGAGGTCACCGACACCGACGAGCACCCGGACGGCACCCGGGTGATGCGCGAGGCGCTCCTCGCGCGCGGGATGGAGACCCACCAGGGCGACGGCCTCCCCGGGGCGGGACACATCCTCCTGCTCACCGCGCAGGGGGAAGAGACGTACGACCTCGTACGCGACGTGGTCGCCGACCTCGGCCTCGGACTGGTCCGCATGGAGCAGCGCAGGCACCACATCGCGGAGGTCTTCAAGGACGACGACGAGCGGGCGGACGCCACGGCGGGCGCACCGGGCGCACGGAAGGAGGCGGTCGGTCATGGCGGTTGAGCAGCCACAGGCGCAGGCCATGGCGCGCGCGGGTGAACAGACCCGCATCCACGACATCGGCTACCGCAGCTACGACGGCCCCCGCCTGGGCCGCGCCTACGCCCGCCGCTCCCTCTACTCGCAGTCCCTGCGCGGAGCGTACGGGCTGGGCCGTTCGGCCAAGTCCAAAGTCCTGCCGATGCTGCTCTTCGTGGTGATGTGCGTCCCCGCGCTGATCATGGTGGCGGTAGCGGTCACGACGAAGGCGAACGACCTGCCCGTCGACTACACGCGCTACGCCGTCATCATGCAGGCCATGATCAGCCTGTACGTGGCGTCGCAGGCACCTCAGTCCGTCTCGCGCGACCTGCGCTTCAAGACCGTACCGCTGTACTTCTCGCGCCCCATCGAGACCGCCGACTACGTGCGCGCGAAGTACGCGGCGCTGGCCTCGGCGCTGTTCATCCTGACGGCCGCCCCGCTGCTCGTGCTCTACGTGGGCGCGCTGCTGGCCAAGCTCGACTTCACCGACCAGACCAAGGGATTCGCACAGGGGCTCGTCTCCGTGGCACTGCTCTCGCTGCTCTTTGCCGGCATCGGCCTGGTCATCGCGGCGGTCACCCCACGCCGTGGCTTCGGCATAGCGGCCGTGATCGCCGTACTGACCATCTCCTACGGCGCCGTATCCACCCTCCAGGCCATCGCGGACGCGCAGACCAATACCGAAGCCGTCCCCTGGATCGGCCTGTTCTCGCCCATCACGCTCATCGACGGGGTGCAGACCGCCTTCCTGGGCGCGAGCTCGTCGTTCCCCGGCGCGGTCGGCCCCGGGACCGGTGAGGGTGTCGTCTACGCCCTCGTCGTCCTGGGCCTCATCGCCGCCAGCTACGGCCTCCTGATGCGCCGCTACCGGAAGGTGGGTCTGTGACCACGCTCTCCATCGACAACGTCTCCCGCTGGTTCGGCAACGTGGTCGCCGTCAACGACATCACCATGACGG
This sequence comes from Streptomyces spongiae, assembly GCF_009377185.1. Taxonomy (GTDB): domain Bacteria; phylum Actinomycetota; class Actinomycetes; order Streptomycetales; family Streptomycetaceae; genus Streptomyces; species Streptomyces spongiae. Next base: position 33,594 of record NZ_VJZC01000043.1, read on the forward strand.
TCGGCCCCGGCGTCACCGGCCTGCTCGGTCCGAACGGCGCCGGAAAGTCCACCCTCATCAACATGATGGGCGGCTTCCTCGCCCCCTCCACGGGCTCCGTCACGCTCGACGGCAAGCCGGTCTGGCGCAACGAGCAGATCTACCGGCACATCGGCATCGTCCCCGAGCGTGAGGCGATGTACGACTTCCTCACGGGCCGCGAGTTCGTCGTCGCGAACGCCGAGTTGCACGGCCTCGGTGAGAAGGCCGCCGGGCGGGCCCTCGCCACCGTGGAGATGGAGTACGCGCAGGACCGCAGGATCTCGACCTACTCCAAGGGCATGCGCCAGCGTGTGAAGATGGCGAGCGCCCTCGTCCACGACCCGTCGCTGCTCCTGCTCGACGAGCCGTTCAACGGTATGGACCCGCGTCAGCGGATGCAGCTCATGGAGCTGCTGCGACGCATGGGCGACGAGGGCCGCACGGTGCTGTTCTCGTCCCACATCCTCGAAGAGGTCGAGCAGCTCGCGTCCCACATCGAGGTGATCGTCGCCGGACGGCACGCGGCCAGTGGTGACTTCCGCCGCATCCGCCGCCTGATGACCGACCGCCCGCACCGTTACCTGGTGCGCTCCAGCGACGACCGTGCCCTGGCCGCCGCGCTGATCGCGGACCCGTCGACCTCGGGCATCGAAGTCGACCTCACCGAGGGCGCGTTGCGCATCCAGGCCGTCGACTTCGGCCGCTTCACCGCGCTGTTGCCCCAGGTGGCCAGGGACCAGGGCATCCGCCTGCTGACGGTCTCGCCGTCGGACGAGTCCCTCGAGTCCGTCTTCTCTTATCTGGTCGCGGCGTAGGAGGCCGAAGATGTACGACCCCACAGTCGCCCGGCTCACCTACCGGGCCCTGCTCGGCCGCCGTCGGGCCCTCATCCTCGGCGCGCTGCCCCTGCTGCTGATCGTGATCTCGGTGGCCGTGCGCGGCTTCAGCGGGGCAGACGACCAAGTGGCCGCGGACGTGCTCGGCGGGTTCGCGCTCGCCACGATGGTGCCGATCATCGGTGTCATCGCGGGAACTGGTGCGATCGGACCCGAGATTGACGACGGTTCGGTGGTGTACCTGCTGTCCAAGCCCGTGAAGCGGCCGACGATCATCTTCACCAAACTGATCGTGGCGATAGCCGTGACCATGGTCTTCTCGGCGGTTCCGACCCTCGTCGCGGGCCTGATCCTCAATGGCAACGGCCAGCAGATAGCGGTCGCGTACACGGTGGCGGCCCTGGTCGCGTCGATCGCGTACGCGGCGGTCTTCCTCCTGCTGGGCACCGTGACACGGCACGCGGTCGTCTTCGGTCTCGTCTACGCGCTCGTCTGGGAGGCCCTCTTCGGCTCCCTGGTGTCCGGTGCGCGCACGCTCAGTGTCCAGCAGTGGGCCCTGGCGGTCGCTCAGAAGGTCGCGGGCGGGGATCTCGTCACCTCGGACGTCGGGCTGCCGACCGCGGTGATCCTGCTGGCCGCGGTCACCGCGGGAGCGACCTGGTACGCGGGCCAGAAGCTGCGGACGCTGAAGCTGGCCGGGGAGGAGTGACCGGACGCCCGGGGGTCTCCCGGTCTTGACAGTGGCTTCACACGTGTCCGGGCACACTGGGCAAAGGGGATGGACGACCAGGAGGACGGGGATGGCAGCGGAGGATCCGCAGAGCGAGGCCGAGGGGGCCAATGGGGCCGGCGCCGGGTCCGGTGACGTCTGGGACGACGTGGAGCTGGACGAGGACTTCATACGTTCCGCGGAGACGTCCGAGCCGTCCGCGCGGGCCCGGATGCTCGCCGCCCGCTGGCGCAACCAGGCCCCCGATCCTCAGCCCTGGCGGTCCGACGAACCGCCCGCGGGCTGGTTCTTCAGTAAGGCCCGCCGACGGAAGTGGCGCCGCCGGTAGACCCCCGTTCAGGCCGGGCCACGGGTGGCTTGCGTGGCTGAGCTCTGGTCGGCTGAGCCTCGGCCCTGGTGGGTCGAGCGGGCGATCTGTGCCGAGTGGGTCGACCTGGGCCGGGCACGTCGGCCGGTAGCTTTGGGCCGCTGAGTGGCGTTTTATTCGGTGGCGTCCGACTTGGTGCACCAGGCACAGTGGAGCTGTCCCCGATGCCGGTGTGAGCCGGCGGCACGATCTGGGAGCGGGGTCAGACGCCTCCGTGCGTCAGGCTCCCGGCAGGGCAGCCCGCGGTGGGTTCCGGAGAGCCACCTCTCCGTCGAGCCCGTCCCGCATGGGGAGCTGCCCGGGGCGGCCGCTTCGAGCGCGCGATCCCGCGCGGGCCGCCCCACCCGGGCATTGCCTCGGTGGCTCGGTGGACTCGGATCCGCCGAGCCACCCAGGTGTCTCCCACCGCCCGGCACCCACCGCGTCCTGTCAGGTATGCGGGTGGGTGACAAGCTGGGCACGCGGGTGGGCGACAAGCACGCGTCGCCTCCGTCAACACACCTGACCGAGGTCCGGGTTCGGGCCCGCAGCGTGGTGGTCTCCTCCAGGCGCCCGGCCGCCTAGGGCCTGTCGTTTGGATCACGCCGGCTTCGGCCCAGGGCTCCTTGTGACCGCAGATGTGCGTGCCAAGCCCCGCGGCCCAGGCGTGATC
>NZ_VJZC01000431.1 GCF_009377185.1 Streptomyces spongiae
TTGAGAGGGTAAGGCTCCCAGTAGACGACTGGGTTGATAGGCCAGGTCTGGAAGCCCGGTAACGGGTGGAGGTGACTGGTACTAATAGGCCGAGGGCTTGTCCTCAGTTGCTCGCGTCCACTGTGTTAGTTCTGAGACAACGAACAGTTGTCGGCTTTGAGCAGAACAAACAATTGAAGAGTGTGCTTGTTCGCTCGAAACCAATAGGGTTTCGGTGGTCATAGCGTGAGGGAAACGCCCGGTTACATTCCGAACCCGGAAGCTAAGCCTTACAGCGCCGATGGTACTGCAGGGGGGACCCTGTGGGAGAGTAGGACACCGCCGAACAATCTTTGACAGGACCCCTGGTCACCAGCGTTCAGCTGGGACCAGGGGTCCTTTCGTTTTTCCAGTGCGCGTCGGGTATCCGGCTGCGCGAGAATGACTGCGGTACCGAAGACAGGAGTCACCGATGTCCACCAACTCTCCCGACGAGCGTCCGGAGCGCGATCAGCGCCGCCGGGACAGTGGTGACCGTGGCGAGCGTGGTGGGTACCGAGGAGGCCCCCGTCGCGACAACGACCGTGGTGGCCGCGGTGGTTATGACCGTGGCGACCGGAGTGACCGAGGTGACCGGGGCGGTTTCCGGCGGGACGAACGGCGCGACGATCGGCGTGATGACCGACGGGGCGACGACCGTGGTGACCGTGGCGGGTTCCGGCGCGATGACAACCGCGGTGCTTACGGTCGGCGCGATGACCGTCGAGACGGAGACCGAGGATCGCGTCCCGGGTTCCGCCGTGATGACCGTGGCGATCGTGGCGAGCGGCACGACCGTGGTGGGTTCCGGCGTGACGACACCCGCGGCGGCTACGGCGGTGGCTCCGGAGGCCGGCGTGACGACCGTCGGGATGACCGGCGTGACGGTGAGCGGGGCGACCGTGGCGGGTTCCGCCGTGACGACCGTGACCGCGACCGTGGGTTCCGGCGTGACGAGCGTGGTGAGCGCGGAGACCGCGGTGATCGCGGTGATCGCGGTGGTTTCCGCCGGGATGACAGCCGTGGTGGGTTCCGCGCGCGTGACGACCGGCGTGATGACCGCGGCTACGACCGCCGTGACGACCGCCGTGACGATCGGCGCGATGACCGCCGTGACGATCGCAGGTTCGACCGGCGGGACGACCGGCGGGACGACCGTAGGGACGGCGAGCGTTCCGGGTTCCGTCGGGATGAGCGGAGCGAGCGCGGGGAGCGGCGGGAGCAGCGGCCGGACCGTGGTGGCTTCCGGCGGGACGACAGCCGCGGTGAGCGCGGTGGCTACCGCGGTCGTGATGACCGCGGCCGTGACGATCGCGGCCGTGACGATCGTGGTCGTGGCCCCCGCCGCGACGATCGTGACCGTGGTGGGCGACCCGGGCGCCCCGGCGGTTTCCGTGGTGGGCGGGGCGACGACCGGCGTGGTGGCGGGCGTTTCCGTGAGGAGCGGGAGAGGGAGCGGGACCGTGAGCCGATCAAGCGGCTGCCGATCCCCGAGGACGTCACCGGCGAGGAGATCGACAAGGACGTACGGCAGGAGCTGCAGAGCCTGCCCAAGGGGCTTGCCGAGGACGTCGCCAAGAACCTGGTGATGGTCGCCAAGCTCATTGATGAGGACCCCGAAGGCGCGTACGGCTACTCCAGGGTGGCCCTGCGGCTCGCCTCGCGCGTCGCCGCCGTACGGGAGGCCGGCGGGTTCGCCGCGTACGCGAACCAGAAGTACAGCGAGGCCCTCGCCGAGTTCCGGGCGGCTCGGCGTATGACCGGGAACATCGACCTGTGGCCCGTCATGGCCGACTGCGAGCGCGGCCTCGGGCGGCCCGAGAAGGCGCTGGACATGGCCGGGGCGCCCGAGGTGCACAAGCTGGACAAGGCCGGGCAGGTCGAGATGCGGCTCGTGGCCGCCGGCGCACGGCGGGACATGGGTCAGCTCGAGGCGGCCATCGTGACGCTGCAGAGCCCGGAGTTGGCCTCCAACTCCGTCCAGCCGTGGACCGCGCGGCTGCGGTACGCGTACGCCGACGCGTTGCTCGCCGCCGGACGTGAGGGCGAGGCGCGCGAGTGGTTCGCCAAGGCCGTCGAGGCCGACAAGGACGGCAGCACCGACGCCTCCGACCGGCTCGCGGAGTTGGACGGCGTCGAGTTCGTCGACGCCTTCGACGAGAACGAGGATGAGCCCGAGGGCGCCCCCACCGAGGGCGGTTCAGAGGACGACAAGAGCTGATGTGCGTGGTGTGAGTGGCTGAAGGGCGGGACCGTGACGTACGGTCCCGCCCTTTCGCGTTCTCAGATCTCCAGCGCCCTCAGCACCAGACCCGACGCCGGCTTGGGGCCGAACGACGTGGACTTGCGGGGCATGGTGACGCCCTGGAGGGCCAGGTCGCGCACCACCTCCTCGCGGACGGGGTGCATCAGGACCGCTGTGCCGCCGTCCCGCTCCGCCTTGGCGACGGTGGCCGCCGCGTCATGGACGTACGCGACGTGCGCGGGGGAGTCCTCCGGGATGTGCCACACGTGGTCGAGGAGCGTGGCGTGCAGCACCGTCGCGTCCAGGGTGCGCCAGGCCGCAGGATGACCCGTGGGGACCGTACGGTCCAGGAGAGCGGGGTCCGGGTGGTCCAGGAGGTGGAAGGCGCCGTCGCCGGCGAGCAGAAAGGCGTTGCTCTCGCAGGACGCGTCCGCCAGGGCCGCGAGGGCCTCGGGGAGCGGGACGTCGAGGCGGCGGACGCGGAAGTGGCCCGCCACGGCTGACAGCGCTTCCGGCAGCGGGAGTTGGTGCAGGAGGCGGTGGATGGCGCGGACGCGGAGCGGGTAGCGGGCCGTGTCGACCAGGAGGACCAGACCGTGGTCCCACGGGCTGGGGGACGGGTGCTCCGCGCGTAGACGCAGGTAGGTCGCCCAGCGGTGGTGGCCGTCGGCGATGAGGGCCTGGTGGTGGGCGAGGTCCGAGCGGATCTCGGCGAGGTCGGACGGGTCCGTGACGGCCCACAGACGGTGGCTGAAGCCGTCCTCCGTGGTCGTGGAGAGGAGTGGCGGGCGTTCGGCGGTGCGCTCGATGACGGCTCGCGTGCCGGTTGCCGAACCGTTCCCGCGGTACGTCAGGAGCAGCGGTTCGAGGTTGGCGCGGGTGGCGCGCATGAGGGCCGCGCGGTCGTCGACCACGTGGGGCATGACGTCCTCGTGGGGGAGGACCACGCCGTCCGGGGGTTCCGACAGCCGGAGGGCGCCTATGACGCCGCGCTGCAGCATGCCGCCGCCGTCGTGCTGCTCGTACACGTACAGGCCGGGCTTCTCGTCCGCGACCAGGACTCCCTCGGAGAGCCAGTGGCACAGGGTGGCGGCCGCCTGGTCGTTGCGGGCCGTGGGGGTGGTGGCCTGGGGGAGGATCAGGCGGACGATGTTGTGCGGGTCGGCGGACTCGAGGTGGAGCAGACCGTCGGGGCGCACGACCACGTCGTACGGCGGGGACGTGACCGCGGCCAGGCTGCCGACCCGGTCGGGGGCGTAGCGAAGGCCCCGGAACGGGGACAGTTCGAGGCCGCTGCGCGCCGGGGTCTCCTCCGCGGGACCTGCGTAGTTCATTGAGGCATCGTATGGGTGTCAGTGGTATGCGCGATGATCGGACGGAGAGATCGGGAGATCTCCCAGCCGATCCACCGAGGAGCGATGTGCAATGAGCCAGACCGTCAGGACGCGTCCCGAGGGGAGTGGGCGGCCCCTGAGCGAGGCGTACGACACGGCGCTGCTCGATCTGGACGGCGTGGTGTACGCGGGCGGGAGCGCGATCGCGCACGCCGTGGAGTCGCTCGGCACGGCCCGCGCGGGCGGGATGCACCTGGCGTACGTCACGAACAACGCGCTGCGGACGCCCGACACCGTGGCCGCGCATCTCACGGCGCTGGGGATACCGACAGAGGCCGGTGACGTCATCACCTCGGCACAGGCCGTGGCCCGGCTCATCAGTGAGCAGGTGCCCGCCGGGGCGCGGGTGCTGGTGATCGGCGGGGACGGGCTGCGGGTGGCGCTGCGGGAGCGGGGGCTGGAGCCCGTGGTGTCCGCCGACGACGATCCGGTGGCGGTGGTACAGGGCTACGGAGGTCCCGAGCTGCCGTGGGGGCGGTTCGCCGAGGCGTGCTACGCCGTGTCGCGCGGGGTGCCGTGGTTCGCGTCCAACACCGATCTCACCATCCCGAGTGCGCGTGGCATCGCGCCCGGGAACGGGGCGGCGGTGGAGGTCGTACGGATCGCCACAGGCGCCGAACCGCAGGTGGCGGGCAAGCCGCTGCCTCCGATGCACCGGGAGACGATCCTGCGCACGGGTGCCGAGCGGCCGCTCGTGATCGGGGACCGGCTGGACACGGACATCGAGGGAGCCTTCAACGGCGAGGTGGACTCGCTGCTCGTGCTGACCGGGGTCACCGACGGCGCGCAGCTGCTGGCCGCGCCGCCGCAGCACCGGCCGACGTTCGTCGACGCGGATCTGCGGGGGCTGCTCACCGGGCAGCCCGAGGTCGTCGGAGCGGACGGCGGGTTCCGCTGCGGTGGCTGGACGGCGACGGCCGGGACCGGACGGCTGGAGCTGGAGGGCGAGGGCGAGGTGCTCGACGGGCTGCGTGCGCTGTGCGCGGCGGCCTGGACGGCGGCCGGGGACGGCTCGTGCGGGCTGGACGGGGGGAAGGCGCTGGCGCGGTTGGGGGTGTGAGGGCGCGGTCGGCGGGCGCGGGGCCGGGGTGCGCTCGTCCGCCCGCCGCGGCCCGGACCGTCTGTCGGACCGTCAGGCCGTGACCGGCCTGCGGGAGCCGAGGAGTTCACTGTGGAGCCCTTCCCTCGCCCAGGGGCGTCGAGGGACGCAACGCGGTATCGAGACAAAATAGAGGGTAGGCTAACCTAACCAGGTGTTTGTCGACAGTCCTCCCGAGCAGCGCGCGGTGACCACCGCGGCGCCCCCCAAGCATCGGGCGATACGGACAGTGGGACTCCTCCTTTCCTTGGGGATCCTGGTCCTCGTCGCCCTGGCCAGCATCGCGATCGGTGCGAAAGAGCTCTCGTTGGAGCAGGTCTGGCACGGCCTGTTCGACGACTCGGGGACGTACGGCGACGTCGTCGTCGGTGAGCGTCTGGCCCGCACCCTCCTCGGGCTCCTCGCCGGGGCCGCGCTCGGCCTGTCCGGTGCCCTGCTCCAGGCCCTGACCCGCAACCCGCTGGCCGACCCCGGGCTGCTCGGCATCAACGCGGGCGCGTCCGCCGCGGTCGTCACCGCCATGACGTTCTTCGGCGTCACCTCGCTGCGCGGCTATGTGTGGTTCGCGTTCCTCGGCGCGGCCGGCGTCGGGGCGCTGGTCTGGTTCCTCGGCGGCAGCCGCGGGGCGACGCCCGTGCGGCTCGCGCTCGCCGGTACCGCGATCACGGCCGCGCTCTACGGCTACCTCCAGGCCGTGATGATCATGGACGAGGCGGCGCTCGGCAAGATGCGCTTCTGGACAGTGGGTTCGCTGGCCTCGGCGACCGACTCGACCATCACACAGGTCCTGCCGTTCCTCGGGGCCGGTCTGGTCCTCGCGCTGTTCCTCGCCCGGCCGCTGAACGCGTTGGCCATGGGCGACGACACAGCCCGCGCGCTCGGCGCCAACCTGGGCCGCACCCGCGCCCTCGCGATGGCCGCCGCCACCGTGCTGTGCGGGGCCGCGACCGCCGCGTGCGGGCCGATCGTGTTCGTCGGGCTGATGGTCCCGCACGTCGTACGGTCCTTCACCGGGCCCGACCTGCGCTGGATCCTGCCGTACGCGACGATCCTGTCGCCCGTGCTGCTGCTCGGCGCCGATGTCCTCGGACGGATGGTGGCGCGGCCGGCGGAGCTCCAGGTCGGCATCGTCACCGCGGTGCTCGGCGGCCCGGTCTTCATCTTTCTCGTACGGCGGCGGAGGACGGCACAGCTGTGAAGGTCATGAGCAAAACAGCCCTGCGCAAGTCCGGCGTACCGGAGCCGGGCACCCACGACCACGCCCCGGGCACCCGCACCGTCCGCACCCCGGGCGGGCTCTCGTTGCGGGTGGACGTGCGGGCGTCCACCGTCGTGGTCGCGCTGCTGCTGGCCGTGCTCACCGCGAGCGTCGTCCTGATCGGCACGGGCGACTTCCCGATCCCGGCCGCCGACGTGCTCAAGGCGCTGGTGGGCGACGGCAACCAGGGCCAGGAGTTCATCGTCAACGAGTTGCGGCTGCCGCGTGTCCTCGTCGGACTGCTGGTCGGCGCCTCGCTCGGGCTCGGCGGTGCGCTCTTCCAGTCCATCTCCCGCAATCCGCTGGGCAGTCCGGACGTACTCGGCCTCGCGCAGGGTTCGACCGCCGGCGCGCTCGTCATGATCGTGCTGTTCTCGGGCTCTGCGGGGCAGGTCACGGTGGGGGCGCTCGTCGGTGGTCTCGCGACCGGGCTGGCGATCTATCTGCTGGCCTGGAAGCGGGGCGTGCACGGCTACCGGCTGGTGCTGGTCGGCATCGGCGTGTCGGCGATCGTCACCGCCGTCAACGGCTATCTGATCACCAAGGCCGACCTCGTCGACGCGGCTCGCGCGGTGGTGTGGATGACGGGCTCCCTCAACGGCCGTGACTGGTCCCAGGTCTGGCCGCTGCTCTGGATGTGCGTCGTCCTCGTACCGTTGGTGCTGGCGAACGCGCGCGGGCTGCGGCTGACGGAGATGGGCGACGACGTGTCGTACGCCCTCGGGGTGCGCGTCGAGCGCGTACGGCTGCTGCTGATGGTGGCGGCCGTGCTGCTCACCGCCGGGGCGACCGCCGCCGCGGGGCCGGTCGGCTTCGTCGCGCTGACCGCACCGCAGCTCGCCCGGCGGCTGACCCGCTCTCCGGGACCGAACCTCGTGGCGTCCATGTGCATGGGCGCGACCCTGCTGATCGCCGCGGACCTCGCCTCGCAGCGGGCCTTCGGTGCCGACCAGCTGCCCGTGGGCGTGGTGACCGGGGTCCTCGGCGGTGTCTATCTTCTGTGGCTGCTGGTCACCGAGCGGAGGGCCGGACGGATATGAGCGGCGCGTCGGCGCACGAGAACGACAAGACGAGCACGACGAGCACGACGAGCACGACGAGCACGACGAGCACGACGAGTACGACCAGCACGACGAGTACGAGGAGCACCGTGAACCGCCTGTCCGCCGAGAACGTCACCCTCGCCTATGACCAGCGGGTCATCGCCGAGCAGCTGTCGGTGGAGATCCCCGACAACTCGTTCACCGTGATCGTCGGCCCCAACGCCTGCGGCAAGTCGACACTGCTGCGCGCCCTTTCGCGGATGCTGAAGCCGTCCCAGGGGCGGGTGCTGCTGGACGGGAGCGTCATCCAGTCGATGCCCGCGAAGAAGGTCGCCCGCACGCTCGGGCTGCTGCCGCAGTCGTCGATAGCGCCCGACGGGATCACGGTCGGCGACCTGGTGGGGCGCGGCCGCTATCCGCACCAGGGGCTGCTGCGGCAGTGGTCGACCGAGGACGAGCGGGTCGTACGGGAGTCGATGGAGTCGACCGGAGTCGCCGAGCTCGCGGAGCGGTACGTAGACGAGCTCTCCGGCGGCCAGCGGCAGCGCGTGTGGATCGCCATGGCGCTCGCCCAGCAGACACCGCTGCTCCTCCTCGACGAGCCGACGACCTACCTGGACATCCAGCACCAGATCGACGTGCTCGACCTGTGCGCCGAGCTCCACGAGGAGCAGGGGCGGACGCTGGTGGCGGTGCTGCACGACCTCAACCATGCCGCCCGGTACGCCACCCACCTCATCGCCCTGCGCGGCGGCGAGGTGATCGCCGAGGGGGCGCCGACCGACATCGTCACGGCCGAGCTGGTCGAGGAGGTCTTCGGGCTGCGCTGCCAGGTCATCGACGACCCGGAGACGGGGACGCCCCTGGTGGTGCCGGCGGCCCGGAAGGCGCGCACCCGGGTGGTCGCCGCGGAGGCTTCCTGACCGCACGGACCCGCTGCCGGGCAAGAGGGCGCAGGACGGCTACGGAAACGGCTGCAGGAGGGCTACAGGGCTACGGACAGGGCTACAGGGCTACAGGAGCTTCCTGAGGCGCAGGAGATCGAGCAGGCCCGCCTCCAGCTTGACCCGGCCGGAACCCCAGGCCCTCGCGAAGTTGAGCTCGCCGTTGACCATCGAGACCAGGTCGTCGCCGGTCATCGTGAGGCGGATGTCGGCCTTCTCCCGCGGCGGCCCCTGGAGCGTGTCCTCCACCACGATCCTGCCGTCCGTCAGACGGCCGACGAAGGTCACGTCCAGGTCGGTGATCCGGCAGCTGAGCGAACGGTCGAGCGCGGCGGCGCTGCGGACGTCGCCGTCGGCGCCCGCGAGGTTCTGCGAGAGCTTTTCGAGTGCGCTGTGGCACTCCTCAATCGTGGCCATCGCGGTCGACGGTACCCCAGGGCTTCGTGGACGGTATCCAGGGGCTTCGAGGTAGCGTCTGGGCATGAGCGACTCTGTGCCAGCGGCCGGGCCCCCGCAGGAGGGGGTCCCGGAGCCCGTCGTGCCCGATCCGGAGCGCGAGAGCGAGCCCGAGTACGACCCGGCCGCCCCGGCCCCGCTCGGCGTGCCCC
>NZ_VJZC01000432.1 GCF_009377185.1 Streptomyces spongiae
CCCTCGACCCCGGCGCGGAGGAACCGAAGGAGCTCGCCGCGGCCCGCAAGTCCGCGGAGAAACTGGCCGCCGCCGCCCAGGCCGAGTCGGAAGCGCAGGCCGAGTCGGAAGCCCAGGCCGAGTCGGAAGCGCAAGCCGAGTCGGAGGCCCAGGCACGGCCCCGGCCCGAGGCCGAGCCCGACTCCGACACCACTCCGAAGCCGCAGGAAGGAGAGTCGTGAGCCTCGCCGCAGCCGCCGCCACGGTGGCGCACACCACGACCACGGCGGCCAGTGCCACGACCACCACCGCCGACACCCACGGCTTCCTCTCGCCGACCGGTGTCGAGATCGCCTTCCTCCTCGTCGGCCTGGTCACCCTCGGCGCCGCGATCGTCACCGTCACCACCCGGCAGCTGGTGCACGCCGCCCTGTGGCTGGTGGTCACGCTCGGCGGCCTCGCCGTCGAGTACCTCCTGCTCACAGCCGAGTTCATCGCCTGGGTGCAGGTCCTCATCTACGTCGGTTCCGTCGTGGTCCTCCTCCTGTTCGGTCTGATGCTCACCAGGGCCCCCATCGGCCGCTCCCCGGACGCCGACTCCGGCAACCGCTGGGCCGCCCTCACCGTGGCCGTCGCCTCGGCGGCCGCCCTGGTCTGGGTCGTCGTCGACGCCTTCCGCGCCACATGGATCGACCTGGACGGCGCCGCCGCCGGTTCCACCGAGGTCACCGGCAAGGCCCTCTTCCAGAACTGGGTCCTCCCCTTCGAGGCCCTCTCCGTCCTCCTCCTCGCCGCCCTCGTCGGCGCGATCGTCCTCTCCCGCAAGGCGAAGACGAACGCTGCCGACACGGCAACCGGCGGCAAGGCAGACGCAGACAAGGAAAGGGCCCGCTGATGCACCTCGCCTACCCCGCCGTGCTCTCCGCCCTCCTCTTCTGCACGGGCCTGTACGGCGTCCTCGCCCGCCGCAACGCCATCCTGGTCCTCATGTCGGTCGAGCTGATGCTCAACGCCGTCAACCTCAACCTCGTCGCCTTCGACGTCTGGCTCAGCAAGGCCGCCGAGGAGACCCTGCACTCCGGCCAGGCCCTGACCCTGTTCACCATCGCCATCGCCGCCGCCGAGATCGGCATCGGTCTGGCGATCGTGCTCGCCGTCCACCGCAACCGCGGCACCGCCGACATCGACAAGCTCCGCGACACCGCCGAGGGCCACGAAACCGACGGCCATGACACCGGCAGCCCCGACAGCGAAGCCCCCGCGGCCCAGAAGGCTGAGGCCACTGCGTGACCACGACCACCCTCGCCGTCCTCGTCCCCCTCCTTCCGTTCCTCGGCGCCGCGGCCGGCCTGCTCCTGGGCCGCACGGCCCCCGGGTTCGTCCGCCCCCTCGCCGTCCTGCCGACCCTCACGGCCTTCGCGCTCGCCGTGCTGGTCGCCGTACGGCACGGCGGTGGCCGGGCCATCGACGCCACCACCGAACTCACGCCCACCGGCTCGGTGCCCATCGACCTCGCCCTGCACATCGACGGCTTCGCCGCACTCGTCGCCGTCCTGGTCGGCCTGGTCGCGACCTGCGTGCAGATCTACTCGACGGGCTACCTGCGCGACGACCCGCGCTACCCCTCCTACGCCGCTCTCGTCTCCCTGTTCACCTCCGCGATGCTGCTCGTCGTCTACTCCGGCGACCTGATGGTGCTGCTGGTCGGCTGGGAGATCATGGGCATCTGCTCGTACTTCCTGGTCGGCCACTACTGGGAGACCCCGGAGGCCCGCGCCGCCTCCATCAAGGCCTTCCTGGTCACCAAGCTCGGCGATGTCCCCTTCCTCATCGGCCTGTTCGCGCTCGCCGTGGACGCCGGGTCCTTCCGCATCACGACCGTCCTGGGCGCGGTCGCGAGCGGCGGACTCGACCACCCGACGCTCATCGCCCTGCTGCTCCTGGCCGGTGTGGCGGGCAAGTCGGCGCAGTTCCCGCTCCACACCTGGCTCCCCGACGCGATGGCGGGCCCCACGCCCGTCTCCGCGCTGATCCACGCCGCCACGATGGTCGCCGCCGGTGTCTACTTCATCGCCCGGCTCCTCCCGGTCTTCGCCGCCTCCTCTGCGGCCCTGCTCGTCATGGCCGTCATGGCCGCGGTCACGATGGTCGGCTCCGGCCTCGCCGCGCTCGCCCAGGACGACATCAAGCGCGTCCTCGCGTACTCGACGATCGGCCAGCTCGGCTACATGACCGGCGCCCTCGCCGTCGGCGACCGCGGTGCCGCCGTCTTCCACCTCCTCTCACACGGCGCCTTCAAGGCGCTGTTGTTCCTCGCGGCCGGCGTGATCATCCACGCCGCCGGCACCAACTCGCTGGCCGCCATGTCCCGCATGAAGGGCCTGCGCGACCGCGTCCCCGACGCATACTGGACGATGACCGTGGCGCTCCTCGCCCTCGCCGCGATCCCGCCCTTCAGCGGCTTCTTCACCAAGGAGGCCGTCCTCGGCGCCGCCGAACACGTCGCCACCGGCCACGCCGCGGGCATCCCCGGCTCCGCCGGCTGGATCGTCCTCGTCTCCGGCCTGCTCACGGCCCTGCTCACCGCCGCGTACGCCATGCGCCTGTGGCTGCTCGCCTTCCACGGCCGGGGCGCCGAGGCCCCCGACCACGGCAAACAGCCGCTGGCCATGAACGCCGTGCTGTGGCTCCTCGCCGTCCCGTCGCTCGCCTTCGGCCTGCTCACGGGACCGCTGCCCGACTGGTTCGACGGACGCGACCTGACCCCGACCCTCACGACGGCCGTGCTCAGCACGGGCGTCGCCCTGGTCGGCGGACTGGTGACGTACGGCGCCTGGAAGCACACCACCGCGCTGGCGGCCCGTGTCCCGCTGGGCGCGGTCGCCGCCCACCCCGAGGGTGACGCCGCCCAGGTCGAGGCCGAGGCCATCGCGAGCCACGCGCCCGCGTACGGGGACGTGGCCGCCGCCCCCGACCCGGCGGACCCGGGCCGGCTCCTGCTCGGTCCACTGCACCGGCACGCCGCTGTCGGCTTCCACCTCGACGCCGTGTACACGACGCTCTTCGTCCGACCGGTCCAGGCCGGAGCGAGTCTCGTCCGGTTCCTCGACCGCGAGGTCGTCGACACCTACGTACACGGCGCCGGCGCCGTCCCCCGACTGCTCGGCGCGGCCGTGCGGCGCGCCCAGACCGGCAATGTGCAGACCTATGTGAGCGCGCTGCTCGCCGGCACCGTCGTCCTCGCGGTAGCCGTCGTCCTCGCCGCCACGGGAGCGTGAGCAGGCGTGATCGATATCAACGAGTCCGTGATGCAGTTCCTTCTGGCGTTCGTCGTCGTCGGCCCGCTCCTCGGCGCCGCCGCGGCTCTCCTGCCCGCCCCGCCGGGGCTGAAGGGGAAGTCACCCGACCAGGCCGTACTCCGCCACGGCGTGACCGTGACCGGTGTCGTCCTCATCGCCGCGATCGTCCTCGCGCTCGGCTTCGACCACGACCATCCGTCGAAGATGCAGGCCAGCACGGACATCAGCTGGATCCCCGCACTCGACGTGCGCATCCACCTCGGCATCGACGGCATCTCTCTCCCCCTTCTGGTCCTGACCGCGCTGCTGACCTTCCTCTGCGCGCTGTACTCCTACTTCAAGATGCCCGCGGGCCCGTCCCCGAAGGCCTTCGTCGCGCTGCTGCTCGTCCTCGAGTCCGGCACCCTCGCGACCTTCGCCGTCCTCGACCTTCTGCTCTTCTTCCTCGCCTTCGAGATGGTCCTCATCCCGATGTACTTCCTCATCGCCCGCTGGGGCGGTGAGCAACGGACCCGGTCCGCCTGGAAGTTCATCCTCTACACACTGCTCGGCTCCGTCGTCATGCTGCTGGGCCTGCTCCTGATCGGAATCAAGGCGGGCACATTCGACATGGTGGCACTCGCCACTGACAACGACCCGTCGCTCACCACATCCGTGCAGGTCATCGCCGCTTTGGCGGTCGGAATCGGGCTCGCGGTCAAGACGCCGATGTGGCCGCTGCACAGCTGGCTGCCGGACGCCCACACCGCGGCGCCGACCGTCGGCTCGGTCCTGCTGGCCGGCGTGCTGCTGAAGATGGGTACGTACGGGTTCGTCCGGATCCTCCTGCCGATCACACCCGACGGCATGCAGACCTTCGCGCCGTACCTCGCGGCCTTCGCGGTCGTCGGCATCATCTACGGCTCGCTGGCCTGCCTCGCCCTCGCCAAGCAGGGAGCCAAGGGCGACCTCAAGCGCCTCATCGCCTACTCCTCCGTCGGCCACATGGGCTTCGTCCTCCTCGGCATCGCGACGATGACCCCGACCGGCGTGAACGGCGCGCTCTTCGCGAACATCGCCCACGGCCTCATCACGGGCCTGCTCTTCTTCCTGGTCGGCGCCCTCAAGGACCGTACGGGCACCACCGACCTCGACACCCTTGCCCAGGAAACCGGCGCCGCCCTCTACGGCAAGGCGCCCCGCCTCGGCGGCCTGCTCGCCTTCGCCGCCGTCGCCTCACTCGGACTGCCCGGCCTCGCCGGATTCTGGGGCGAGATGCTGGCGCTGTTCGGCGCGTTCCAGCCCGCCGACGGCCTCAGCCGCCCCGCCTTCCTCACCTTCATGGCGATCGCCGCGTTCGGCACACTGCTCACCGCCGCGTACCTGCTCGTCGTCGTCCGCCGCGTCTGCATGGGCGCCGTCCCGAAGGAAGGCCCGAGGCTGACCGACGTCCAGACGTACGAGTTCGCCGCCTGGACCCCGCTCGTCGCCCTCACCGTCCTCGCCGGCCTCTGGCCCGCGGCACTCCTCGGCCTGACCGACCCGGCCGTGCAGCAGCTCCTCGCAGGAGGCACCCGATGAGCTCCCTGGCCCAGACCGTGGTCCAGTCCGTCGACTGGGTCGCGATCGCGCCGCCCACCATCGCGGCGGTCGTCGGACTCCTCGTACTCGTCACCGACCTCTTCGTCGACGACAGCAAGAAGGCACTCCTCGGCTGGGTGTCGGTCGCGGGCCTCGCCGCGTCCACCCTCGCGCTGCTGCCCCTTCTGGACGGCGACCGCTCGACCTTCTGCCTGACCGGCGACGGAGACGTCTGCAGCTACACGGCGGACCGGTTCACGCTCGTCATCCAGTTCCTCGTCCTCGGTGGTGCCCTCCTCGCCGCACTGCTGTCGATGACGGCTCTGAAGGACGCCAAGAAGGAACTCCCCGAAGGGGAGTTCTGGTTCCTGCTGCTGTCGTCCGCCGCGGGCGCCGCCCTCCTGCCCGCGGCGCGCGACCTGGCGACCCTCATCGTCGCCCTGGAAGTCGCCTCCCTGCCCGCCTTCGCCCTCGTCGGCATCCGGCACGGCGACAAGAGGTCCTCCGAAGCCGCCCTGAAGTTCTTCCTGTCCTCGGTCACGGCGACCGCCGTGAGCCTGATGGGCATCAGCTTCGTGTACGCCTCCACGGGCACCCTGTACCTCACCGAGATCGCCGACGGGATCCGCCAGGTCGACAGTCAGTTCCACACCCTCGCCCAAGCCGGCGTCGTCCTCACCCTCATCGGCTTCGCCTTCAAGACGGCCGCCGTACCGTTCCACTTCTGGGTGCCCGACACCTACGTGGGAGCCCCGCTGCCCGTGGCCGCCTACCTGTCGGTCGTCGGCAAGGCGGTGGGCTTCTCCGGCCTGATACTCGTCACCGTCGTCGCCCTCCCGTCGTACGCCGACGTCTGGGGCCCCGCGCTCGCCGCGCTGGCCGCCCTCACCATGACCGTCGGAAACGTCGGCGCCCTCCGGCAGCAGGCCACGCGCGCGTACAGCGCGGTACGGCTCCTCGCGTGGTCCTCCGTCGGCCAGGCGGGCTACCTCCTTGTGCCGATAGCGGCGGCCGCGTACTCCGACGACGCCGAGAAGGCGATCGGCTCCACCGTCGCCTACGCCCTGATGTACGCGGCGGTGAACCTCGGCGCCTTCGCGGTGGCCGCGCTCGTGGCCCGCACGAAGCCGCTGAACCGCGTCAGCGACTACCGCGGCCTGTACGCGGCCAGCCCCCTCACCGCCCTGCTCCTCGGCTTCTTCCTGCTCTGCCTCGCCGGGCTCCCGCCAGGCATCATCGGCCTCTTCGCCAAGGTCACCGTCTTCTCGGCGGCCGTCGACGCGGGCCTCGGCTGGCTCGCCGTGGTCATGGCCGTCAACGTCGTGATCGCCCTCTTCTACTACCTCCAATGGACGGCCCTGCTGTTCCGTGCCCCTGAGGACGAGCCCGAGAAGCACCGCGTACCCGCTCCGCTGACGGCGGCCATCGCCCTGACCGGAGTTTTCGCAATCGCTCTGTCCGGAGCGCCCCAGCTGGTCCTGCGCTTCTCCGGCACCGGCCTCTTCTGACCCGCCACGGCATCCACGCGCACGCATGGGGCACCCGAGCCACCGTGCGCGCGTGGGGCCTGGCGCCGCGCCCCTCACCCGTACGGTCGAGGCGCCCCAGCACGCACAAGGGAACTAGGGCTCCCCGCCTGGCGTTGACCAGTACGGGAGCGTCCACTGAGAAGTGGAGTCAACAGCATCCGCAAGCAAGGGTTCCCCTGCCGCACGACCTGGAGGGCGTACCGTGCACCGCCGGCACAACGGGCTCAGGACCGCCGTACTCCTCGGGGGGCTGTCCGCACTCATCATCCTCATCGGCAGCTTCTTCGGGCGTACGGGCCTCATCGTGGCGCTGGCCGTCGCACTCGGCACGAACGCGTACGCGTACTGGAAAAGCGACAAGCTGGCTCTACGCGCGATGCGCGCGCGCCCGGTGAGCGAGTTCGAAGCCCCCGCCCTCTACCGCATGGTCCGCGAGCTCTCCACCCAGGCCCGCCAGCCCATGCCCCGCCTGTACATCTCCCCGACGGACGCGCCCAACGCGTTCGCGACGGGACGCAACCCGCGCAACGCGGCGGTGTGCTGCACCGACGGCATCCTGCGCCTCCTGGACGAGCGTGAGCTGCGCGGAGTCATCGGCCACGAGTTGAGCCATGTCTACAACCGAGACATCCTGATCTCATCGGTCGCCGGTGCACTCGCTTCGGTGATCATGTTCCTGGTCAACTTCGCCTGGCTGATCCCCATCGGCCGCTCCGACGACGACGAGGGACCCGGCATCCTCGGCATGCTGCTGATCCTGATCCTGGGCCCCCTCGCCGCATCCCTGATCCAGCTGGCCATCAGCCGCTCCCGCGAGTACGAGGCGGACGCGTCCGGTGCCCAGCTGACCGGCGACCCCCTGGCCCTCGCGAGCGCCCTGCGCAAGCTCGAGGCAGGCACCAAGCAGCTTCCGCTGCCCCCGGAGCCACGCATCGAGACCGCGAGCCACATGATGATCGCGAACCCCTTTCGCACAGGTCAGGTGCTCTCCAAGATGTTCTCGACACACCCACCGATGGCGGAGCGCATCGCCCGTCTCGAGCAGATGGCAGGTCGACAACAGTGAAGACAATCCTCAACGTCATTTGGCTCGTCGTGAGCGGCTTCTGGCTGTTCCTCGCCTACCTCCTGGCAGGGCTGCTGCTGTGCATCACGATTATCGGCATTCCGTTCGGCGTCGCCGCGTTCCGTATCGGCGTCTACGCCCTGTGGCCCTTCGGGTACACGACCATCGAGCGCCGCGACGCGGGCGCGCCCTCCTGCGTCGGCAACGTGCTGTGGCTGGTCCTCGCCGGCTGGTGGCTGGCACTCGGCCACATCGTGACGGGCATCGCCCTGTGCGTCACGATCATCGGCATCCCCCTGGGTATCGCCAACTTCAAGCTCATCCCGGTGTCGTTGTTCCCCCTGGGACGTGAGATCGTTCCCACGGACCAAGCGTTCACGCACAGCTGGTAGAGCGGCGCGGGGCGGGCCAACCGCAGACCTCCTGCTGAGCGCCCGCTCACTTATCCACAGCCGCTTGTCCACAGCCTGCCCCGAGTGTCAGTGCCGGCCTGCATCATGAACCCATGACCGAGTTCGAGCAGTTGCTGGACCGTGTGGCGGACAAGGCCCGCACCACCCACCCGTGGGGCTGGCCCGTGCTGCCCGCGCCCGTGGACGAGGCGGCCGTCACCCGTGCCGAGTCCGCCCTGGGATTCGCCCTGCCGCCGCTGCTCGCCGCGCTCTACCTGCGCATAGGAGACGGTGGATTCGGTCCTGAGTACGGCCTGTTGCCCCTGCTCGACAGCCCGCCCGCCGGCGAGCCCGCCGCCGTCACGCAGTACCTCGCCAACCGGAAGAGCGGCCGCAAGGACCCCGAGTGGCCCTGGCCCGATCACGTACTGCCCATATCCCACTGGGGTTGCGGAATGTACGCGTGCGTGGACTGCCGCACCACCGAGGGCACCGTGCTGCTCTACGAGCCGAACGCCGACGAGGCGGACCACGCCTGGTACGTGGACGCACCCACCCTCACGGAGTGGCTCCACGCCTGGCTCGACGGCACGGGCTGGTACGAGGAGTGCAACGACGGCATGGACCTGGTCCCTTGGACCGAGTTCCAGATACGCACCAGGGCCGCGCAGGCGTCGTAACCGCGGGCTGCGGACCGCCGGCCACGCACGCCGAGTGGACGCCGTGCGCCCGCTCGTGTCGTCTCCGCGCTCAGGTCCCCGCTGCCCCGCCC